>JAGQPR010000051.1 GCA_020426625.1 Planctomycetales bacterium
AATAAATTGAGAGTCACGCCTGAGGAAAGAAACTGAAACATGGTGAAGGATGAACCAACCTAGCCGGACAGTCAGCGTTATCGCTGGTCCGAATGGTGCTGGCAAGTCAACTTTCGTCGAGAACTACTTGAATCGCTATATCGATTGCGACGAGTTTCTGAACGCCGACTTAATTGCCCGCGGTCTGTGCCCGTTCGCCCCGGAACGTCAAGCGCTGCGAGCATCCGAGATCTTTCTACAACGACTCGGTGAGCTTGAAGCGGGAAAAACGAGTTTTGCATTGGAAACTACGCTTGCCGGGCGTAGCTATCGCTGGCGCATTCCGCGCTGGAAAGAACTCGGATTTCACGTTACCTTGTTCTTTATCTGGCTGCCAAGTGACGAACTGGCCATACAGCGAGTTGCTTCGCGGGTGGCTCAAGGCGGACACGATATTGCTATTCCCGATATCCGGCGGCGATACATCCGAGGGCTTAGAAACCTGAACACAGTCTATTTGCCGATCGTTGATGAGGCATGGGTTTTGAATGGTGCGGTTACGCCGCCTGAAGTTATTTGGCGGAGGTCAAACGGGGACGAATGGGTCGGAAAAGTTGATGTATGGCAGTCAATCCAATCTTTCGCGGGAGGTAACATATGATCCGTTCCAATCAAGACCGCCACTCCTTGTCGATGGACGAAAAGGTAGCTGCTGCGTGTCGAGATGCAGGCCAGCAGGTTATCGAAATAGCTGAACGGACCGGGACCGAGGTCGTGATTTGGCGAGACGGTAAGATTGTCCGTCTGACCGCCGCCGAAGCGCGAGCCGAGTTCATTCAGAGCCAAGAGCGATCTTCAAACGCTGGCGGCTAGCCAATAGGAATTCATCCAGCTAGCTTTCTCTGGAATCGTTAGCCCGAAACGCCGCTTTGATGGCTCGGGCCCAGCTGCGGAACTCGCGCTTGATGGCGAGAATGTCTCTCGTATCATTGCGTTTTCCTCGCATTCCTCGCGTTTCCCTGTGAAAGTGCGACCTCAACGGCTTTGTGAATCGAACCGAAGCGGCGCTCGGCCGCAGACGTTAACTTCGAATCCAGCCGGCGGATTCGTTTAATTGGCACCTCATGGAGCAACTGCCTAATTCGGACTAAAACCTTCTCCTCATCCCATTGCTCACGCAACACCGCGTCGATGCCGGCAGCAACCAGTGCCTTGTTCCAGCTACCGAAGCGCGCCCTGGCAGCAGCAAATAATCCGTGGTCCTCGTAGCGAGTCGCACTTAGGTCAAAGCCCTCGGCGCGTCGATTGACAATGGCTTCAAACACCTTTTGAGGAGTCCACATGCGTCGACGATCAGGGCCGCGATCTTTGTTTGTTGCTCCTCGCACATGGTTATCTGTATTTGTCTCGGACTTTGCACTGGTCTCTTCGAAGCCCGTTGCCTCGTCGTTTTGACCAGTCACAGAGAGCGAGGAAACCGGACTAAACTCAAGCCGTTTGGGTAGAGAGTCTGAGACGATTTCCGAGATTTCTGACGATTGTTCTTTCTCGCGTTTCCACGGCAGCACCGCTCGTCCCAGCAGTGTTGCCACCTGCGTTACCTGCTCCGCCGGCGAGACCATCTCTGGCAAATAACCTCCTGAGGCATGTTTAGGCACATTTAACCTACCGAATCGGACCAAACCACTTCTCAGGGATAACTATGCAACTTGCCCGGACGACGTCCCACGCAATGGTTTTTCCCAGGCCGAAACGGCATTTTGGGAGTGGTCTCTGGAGAGTCTCTCGGCATGAGAAAATCACATAAGCCGAAGGTCAGTGAGACAAGAGAGTCGCGAGAGTTCCGGTTCCGAGCACTAGCCGAGGGGGCGGGGAGCGCCGACAGAGAGTCTCTACTTGGAGACCCAGAGAGCCGCGTGAGATAGGGGCGTAGTGCGTTTGACACTGCGAATACCACGCGGAAAAACGAAAAAAGCCGCCGACAGTTCGCTGAACCATCGACGGCTTAAATACTTAACCCAGCGGTCAAACAGAGTTTGACGGGGTTGGTAGAGTTGAGTGGGACCGACACTTCGCGAAACTCGACTGTTTTCTCTGTGCTGGGTTATGGCTCTTTGGCCGTTTTGGCGAATAACCTGGGCCGAGGGCGTCGGAGAGTCGTCAGAGAGCCTCGGGGTTATTTGAGTATTCGCGCACTCCAACGGCCAATCCATCAGTTTGGATTAATCCTTTTCATTGGCGGTTATTTTTTCCTCTGCTTTAAAGCTGCGAACAGCCATATCCCAAAAATCGTAGCCATAGACTGAGCGAACGACTTCCATCCTCATAACATCAGTGGTTCCGTCTGCGATTCGTAGACCCATTAGGTCGCGAACGCGATCACCGAGATCTACCTGCCGGCTGTAGCCGAGGGCTCCGTGAGCCCGCATTGCCGCATCAGAAGCGGCTAGCGCGATTTCGACGCCTTCTGCCTTGATACCGTTGACCAGCGGAGACGCGGCTTCGTAGTTTCCTTGGTCCATGAGTTCTGCTGCTTCGCGGGCGAGTGCCATCGCCATTTGGAGCTTGGTGGTGTATTCGCCGATTGGCTGCTGCAAGTGCGTGAAGCGACCAATTGGACCACCGTAAGCTTGTCGCTCCTTAATTCGATCGGCCATTTGCTGAAGAGCGGCCTCCCCACATCCAATGGCAGCGGCTGACTGCATCAGTCGCCAGTAGGTGAAGTGTTCGTTGAAGATCCTTCCTCCATCACCGTCTTCACCAATTAAATACTCAGGTCCTACGAACATATCGTTGAATTTCAGGCCGCCAAATGAGTTGCCGGTCAGTCCGTGGGCATATTCGTCTACGATCTGAAGACCAGGGTGATCGATGGGTAGTAAGAAGGCGGTTCTTGCTCCTGCCTTGCCGTTTGACGCCAAGGTATACAGCACGACGTGAGTTGCCTGTCGTAGGCGAGCGTTCCACAGCTTTTGTCCGCTCAACGAGAACCCGTCTCCGACTTTCGTGGCTCGACTTTCCATAGCCCTCATGTCGCTGCCAGCATCGGGCTCCGTAATGGCAACGGCGACATACGCTTTGCCGGCTACGATGTCATTCAAGACACGTTTTGCATATGCAGTGTTCGACTTCGCCAATGGTCGGCCATGAGCGGCTCCAACAACATCACGAAGGTTGAGATTGTGTTTGCCTGCGTGTCGGAAGACTTCGAGCATATCCAGAGTTGACCAACCGCTTCCGTCGACTTCAGTCGGTAGATCCAACCCTGGCAATCCAAACGCTGCACCATGCTTACGCCAGGCAGTTGGGTTAGTGAGATCGCCTTGTTGTCGAAGGAGGGGTGCTAACTGATCAATCTTTTCATTGATTGAGTTGACTGAAACGTCTTCTTTTTTTGCTACGCCTGTCGGTTCCTTGATCAACCGAATGGTGAAGATCGTATTCAGCTCGTATATCTGATTGGAGCTGTTGAATCCTGCAGGGCTGTGAAAGAATACCTGTCTCTTCGGCCCAGACGAATCACCACGACATTCGATGGTAAACGTGTAGTCCTTCGTTGGCTTTCCTGGGTTCACAAACGATATTTGATTTTCATCACCGCCCTGAAGCAACACAAAATGACGACCTCGGACGGTACCCGTCGCTGTCGTGACGGTGTAGGCAAGAATCTTGATCTGACCTGCAACAACGGAAAGATCGCGACCTTCCGTTTGCGACCATTCCGTTTCGGCATTCTTGTAGGTGCTTGTCGGAGCAGACACAGTGGTTATGGCCACCGGCATCTCGTCGAGGCCTCGGCAGAGGAACGCAAGCAGCTCGACAAATTGCTGATTACTGATTCGCCCTTCTTCTAACTCGGGCTTCTCTTGGAAGATTCGAAGGGCGGTTCGATGTGGATGTAGATCCAAAGGAAGGCCAACCATTGATCGCAAAGCCTGCTCGGCAATCAAGCCGACAGCAATTGGGCAAGCGCCGCCACCATCCTTATTTATAAGTTGGTCGAGCTCAGCCTGAGAAACAAGCAGTGGCTTGTGATCGCTATGGTCAGCTTGCAATAGGTCTAACGATGCCTCTGGCGAAAGCAGAGGCTTTGACTGCGTAGTCTCTCTGGCGATTTCCTGCCCGAATACCAGGGGCTGGAACGCCAGCAGGAAAATGCAAGTTAGGATCGGAAATCGTTTGAGCACTTTAGAGTTCTCCTTATCGAAAAGTTCGTTGAATGCGGTTCGTACAGGTGGCATCGAACACGCGTTGATGGTTGAGTCGCCGAGACATAGAAAGTCCGTTCACGCAACTCACCAAAACTTGGGGCGATGTCATTTGCCTCCATCGAGTGATTCGAACGTAGGAGTAGTCCACTTCGCCTCTAAGGCGGCGAGTGACTCCTTCCACACCTTTTCGATTCGATTTCGGTTTAGCTTATAGAGCCACGTCGGGATCGTCGGACTACCGACAAGCTCAAAATCGTATTCGAGCGATGCTCGACAGACTTCTTCATTCGTTACGTGATTTGATTCGATCAGAGTTGAAACGGTGTTTTCCGCCGAGCGCCATGCAAAGAATGACTTGGCGGTAAACTCGAACAACCTAAGAACAACCACCGCACAAACAATCGAGCATAAAACCTGAGTTAACCTGTCTCGCACAGCGGCCGCGGGCGGAGAGTCAAAGAGAAGTACCATCGCGACAAAGACAGCGATCAGAACGCTGATCAAGCAGATTAGACCTGATACGAAGAGAATCTTCTGCAGCTGCGCCGTGTATAGTGCGCTGCACGCATAGGCCTCATGATTCCTCTGTGGGCCGGGTTGACGCGTAGCAGCGTAATACTCATCGAGAGACTGGGCTGGCAGTCTTGCGGCGAGCCAACTTGCTAGCCAAGGGACACGGCGCAAGACGCGCACTCGCTCAGCAGGTCCCAGATCGCGACCATTGATGTACGCACTTAATGCCTCTCGTCTCCAAGGCCGCGCAAGCCCAGAATCGTGGTCAGCCCATAATCTAAGAACCACCGGCACAGCCGCGAAGGCAAGCAGTAGTAACGCACTCTGTCCGCTGTTCTTGAAGTAATCGAACAATAGTAGTCCTGAGGTAGCCACGGCTGTTACCTCAAAGATAAGTGCTAAAGACCGTTTCAACTTCGCAGATTCGCTCGACCCACGAAAGGCGCGGTGTACTACTTCCGCATTAGGTAGACTTTGTTCGGTACTAGAAGCTGTCATTGAACACAACCTCCCAGCATGCAATCGCGTTTTCTTCGTCCCCTTGGTTTTCATACCCTAGTGCGAGGTTGGCTAGACGTGCCGCAGCGGCAACAGTATTTTTCTCGGAATGGGTAACACCACCGTCTTCAACCATCGGCGCTTGCCGTATTCGCGGTTGAAGGTCGCCGCTCTGCAGCGCATCTGCGAGAGCTTGAAAACCGAGAGCAACGGCCTCCGAGATCCGCGTAACTGTCTCGCCGCGAGCATTTCGGGTTTCGAGATCCCTTGAGACTGCCAGCTCAATGTAGTAAGACGAAATTTTGGAGCTAAGCTGCGTCTTATTCCAATACTTGACTAGCTTCACTGATGGACGATGGCACTTATCGTTGTTTGCTTGAAGATTGGTCGACACTACCTTGTCTAATCTTGGATTGGTCGAGATCCAGCCGTCATTCCCATCTGGGATAACGTAGATGTCCGGTTCCATCCTGTACGAATCAAATAAAGAAAAGCAGGGGACTACATCGAAACCTAGTCCATCGCTCTCGTTGCTTGCGTCGATTGAGAACTGCGTATTGATCGCCTGTCCGTCGATCGCAACTTTTGTATTCGGATACCTGCGTTTGAGGACCGCCTTGAAACCAGAGAGTAGCTTTGCGGAGGAGATGGTTCCGTCTGGCTTTGTCCAGCGAGATACGGTGTCGCTATACAGCGGATTGGGAAGCGTGCTGTCGTCAGTTCGGACATGAAAACGACTTCGCTGACCATGCTCCGTGTAATAGAGCCCGCTGCCGTCGATCGGGAAGAAGACATCGATGTCATCCAATGGCCAGACCTTTACATGTCGGTCAAACGAGCCCCCCAAGAAATCAGAATCCACAGACTGAAGGATTCTTGGGAAACCTGAATCACGACCGTTCTCGCCGCGAAGCAAATCTCTGAGGCTGGTTTGGCTGCGACTGGCTCGCGAACGCACCCCTTGGCCGATGTTGATTTCGCTATCAAGTAGCTTTGTAAAACGCCCGTTGACCGCTGATCGGGCCTTGGACTGCTTCGTTTGGCCGGCCATGAACTGGGCAAGCAACTGATCGATCTCTGACATTCTGACTCCCTTTCCCGGGGGTTACCCAGCAAAATCCTAAATCTCAAATCCGCCCCCCCCGAACGTCGGCAGGAGCATGATTGTCGTAACCATATGTATTTCCCCGCAGCCGGTCAAATAATCTTTTCATGCTTGCCGGCCAGTTTGCCGGCAAACTAGACAGCCGAGCGAAGCCTGCTAGAATTGCCGCGTATTGAAGCTTTCTTGGCGATCCAGATCAGAAGCGACGCGGGATATGAATGAGATTTCAGAGTTTTTCGGCCTAAAAGACGGGGTGAGCGGTCCCCACACTAGCCGAACCATGATGAGCGATGAGCTCGGGGGGCTGCTTGCGCATTTCAGCCAGCCCGATTCGGTCCAAACGCTGGCGGATTACGAACATGCGATCGTTGATGACAACATTCTGACCAAGCCGACCCAGGCCACTCGAAAAGCCAGCCTGCGATTCCTGCGCGAACTCTACAGCCTTGACCAATCGGTGCCGCTGTTCCGGGCGCTTCGCAAGCTCTGGAAACTCGACGAAAGTTCTCAGCCGCTTATCGCGATCCTCTCTGCCTACGGACGCGATCCAACGCTTCGGGCCGCGGCTCCGGTAATCCTCGGCACTCCGGTCGACTCGGAAGTTAGTCGCACGCAGCTCACGCGGGCCATTAAAGACTTCTGTGATGAAACAATGGCCGACTCGACAATTGATAAGATTGTGCGAAATGCGGGGTCAAGCTTTACCCAGAGTGGACACTTAGTTGGCCGCGTCCGAAAGGTGCGGCAACTGGTTAAACCAACGCCCACTTCTATCACATTTGCATTGCTGCTGGCCTATGCCGCAGGCACTCGGGGAAAGCGATTGTTATCCAGTGAATTCGTTCGGCTTATTGATGCCGACGAAGACACGGCTAGAGCAAGAGCCATCGAGGCTCGCAAACTTGGTTTAATTGAGCTGCGCGAAAACAGCAACGCCTTCGATATCGGCTTTGCTCCATTGATCGGCCAGCGCGATTGGAGGCACATGAATGAGTAGGTTAGACGATCTAGCTAATAACTATGAGAAACATATAAGTGCCCCATGGCAGCGAAATCTAGCCGGCGCGCAGCGTTCGATCTTCGTTGTGTATCCACAGGAAGATGAGCGTCGCATGCGAGCAAAAATTGGCGACTTCGAAGTTCGCACTCGCAACGCTGGTCATGATTGGCAACTCGTCGACTTGACCGACATGTTTCCCAAATGGATGGCCAGTGAAGAGTATCGCGAGAGCTACTTTGAAGATCCGTCGGACCTCAAGCTCAAGCTTGACACCGCATTTATGGACTTCGTCTCGCAGCATCTACGTGGCGTGCTGACCAATAGCGAAGCGACCGAACAATCGGTGGTGGCGGTCGTTGGTGGGGCGTCGCTCTATGGCTTCCTGCACATCTCTGAATTAATCGACAAAGTGGCCGGCGATATCCGTGGACGCTTGGTCTTCTTTTTCCCAGGTCATTTTGAGCAAGGCACGTACAGCTTGCTCGGCGCACGATCTGGCTGGAACTACTTAGCAACACCGATCACGCATCGGTCTGGAGAATAATCGATGAAGAACCGTGAACTGTTTTTGAGAGACCCTGTCTCATCAGCGTTGATGAACAATGGCCAGGCTCGGATCAATGATGGCCAGACCGAACAGGAGCTGCTCACGCTCAAAGAAGAGCTAACGAACTTCGTCTGCGAAGGCCAATACGAAGACGGTGCGATTCGCATTCTCGAGTCCTACATTCGTCACTTCGGCGGCACCAGCCAACCAGCGGCCTGGGTCAGCGGCTTCTTCGGTAGCGGTAAATCGCACCTGCTTAAGATGCTCTGTCACCTGTGGGTCGACACCGAATTTCCTGATGGCTCGCGTGCCCGATCGTTACCACGCGACCTGCCCGATGCATTGGTCGCCAACCTGAAGGAGCTGGACACGCTCGGGCGGCGCTATGGTGGTCTTCATTCCGCCTCGGGTACGCTCCCCTCAGGTGCTAACGAAAGCGTTCGTTTGACCGTGCTTGGCATGATCTTTCGTTCCAAGGGGCTTCCTGAGAAGTTTGCTCAGGCCAAGTTCTGTCTCTACCTCAAGAACAATGGCTTCTATGACAAGGTCAAAGCGGCTGTTGAATCCAAAGGCAAGGACTTCTTTCGCGAGTTGAACGACCTTTACGTCAGTCCGATTCTGCACGACGCATTGGTCGAAGTCGATTCTGGCTTTGGCGATCGCAAGTCTGCACGAGCCACGATCAAGACCGAGTTCGTGCAACCGAATGACGTCTCTACTAAAGAATTCATCGAAACCATTCGCGAAGTCATCTCCGTGAATGGCCAGTTGCCATGCACGATCATCGTGCTGGACGAAGTGCAAGTCTACATCGGCGAAGAACAAGACCGCGCTCGCGACGTCGTGGAAGTCGCCGAAGCACTCAGCAAGCAGCTCGACTGTCGCATCGTTGTCATCGGTGCCGGCCAGAACGCTCTTAGCGCTCAGGCTCCGCACTTCCAATGGCTAAAGGACCGCTTCACGATCCCAGTCGAGCTCTCCGACACCGACGTGGAAACCGTCACGCGGCGTGTGCTCCTCCAAAAGGAGCCCAATCATGTTCCAGACATTCGCAAATGCCTGGACCTACACGCCGGTGAAATTGAACGACAACTTTCTGGCACTCGCATCGCCAGCACGAGCAATGATCGCAACATCATCGTTGAAGATTATCCGTTGCTACCGACACGACGTCGCTTTTGGGAGTACGTGTTCCGTGCGGTCGATCCAACGGGCACGAGTGGCATGTTGCGATCGCAATTGCGCATCATTCACGACGCACTGCAGGAGTTGGCAGAACTTCCGCTCGGTACTGTTGTGCCCGCCGACTTCATGTTCGAGCAGCTACAACCCAATCTAGTTCAGCAGGGCGTTTTGCTGCGGGAGCTGGATGAAACGATCCGCAAGCTGGATGACAACACGCCTGAAGGCAAGCTCAAGCGACGTATCTGCGGGCTAATCTTCTTAATCAGAAAAATCCCGCGTAACGCTGGTTTTGATATTGGTATCCGTGCTACACCGGAAATGTTAGCTGACTTGTTGGTTAGCGACCTGCGTAACGATGGTTCGGATCTACGCAAACAAGTACCATTGATGCTCGATCAACTGGTCGAAGATGGTGTATTGCTTAAAGATGAAACTGAATACAACCTGCAAACCAAGGAATACTCTGACTGGGATCGCGAGTATCGCAACAGATTGTTGCGTTTCAAGGAGAAGGCAGCTGAGATTCACAGCAAGCGAAATGCCTTTCTGAGGGCTGCTGCGGAAAAAGCTCTTAAAAACACACAGCTAGCCCATGATGGCGAGCGACGGGAGAAGCGTCGACTTGCGCTTTTCTTTGGTGATGAGCAACCTGTAACCGATGGAGAAACGGTCCCCGTATGGATTCGAGACCATTACAGCGCATCCGAAAAGGCCGTGCTCGAATCTGCCCGGGCGGCCGGTGTTGATAGCCCGATTGTTTATGTCTTTCTTCCCGGTGGTAACGCCAGTGGGTTGTGGCTTCAGATCGAAAGATACGAATCAGCCGTAGGAACAATTCAATTCAAAGGCGAGCCATCTACCCCAGAAGGCGAAGAAGCGAAAAAGGCGATGCTTGCCCGACGAGACGAAGCTGCGAGGAATAGGGATGAACTCGTCGCAGAGATTATCGACTCGGCTAAGGTCTTCAAAGGTGGCGGTTCAGAAGTCCATGGAATTACGATTGAACAAAAAATCGTTGACGCTGGCAATGCAGCGTTAGTGCGGATGTTCCCAGATTTCAAAGACGCTGACTACAAGAATTGGCCGGTCGTCATCACGCGAGCGAAAGCGAAAGATGACACACCTCTACATGCGATCAAATGGACCGACGAAGCCAAAGCACACCCCGTCTGCAAAGCGATTCTGAAGGCGATTGGCTCCGGTGCTGAAGGGCGCGAACTTCACAAGAAGTTTGGTGCGCCACCGTATGGTTGGCCTCAAGACGCGGTCGACGGCGCACTGATGGCACTGCATAACGCAGGTGACGTCTCCGTTCGCTACTCCGGAGAAGCGGTTTCGGCCGGCAACCTCGATCAAACCAAAATCAAGAAAGCGGAGTTCCGCCAAGTCACGCGTGTCATATCTGCTCGAGAGAAACTTGCATTGTGTGCATTGTTCCAGAGCGCTGGAGTGGCTGCGAAGAGCAGCGATGATTTGGAGAGCAAATCAAGAGACTTCATTGATGCCATGCTTGGCCTCGCATCCCATGCGGGTGGCGAAGCACCGCTTCCTCCATCGCCAGATACCCAGAGCATTCTGGACCTGCGCAATCATGCGGGTAACGAACGGCTGGGCAAATTGCTGGAGCAGGAATCCGAGCTTAAGACACTCGCGAAGCAGTGGCGAGAACTTGGCGAGCTTGCTGAGAAACGTCTTCCGAATTGGAAGACCCTAGATCGCATGCTTCGTCATGCAGCCGATCTGCCGGGCGTGGAGGAGATCCGATCATTAGCCGATGGAGTTCGCACCAATCGTCTGTTGCTCGACACTTCCGACCACGTGTCGGGACTCGTCAAGAAATGTGCAGAGCTGCTGCGAGCTTCCGTAACAACAGCGCATGCAACCTTGAAGAACACGCATGACGAACAGATGTCGCTTTTGACCAAGTCAGACGTCTGGACCAAACTGACAGCAGATCAGCAGTCAAGTGTTCTCAGCTCCAACGGAATCACCGATGTTGCGGCGATTAAGGTTGGTACCGATGACGAGCTATTGCGAACTCTGGATTCAACTCCATTGTCTTCGTGGGGAGATAAATCGGCTGCCATTCCTGGTCGGTTCTCGGCTGCTTTAGCTCAAGCAGGCAAATTGCTCGAGCCCAAGTTGCAGCAAGTTCGACTAACGAGCGGCACACTCAAGACACCAGAAGATATCAAACAGTGGTTGGCTCAGCAAGAAACGGAATTGGTCGCAAGGCTAAAAAACGGGCCGATTATCATTTCTTAGAAAAAAAGCGAATCGCACCAACCCCGAACGATACTATCGGATACGCAAAAATGTTAACAGATCGCGAACTAGAGGAATTATTCCTTGACATTGAATCCGACCGAGTCGAACGCAAGGAAAATGCAGCTGACCCCAAGAAGATCCAGCAAGTAATTTGCGCATTTGCCAATGATATGCCCGGTCATCAAAAACCGGGTGTGCTCTTTGTGGGCGTTAAAAACGATGGATCTTGTGCCAATTTGCGAATCGACGATCAGTTACTTTTGACTCTCTCGCAACTCCGGTCATCCGGCAACATCCTTCCATTGCCGTCGATGACGGTGCAAAAAAGAACCATTTGTGGCTGCGATGTTGCCGTGGTTGTAGTGGAGCCTTCCACTTTACCACCGGTTCGATTCAAGGGACGAACCTGGATACGAATCGGGCCCCAACGAGACACTGCAACGATCGAGCAGGAAAGGCAATTGACCGAACGACGGCGCGCCGCCGACAAGCCGTGGGATCTACAACCCTTACCGTCGGCGAACCTTGATGATCTGGACCTCACCTGTTTTCGACAGGTCTACCTTCCAGCCGCGATTGATGAAGAAATACTTCAACAAAACCATCGGTCCATCGAAGAGCAGCTTCAATCGTTGAAATTCATCAGTCTTGGCAGCAACACTCCGACGGTAACCGGCATGTTAACCCTTGGATTTTCTCCCACGAACTTTGTGCCGGGTGCCTATGTGCAATTTCTTCGTATACAAGGTACCGAATTCAGCGATCCGATACGAAATCAGCGTGCCATTCATGGGCCGATTTCTACCCTGATCCCTCAGCTCGATCTGCTGATCGAGGCCAATATCGAAATCGCCACGGATATCACGTCCGGACCGGTCGAAATACGAAAGCCGGATTACCCGGTAAATGCGCTGGCCCAACTAACCCGTAATGCAGTCATGCATCGGAGCTACGAAGGAACGAACGCTCCAATCCGCATCTATTGGTTCGATGACCGCATTGAAATTCATAACCCAGGAGGTCCCTATGGCGACGTTAGTCTCGAAACGTTTGGTAAATCAGGATTCGCGGACTATCGGAATCCGAACCTGGCTGCCGTGATGAAAGACCTCGGTTTTGTCCAGCAGTTCGGAGTGGGAATTTCAACTGCCCGCCGATTGTTGGCCGCAAATCACAACCCTGAACTGGAATTCGCAGTGACAGGCAATCACGTCTGCGCAATCATCCGGAAGAGAACCTAGTCATGCCAGCACTTGCCCCCGAACGCCGTAAAGATCTGGAACGAGTCATTATCAAGGCTCGCAATCTGGTTGTCGCTGATGTGAAAGACCGTCTCAAGGAGCTGAACGTCGACGAAGGGAAACGTGGAGCGTTAAGTGAGACACAAGCGAAATTGCGTGTTCGTTTGCGGGCGCACGGCAAACAGATCGGTGACGTTCGGAACTGCCAGTCCGAGGCGCAGCAGATCGATCGACTAGTGCAAGAGTGTGCCTATGAACAATGGCATCGAATGATCTTCGTGCGATTCTTGGCTGAGAACGAGTTTCTAATCGATCCCGAATATGGTCAGGCGGTATCGATGGAAGCACTCGTTGAGATTGCCGAAGAATCGAAGGTTGACCCCTGGGTACTCGGAGGGCAGTTTGCTTCGGCAGCACTACCTGCCATCTTCCGAAAAGATGATCCGCTATTAGAGGTCAGGCTCTCTTCAGAAACGCAGCGAAAACTGAATGACTTGCTTGGATCGTTGCCACCAGAGGTATTCACCGCCGACGACTCGCTGGGCTGGGTTTATCAGTTCTGGCAGAGTGAAGAGAAGGATCGTGTCAACGCATCGGGCGAAAAGATTGATGGGCGGTCGATTCCAGCGGTGACGCAACTCTTCACCGAACACTACATGGTGTTGTTCCTGCTGCATAACACGCTAGGTGCATGGCATGCGGGTAGGGTGCTCGCGAAAAACCCATCGCTAGCAACCATTGCGAGAGACGAAGCCGAACTTCGTCGTGCTGTCGCTCTAGAGACAGCCGGGGGATACGAGTTCGAGTATTTGCGATTTGTTCGTGACCCCAATCCGTCATCAGACGACGGCGATGATGCTCAGGGACCGTGGCGTCCCATGGGCGGAGCATACGAGGGCTGGCCCAAGACCGCCGCGGAGCTTAAGGTACTCGATCCATCTTGCGGCAGCGGACACTTCTTAGTTGCAGCGTTCGAATTACTCGTCCGCTTGCGAATGCACGAAGAGGAACTGTCCGTCGAAGCGGCTGTTGAAGCTGTGCTGCGAGATAACCTCTTCGGCCTCGAGATCGATCCTCGCTGTACTCAAATCGCCGCATTCAATGTCGCGATGGCCGTGTGGAAGCTCACAGGTCCCAAGCCGCTTCCACCGATGCGCAATATTGCGTGCTCCGGTGTTCCGCTTGGCAACAGCCGCGATGAATGGATGAAGTCATTGAAAGCTGCGCTTCTCAACTCAGACCTTGGCTTCCAGTGGGGCCAGCTATACGACATGTTCTCGAAGGCCGACACGCTTGGGAGCTTGATTAACCCGCAGCGCTTCTTCGGTTCAGGATTGATGACCGATGAGCAGCTTGAACAGATCTCTCAGGCACTTTCAACAGTCATCGTTAACGATCGCAACGCGACGGACGAACAACAGGAACTCGCAGCCGCAGCTCAAGGTTTGACGCGAGCGACGGAACTGCTTTCAGGTCGTTATACGCTTGTCATTACAAACGTTCCGTATCTCGGACGAGGTAAACAAGGTGATGAACTTAAGAAGTATCTCGACACGCAATACGCGCTTGGCAAGGCTGACTTAGCAACGGCGTTTGTACTACGTTGTATGGAATTTTGCTCGCAACACGGAACGACCACGCTGGTTACACCACAAAACTGCCTTTTCTTGACGTCGTTCAAGCAACTGCGTGCGAACCTGTTAAAAAGTAGACGCTGGGATTTTGTAACGCGGCTTGGAGCGGGAGCGTTTGAAACCATAGGTGGACATGTAGTAAATGTTGCGCTTCTGTCACTCACTATGGATACAGCATCCCAGCGGCATCATATGGCAGGTATCGATGTTTCGGCTGTAAAGGAAGCAAGCAACAAAGCAGCGCAGTTAGCGAGGGGAAGCGAGTTTGGAATACTCCTCATTCCACAACATGACCAGCTTGCGAATCCAGATATGAGAATTGTGCTCTCGGCAAGTATTGGAAGCGACAAGAGATTATCCGATTACGCGAGAGTGGAGGCAGGTTATAGCCCCGGCGATGTTGCCAGATTTGAATTTAAACATTGGGAACTTGCTCTTCCCAAAGAAATGTGGCAGCTGATGCAAACAGGTCCAGAGAATGGCGGTTGCTTTACAGGACTCTGCAGTGTTTGTATCGACCCCAGATCAGAACTATACCGTAATTTGCCAGGTTTTCGACTAAGAGGGGAAAGGGCATGGAATCGACTTGGCGTTGCCATAAATAAGATGTCGCAGTTGCCCGCTACTCTCTATTTGGGGGTTCCGTTCAATGCGATATCACCTGTGTTGACACCCAACAACATTAAAATACTACCTGCAATTTGGGCATTCGCTTCAAGTGAAGAGTACAGAGTTGAGGTTAGGAAACTAGATCAGAAGCTCTCCGCAGCGAATCGGTCGCTTATAGATGTTCCGTTCAACCTTAAACGGTGGCAGAAAATTGCATCTGACAAGTACCCGAACGGTCTACCAGAACCCGAAAGTGACGATCCAACGCAATGGCTCTTTCACGGTAGACCCGAACATTCCACTGCACCGTTGCAGGTTGCCGTTGCCCGATTGCTCGGTTATCGCTGGCCCGCTGAACAAGACAGTGAGATGCGACTCAGCCAGCGAGCTCGCGACCTCGTTGTTCGTTGCAGTGAACTGGACGAATTCATCGACGATGACGGCATTGTCTGTATTCCTTCGGTCCGAGGCGAAGATCCCGCCTCGGACCGACTGCTTCGTTTGCTTCACGCAGTAGGAGTGAATCACAGCGAGAATTTGGAGACATGGTTGCGCGACAAGTTCTTCCAAGAGCACTGCGAACTCTTTCATCAACGGCCATTTATCTGGCACATCTGGGATGGCAAGAAAGACGGCTTCGCCGCGCTCGTCAACTATCACAAGCTTGCTGGCCCACAAGGAAAGAAGCTTCTGGAAAGCCTCACCTATAGCTACCTTGGCGACTGGATCACACGTCAAGAAGCTGCGGTGAAGAACAACGAGTCCGGTGCCGACGATCGCTTGCTGGCCGCAAAGGAGCTGCAAGAGAAGCTCGAAGCCATCCTTCATGGCGAACCGCCCTACGACATCTTTGTTCGATGGAAGCCGCTACACGAACAGCCAATCGGTTGGACGCCTGACATCAACGACGGCGTACGCATGAACATCCGCCCCTTCATGTTGGCCGAACTCTCACGCGGACGCAAAGGAGCAGGGGGCCTGCGCTTCCCACCCAAAATCAAATGGACCAAGGATCGTGGCAAGGAGCCCAAACGCCCACCTGAAGATTACCCGTGGTTCTGGGGCTGGGACGAAATGAAAGACGATCCCACCAACTTCGCCGGCAGCGACACCTTCACAGGTGACCGCTGGAACGACCTGCACTACACGAACGCGTTCAAATTGAAGGCCCGAGAGGCTGCGAAAAACAAGGAGGCACAATCATGAGTAAGGATCTAACCAATTCGCCGGTCGATAGGCAGAACATTCTTAACAACAACTATGCCCTCATCGAGGTCGAGAAAGCGGTCGGGATCAAGGGAATCCAGTTCGAAGGCGGGACCGTGGTTCTGAAGGAGCAGGTGGCAGACTTCCTGGAGGTCACCACCCGCACGGTGGATAACTATTTGGAGCGATTTGGGGACGAATTGGGGCAAAACGGCTATGAGGTGATTCGCAGTAAACGTTTGCAGGACTTGAAGTTACGGCTTTCGGAGTCGGATGTTCACGAAACAGATTTCGCGAACATCAAGAAGGCCCCCCAGGTGGGTATTTTTCCATTTCGAGCGTTCCTGAACTTGGCCATGGTGGTCGCTGAAAGCGAGCGAGCACGCCTTTTGCGACAACTCGTGTTGGATATCGTCATCGACACGATCAACCAGCGGACCGGAGGCCGAACGAAATACATCAACCAACGCGACGAAGAGTTTCTGCAGTCCGCCTTCCTCGAAGAGAACTACCGCAAGCAGTTCACCGACGCACTGCGTGATTGTGTCGACATGGGGAATTTCAAATATGCAGTCTATACAGACCGCATCTATGTCAGCATCTTTCGAGAGAAGTCGAAAGAGTATCGCGATGTGCTTAAGCTTGAAGCAAAGGACTGCGTTCGAGCGACCTTCTACTCTGAAATCCTCGATCTGATCGCTTCCTATGAAAACGGTCTGACACATGAGATTCGAAACGAGTCTGAAAGACAGGGGCGCAAACTTCGAGCCGCTGAAGTGGACACAATCATTCGTCGATTCGAAGCACAGCCATTACTTGTGCCGCTGGTTGAAAAGGCCCGAAACAAGATGGCAAGTCGCGACCTTGCGTTCCGTGATGCGTTGCACATGCAATTGAAGGAATACATCACTCCATTGCAGCGCGACGAGTTCGAGCGATTCCTTGGCGAGAAGAGTAAGGAGCTTGCCGAGCGACTCGAAGAAGCCAAAGACGTCATGAAGCGTCTGAAGGAGCGCGAGTAATGGCATGGATTTACATGACTCTCGATCAAGCAATCGAAGTCCACGCCAAGACCGTCGAGGTCAGTGGCGGAGGGACGCTTGGTCAGCTCGATATAGGAAAGTTGGCGAGTGTGTTGGATCACATTCAAAACGACGATTACTATCCAACGTTCGACAAGAAGCTCACGCATCTTTTCTTTTGTGCGTGCAAGTTTCATTGCTTTGCGGATGGAAACAAACGGATCGCGATCACCCTTTGTGCCCAAATGCTTCTTCTCAACGGCTACCTCGGCTCAGTCAAAGCGTTCATCTACGAGGCAGAAAACATCAGCTACCACGTTGCCGCTGGAAGTATCTGCAAGGACCTACTCGGAGATTGGATGCTGGCTGTACTGACGGGGCAGGTCGAAGACGAATCACTCAAGCTGCGAATCTTCAATTCGATTTCGGACATATCCTGTGAGAATCAATAGGTACTGACGCAATGCTAATACACGAACTACGACTTGCTGGATTATTATCTTTTGGGCCGGATACGCCGGCTCTGCCGATGCGTCCACTTAATATTCTCGTTGGTCCCAACGGCTCGGGAAAATCCAACTTCATTGAAGCAATCGGTCTACAGCGATCTGCCGCGAGCAAATTAGCGGTACCCATCCGTGGAACTGGTGGCGGCGGAGTTGGTGAATGGATCTGGAAGGGAGCGCCGGACGGAAGTGGTATCATCGACGCGGTTATCGAGAATCCAGGATATGGAAGGAAGCTGCGCCACTTTCTCGAATTTGGCATTGTGTCGAAGCGATTCGAATTATTGGATGAGCGCATCGAAAACGCTGAACCTGACCCTGGGCACGATGACCCGTATTTCTATTATCGCTATCAGAATGGTCACCCGGTTTTATCCGTTCGCGGTCAAATCAAGAAAAGGCAGCTAGAGCGTCAAGACTTGGCTTTGGATGAATCGATCCTGACGCAACGCCGTGAACCGGATCAATACCCCGAACTCGCCTACCTGGCGGATCAGTACGACAAGGTACGACTGTATCGCGATTGGACGTTCGGAAGAAAATCTGTGCACCGTAGCTTCCAGCAGGCAGACTTACCAGGAGATCGACTGGAGGAAGATTTTTCGAATCTCAACTTGTTCCTGAACAGAATCTCTAGTGATCCAAAAACCAAGCGTTTGATCGTTGAGAAACTACAAAACCTCTACGAAGGGATCACGGATTTTGGGATGCATGTTGTCGGTGGTGCCCTGCAACTAAGCGTAACGGAAGGCGATTATGCCATTCCAGCGAGTCGGCTATCAGATGGTACGCTCCGTTTTCTCTGCCTGCTCGCAATCCTTTGTGACCCCAATCCCGCACCACTGATCTGTATCGAAGAACCAGAACTCGGCATGCATCCGGATATGCTGGCAGGTATCGCGGATCTGTTGATTGAAGCTTCGGAGAGAACTCAGCTTGTCGTAACCACGCATTCTGACATTTTGATCGATGCAATGACCGACCAGCCTGAATCCGTCGTTGTATTCGACAAGCAGGATGGGTTGACGACTGCGAACCGACTAAATGCTGAAGACCTCAATATCTGGTTGAAGGACTATCGATTAGGACGACTCTGGACTGACGGTCAGATCGGAGGTGTTCGATGGTAAAGACACTAACGATCTATCTCGAAGGAGGTGGCGACTCGGAAGGCCTGCGGCGAAGATGCCGTGAAGGCTTCCGAAAACTATTCGCGCGATGCGACTTCAAGAGAATGCCCAAGTTGGTTGCATGCGGCGGGCGTGGTAATGCATTCGATCGATTCTGTACCGCTCATGCTGACGGAAAAGAGGATGCGATTCTGCTGGTCGACAGTGAAGATCCGATTGCAGATATCAGTAAAACCTGGCCACATCTCAAGCTTCGTGACAATTGGGACAAGCCCGAGGGTGCGGTGGACGAGCAAGTTTTGCTGATGACCACTTGCATGGAGACCTGGATCATTGCTGATCGAGTTGCGTTGCGAGCGTTTTATAAAAACGAGTTTAAAGAGAACCAGTTACCACCACTGGTCGATCTCGAAGGACGCCAGCGGCACTCGGTTCAAGATTCACTGCAGAATGCAACCAAAGATTGCAAGAACAAGTACGAGAAAGGAAAGCGTTCTTTTGAGGTGCTGGCTGTTCTGAGTCGATCGACGTTGGAACAGCATCTACCAAGTTTCAAACGTGCCAGGACAGAGTTGGCAAAGAAACTGGGAGAGAATACGTGAGTAATCTTCTCGATTCGATCATCATAGGTCTCGACGCATCGACGCGTTGCGCCCGCAGTGAAGTCGCTCCAACCGCAGTGCTCTGGACCGATACCAAAAGCGAATGGCTGCCACTGTTAGAACAGTTGAAAGCACGCTTGCCACAGTTGTTGGTGCTCGGTGAATACGCGCCGGATACCCGCACCGGTCCAGCGATCTGGCTGAAGTGCGCGATGCAGGGCGTGTTGCCGGAGGTGGACTTTCCAAAAGGGAAGACGCCGATCCTGTACTTGCCCGGTGTTGGCCGACAGGAACTGCGCGCTGGAACGCAGTGCCCCTGGGAACTGCAGCCCTTGGTTGAACTGCTGTACCGAGGAACTGTCTGGGCACAGAAGAACGGACGCGACTGGACGGTCGAGGCGATGCTGGTCTCCAAGGAAAGCCCGGCATTGGGCTTGGATGTCTCGGGGACTGCGAACACGAAACTGTCGATGATGGCATCGCTGGCCGTTCTAGCGATCACGCCTGTTTCAAAGCTGGAAGGACGAAGACTAGAGGCTGAGGACTTTGATCGACTGATGATCGGCGATCACCCTCGCGACTTGCTGCGCTGGATGAGCAATCCACAAGAGGTGCGAGCCGAGATGGACGAGGGCAAGTGGCACGCGTTCTGTAATCGCTGTCGTGACGAGTACGGCTTTGATCCCAACACCGATGGCGAGATCGTGGCCGGCGAGAAGCTGGGACTGCAGGAGACG
The DNA here is from genome assembly GCA_020426625.1 of Planctomycetales bacterium. Lineage (GTDB taxonomy): Bacteria > Planctomycetota > Planctomycetia > Pirellulales > Pirellulaceae > Aureliella. The sequence continues at coordinate 19,994 of JAGQPR010000051.1, forward strand.
AGTAGCTGGGAGACTTTGTGGTCTCGATTCCGGGAAGCGCCGGCAACCTATAGCGGCGTCGCCACGACGCTGCGCAAAGCGAAACCTCAATCCCGTTTACGCTTTGAGCGCGAGTATTGGCCAGATGAGAATGAGCAGGATGAGGATACATTGCGAAAGGCATTGCTTGACCTTGCCACCGTCGACCAGGGAAGTGCAAGAACTGAAATCGCAAAGCTGGAACAGCATCATGGAGTGAGACGCAGTTGGGTGTGGGCAAAGCTGGGGCAAGCGCCGATGGCGTGTGCGCTGGAGTTCTTGGTTGGACTAGCCAATCGAACGGCATCCCATCTCGGCGGCGACTCAATTGCTGATTTGGAAAAGCAGTATGTCCAAGGTGGTTATCTCGCTGACGACTTTGCGTTGAAAGCGCTGGCGTCGGTAAAGGCAAAAGCGGATTGCGATGCGATCGAAGCGGCTGTGCGTGCGTTGTACCTGCCGTGGTTGGAACATGCTGCGGAACGATTCCAGGACTGCGTTCAGAAAGAGTCTTGGCCCAACAGGGCGTCTAGCAACCGACCACCGACGGTTAAGGCCGAGGTTGGGACTTGCCTGCTGTTCGCCGATGGCCTGCGTTACGACCTGGCAGTGCGTCTGACCGAGTTGTTACGCGAGCGTGGGTACACGACGGATGAGAACCGGCGATGGGCGGCGCTGCCTTCGGTAACGTCTACTGCAAAGCCTGCTGTGTCTCCCATCGCTGAGAAGCTGGAGGGACGCGGCCTGCCTGATTCGTTTACGCCAGAGATCGTCGATGCGGGCGAGAGTAAGCCGCTGACACATGCGCGTTCGCAATCCCTGCTCAAAACAGAAGGTTACCAGATCATCTCCGCTAGTGAGGTTGGCGACCCAGCGAAGCCGAAAGCACGTGGCTGGGTAGAAACGGGTGAGATCGACAAGCGTGGTCATGATTTGCAGATCAAGCTCGCTTCATTGGTTGCTGGCCAGGTGGAAGCGCTGGCAGATCGTATCGTCGAGTTGTTGGGCGCGGGCTGGCGCAAAGTTCGGGTGATCACCGATCACGGTTGGCTGCTGATGCCTGGCGGCTTGCCTAAGCAGGAATTGCCGTCGTTCTTGACCGAAGCCAAGTGGTCGCGATGTGCGACGATCAAAGGCGAATCAAAACCGGATGTAGATCGGCATTCCTGGTATTGGAATTCACAGGCCGAGTTTGCCAGCGCTTCGGGGATCAAATGTTTTTCAGCAGGGCATTGTTATCAGCATGGCGGGGTAAGTCTGCAGGAGTGCTTGGTGGCTGACATCTTGGTTTCACCCGATGTTCAGGTAACAGCTCAATCGGCGAACATTGCCAAGGTTGATTGGAAGGGATTGAAGTGTCGCATCACGGTCGAGCCAGTTGTGTCAGGATTGCAGGTTGACTTAAGAAACAAGCCAAACGATCCGACAACTTCGATCACGAGTGGCGGCAAGGCCCTTGACGGAAATGGAACGGTCACGCTGTTTGTTGAGGATGAAGATCTTGAGGGCTCTGTGGTAGCTGCGGTCGTATGCAGCGAAGCCGGCCAAGTACTTGCAAAACAAAGCACCACGGTTGGTGGTGAATAGGAATAAATGATGATAACATCGAACCTCCAAATGGACGATCTAGATCGAAAGTCAGCTTCGGTCTTCGACGGGTACCTGGTCCGAAAGGACTTGGTTCGCAAATATGCGAGACAGTATCCGATCCCAACTTATGTGGTTGAGTTTCTTCTTGGGCGGTACTGTGCGACGGTCGATGAAGCTGAGATTGCCGAAGGTCTAGAGATTGTCGAGAAGCAGCTTCAGAACCGAACCGTAAAGACTGGCCAGGAAGAAGTTTTCATCAAGCAAGCTCGCGATAAGGGCTCTGTTAAGCTGATCGATATCGTTCGCGCAAAACTCGACACCAGGACAGATACTTACTCTGCCGAGATCCCGAGCCTGGCCATTAAGGAAGCGGCGATCGAAGACAGCTTGGTCGATGATCACGAACGCATGCTGACCGATGGTTTCTACGCAGAGATCACGCTCGAGTACGACTCGGTCATCGCGCAGGAAAAGAACGGCAAACCATTTCGCATCTCCAGCCTGCGTCCGATTCAGATGTCAAAGTCGGACATTCTAGATGCGTTGCGACGCGGACGTGCGGAGTACTCGACTTCGGAATGGATCGATTTCCTGGTTCGATCGATTGGCTTGGAACCAACAGAGCTTTCCGAGCGTGCGAAATATGTCGTGCTGCTGCGAATCGTTCCCTTTGTGGAACGCAATTACAACATGGTCGAGCTTGGCCCACGCGGAACTGGTAAGAGCCACTTGTTCCAACAGATCTCGCCTTACTCGCACTTGATTTCCGGTGGCAAGGCAACTGTCGCGAAGATGTTCGTGAACAATTCCAACGGCCAACGCGGGTTAGTTTGCCAATACGATGTGGTGTGCTTCGACGAAGTATCGGGCGTCTCCTTCGACCAGAAGGATGGTGTCAACATTATGAAAGGTTACATGGCATCGGGTGAATTCAGCCGAGGCAAAGAGAGTATCCGCGCAGAGGGCGGCATCGTGATGGTCGGCAATTTTGATGTCGATGTCGAGCAACAACAAAGGATCGGTCACCTGCTGAGTCCGCTGCCTCCCGAGATGCGAGATGACACAGCGTTTCATGATCGAATTCACGCATATGTACCAGGCTGGGACTTTCCGAAGCTGAATCCAAACCAGCATCTCACGAATCACTTTGGATTGGTAAGCGACTTCCTAAGTGAGTGCTGGACGAATCTTAGGATGTCGAGCCGAGTGTCGACACTTCAAAATCGCGTGTTCTTTGGTGGTGCACTCAGTGGCCGCGATATCGAAGCCTGCAACAAGACGATTAGCGGCTTGATCAAGCTGCTGTACCCAGATCCCGCGATGGAGATTTCCGATGAAGAGCTGGAACGAATCGTTAGGATCGCACTCGAGTCTCGCCGGCGAGTGAAGGAGCAGCAGAAGAAGTGTCTGAAGAGCGAGTTCCGCAACACGCACTTCAGCTTCACGATGGGTGTCGATGGCGTCGAGCAATTCGTATCAACCCCCGAGTTGCACAGCGATGCCGCGATCGACGGCGATCCACTGCCTCCAGGCCAAGTTTGGGCTATCAGCCCCGGCTCCGGAGAAGCGGGGCCTGGGCTCTATCGCTTGGAGGTCACATCGGGTCCAGGAGGCGGCGTTCGAATCCTAAACACGCCGACGCCCCCATCCTTCCGCGAAAGCGTGAAGATCGGCGAACAGAACCTCTACACGCAAAGAAAGGCACTGGTTGGTGATCGTGACCCTCGTTCGCACGAGTTCTCGATCCAGATGCGAGCGATGGACAATGACCACAGCGGAACGGGGCTGGGCTTACCCGTGCTAGTCGCCTTGTCGAGCTCACTTCTCGAGCGCAGTACCAAGGGTGGCATGATCATCGTCGGTTCGCTGAACCTCGGTGGATCTGTCGAGATGATTCCTAACCCGGTCGCCATCGCTGAAGTCGCCATCGAGAAGCAAGCCACCACGCTCCTGATGCCCGTCGCCGCCCGTCGTCTTCTCAACGACCTCCCCGACGAACTCTGGACCAAGATCAGCATCGAGTTCTACAAGGACGCACAAGACGCGTTCTTCAAGTGCTTGATGGATTAGTCTTCCAGGAGACAGAGGCATCCTCTGCAGGTCATGAATAGAAAAACTGAAATCAGCGAACGCGTATTAGCTTTAATTAAGGCTGCAAGAGACGGAGACGAAGATTCCGTTTTCCAGTGGTTGCGTGGTTGTCGCAATGAGATTGATACATGCGACGACACACACGACAAGTACAATGCTTTGCATTACGCTGCTGAAAAGGGCCACCTTGGGGTGCTCAAGATGCTGTTACTGGCAGGGGCCGATGTCAACTATCGGTCGGGTGATCGTATCGAAGACGAGGGCGAAATAACTTTTCAGCCCGGTCATACTCCGTTGATATTGGCTGCAAGATATAGCCGTCCAGAAGCTGCTGAACTTCTTCTGTCAGCTAACGCGGACCCACACATTCGCAGCGAACAAAGTTGGACTGCACTTCATGCCGCAGCTGTCGGTGGGAATCTTGCTGTTGTAGAAAACCTTCTGTCCATGAAAGTAGATCATTCGGTGATGTCCTACGGACGCCACTTCGATGAAGAACTTGGTTGGTATTTCTTTAATACGCCAATGCATGCTGCTGCAGCCAATGGCAAATCAGACATTGTCGCATGTCTTTTGAAGCATGGCGCGTCGCCCCTTGAATGTTGGATCGACAAGCGGACCCCGATCTTTTACGCAGCTGCCGAAGAATTGCAGGACAACGAATTTGTGGAATCACTTTCCATGGCCTACTTGCAGGCTCATCATGAAGCAGGAGCTGAGCCATGCTATGATCCGAACGACGATGATCAAATAAAGTGCTTGAACGAAGAAGCTGCGAACTATCTTCGCTATTGGCGAGAGAACATTGTCCGCGGCCTTGAACAATCTGTTGCCAGAAAGGCGAACCCTTCGTCTTGATCAATTTCACCGAGTAGCAACCAATGACCGAGAACTCCCAAGGCCGATTCCAAATTCGCCGTACTGGCGCTGAGGCGACGGGCTTCCCAAGCTATATATCCGCTAGGAAAGTACAAGACTCTCCAAAAAATCGATAGGTTCCAGCTAATTTCATGACGAATTTGTTCGGCATCAAACGTTTTTACTGCAATCCACTATTCAGTTCCGCAGCGTTGGGCAAGGCGTGGTGTTGCTCGCTTACCACAGGGTTACGCGTATTCTCCTTTCAGTACCACACAGCAGAAACGGATTTCTTACACGAAATCTCGCGCCCAGGGTAATCGGCTTAATTTTGCCAACGTCCATTGACATGACTGGCTAATTGAGGACAACCCTCGCCATTCGACAGCCAGTCTTCATTACTTCGCAATTGGGACAATAGTTGAGTTTCTAGTTTTGAGGCAACGCAAACAGGTCTTCAGCGAACCCCGGATTCGGAATCAGGTCGTAATGGGTAACTGTCTGATGGTGTCCGGAGACGGTGAGATCCTGGCCCGGAGCAACAATAGGGGCGCTAATGTCGATAGATTTCGCATACCAGTTACCATTCGGTGTCTCCTGCAGGTCCCCCATAACGATCGTTTGCCGAAGCTTTGTCGAATCAGGGTCGGCTGGCTGATCAGCGGATACGGTAAATAGCTCGGCCTTGACCACGGCATATCCGCGCGCAGGATCGATGTAATACCATTCATGACCCACGAGTGGCTTAGTCGTGGCCAATCGCGAAGATCGCTTGATCAAGACTAAATCGGGGTTGCTTGCTGGCGCAGCCTCAAACGAAAAGTCCCAACCCGGCTTGCGCGATAAATCTGGGTAGAGTAAGGATGGGAACTTGATGCCAACTGCTCCTGCCATGTTGCCGAGTCCTTCCCCTGACATGAGATCCGTCGGAGCAATATGGCTCGACTGCTCCCAAACTGCCTGCGTGCCCGGCTGCGTCGACTTGTTATGCCAGACGGAGCGCCCATCACAGATGGTCAACGGCACTCGTTCCGTAATGCCAATTTGCTCATCAAACCACTTCCTTCCATTTTCATTTTCGTCGAGCGGAGTCGTTGGCCATGGCTTACCGCCAAGCCTCATCAAATAGCACAGATCAACTCGCCAGCGTTCCCCATTTCGCCATACCGCATAACCGACAAAGCCTGGAGTTGTCGAGACTAGCATTTGAAAATCTTCGATCCTTCTACGGCTTGCCGCAACGCCATCGATTACGCGTTGTGCGGTCGCATCGGGCCTCAAGTCGACCAACGGCAAATCCCGATTCACGCCCATTTCAAAAATGTCGTTTGGTCCTGATGGTGGATAATCGAAGTTCCAAACGATCGATTTAGTAGAATCGTTAATCGAAGTCAGTGTGACGCGCACCGGCAATCGAGTCTCGGGATCTACACGCAAGGTTGCGAGGCTGAATTCTCCGCGCGAAAGCTCTAGCGCAAATTCAATCCACTGGCGGCCCTTGTCCTCAACTGTCCGCTGTTGCTGATGTACCACTTTCTCCGTACTGAACAACCGGGAAATTGTTGGTGCCTCTTCGGTCAATGACGCCACAGGCAACGGATGAGATTGTTCATCTTCGCTCAATGCAAGGACCAGGAGAGCGTCTTGTCGGTCGCTCAGTTGAAACTTTGTACCTCGTTTCCCATCATAAAAATAACGCGAATCGCCTAGTTCGTAGGCCCACAGATTCTCGGATAACGATAACCACATCTGCCCTCGTTTCCCGTCTTGAAACGTCGTCTCGCCGTGAAGCCACTTTTGTTGCCTTACTGCCTCAACAACTTGAGCCCAGCCAATCGAAGCCGACGATGTCAGAAACAAGGTCGCCAACAGCAAAGTCACCGCAGCAACCAACGACGACGCAAATGCTAGTCGAAGATACTGCCTACGATGGCCGCTAGCACGCAATTCGCGGTGGGTGAGCTGGACGGGAACTTGCCGAATAGGGCTGCACTCCTTTTCAAGCTGGTGTTTAACGTTGTCGATCAGCGTGGGGCGAGACCGCAACTGCTTTCCCAAGTCGTTTAGTCGATCTTCGATTAGATTAGTCGGTTTCATGTTCATACTCCTGATTGACTTTGTCTCTTAAGAGCTTGATCGCACGAGAAATCTGTTTGCTAACGCTGCCTATGGGGCGTCCTGTCATCTGAGCGATATCTGCAAAACTATGCCCATCGAAGTAACGCAGTCCGATGAGCAATTGATCTGCTTCTGATAGGTGCTGCACAAGATTCTGCACAAACTCCCGCTGCACAAACTCCCGGTCGATCGACTCGCTCACTCCTTTGTCGCTAGTGCATGTTTGCAACATGTTGGCTTCAACAAAGCCAGATAAGATCGCTCCGTGAGCCCGACGTTTCATCTCGATCGATTTTCGTCGCACCGTCGTCAGCAGCCAGCCTCCAAACTTCGCATCATGTTCAAGCAAATGAAGCTTACGAAATGCTAGCAACATCGAGCTCTGCACAGCATCTTCGGCGGAGTGCCAGTCCGCGAGGATTGAGAGAGAAATTGCTACGGCAGTGCGTTCATAGCGCTGGCACAGAATGCCAAACGCTTCTACGCACCCGCTTCGCGATCGCCTCACCAGTTCGCTGTCCGTGTCCAATGCCACTTCTCCAGATGCCGCCTGCAACTTCATTTGAAAATCAAGATGCGCGGAAACAGCAATTTGCGGCAAGAAAACAAATGAGAACTACAAAAAACGCTATGCGGTAGAGTTGTTGACGAACAATCCAGGTAACCAGGTAACCAGGTGACCAGGTAACCCTTCATGGCAATTGGGCTGCTGCGAGCATGGACTCCAATTCACGTGAGATTAAAGCAACCATCAGCTTGTTACCGATCTCAACGGCTTCCTCCGCTGTTGGGTTTTGCGGCAAGGGCCA
>JAGQPR010000520.1 GCA_020426625.1 Planctomycetales bacterium
CAGATCGTCAGAGTTCGCGTCACTATCGGCCGACATGGTTGGCTTCTGGCGTACGCACACGATTGCAACGGGAGTTCAGCTCGGAGTCATCGAAGCTCTACCCTGCACCGTCGAAAGGCTCGCCACCCAATGTGACCTGAAACTCGATGCTGCTGGACGACTGCTTCGCGGCTTGGCCGTACTCAGGATCGTTGAATGTGAAGAAGAAACCTGGCAACTAACCGAGCGTGGCGAATTCTTGCGAGCGGAGCATCGGCTCACCCTGGCGGATGCCGCGCTTGAATACGCAGGACCACTTGGCGCCTTGTGGGAAAAGCTGCCTGATGCAATGCGCCAGGAGAGCACATGGAGCCGACCCGAGACCTTTGTGGAGGTTGCCCGAGATCCCGTGCGTCTCGATCAACACCATCGCATGCTCACCAGCTACGCCCGCCACGATTACGCGCTGCTAACGCAAGCTCTGCCCCTCCATGGGCATGAACTCATTGTCGATGCGGGTGGAGGATTCGGGGCGCTCGCGAAGAACATCCTGAGTGCTTTTCCCAGCGTTCGCGTCGTCGTACTCGACTTGCCTGAAGTTGTCGCACAAGCCCAGCGTAGGAACGACAACCCACCAGGGCTATCGTGGTTGGGGGCTGACCTGTTCCAGAACTGGAGTATCCGGGCAGACGTCGTCATCCTGGCCCGAGTGCTCCACGACTGGGATGACCCACAAGCACAGCAGATACTCACCCAGGCGCGCAATGCACTAGCAAAGGGGGGGCGCTTGTTCGTTGTCGAGATGCTGCTCTCCGACGCAGGAGTGTCGGGTGCCCTTTGCGACCTACACCTCCTGGCTGCAACCGGAGGACGAGAGCGAAGCCTTAAGGAGTATGAGCGACTGTTCGCCAAAGCCGGCTTCAGGCTGTCAGAAGTTTGTCGGTCCTCTGGCCTTTCCACGCTCTTGTGCGCCGACGCCGCATGAACACAAAGACCGGCATACGGCTCCCTCCTTCCCTCTTAAAAAATATTAAGGAAGCCCCTTCAGACCTTCCCGTCGTATTGCTCTTGCGCCACGCAGCTCGTGGCGAGATTCCTCCTGGCACCAGCGGAAATGATCTTCCCATCACTGAAGACGGGCATGACCTTGCACGCGCACTCGGGGCACTGTTTGGGGATCGATTGATGAGCCTGCACACCAGCCCCGTGCTGCGATGCGTTCAAACCGCCAAGGCACTTCTCGAAGGCGCCAACCGTCATTTCGATGTAGTGGAAAACCGATTGCTTGGCGACCCGGGAGTGTTCGTCCTGGACGGCGATCTCGCATGGAAAAACTGGCAGTTAATGGGCCACGAGGGAGTGATCCGGCACCTTGTCTCTGAGGCATACGCCTTGCCTGGCATGGCACAGCCGGACGCCGCCGCCTGGCAACTCGTGAATTTCATGCTAGGGGCCGCCTCAGAGTCTGGACTTCATGTCTTCGTCACTCACGACATATTGGTCACTGCAACACTTGCTCGGCTACAGCGAAAGATTCACGGGCCATCGGACTGGCCTCACTTTCTGGAGGGTGCGCTTTTTTGGCAGAATCATAGAAGTCTCCATATTGCTTACCGGAACATGCTTAACGATGTCAGCATCGTCTAAGCAGAAGGCAGAAACATGTTTGCTCATCGGCCAAAGCAATTATTCACGCTACTTCCCACGAGAGACAGCTGCCGACCCAGAGCAGACAAAGGTAGAGCTTTGAACGAAGACCGCTGCCGCCTCGTAGCTGACGTTTAACGATAAGGATTAGGGGCGCGCAGCGAAGCGGAGCGGCCCAGCGACCACCGGGAGCGATTAGACCCGCTTGTTAGGCATGTGGCCATATTGTTGATTCCCTATTTCTGTCTCGAAATATCACGAACCGCAAACTGCTCTAACTCTTTGTATTTGTTGTTGACTGTTTCCGGCGTGGCTGATAACAACATTTCTTTGGCGCCGCTCAGCAAGGTATCGATTCCTTTTTTATTAGAAAGACTTGATGCTGGATCATTCCCTTGATAACGCTCCGCGAACTTAACTATTTTCTCAAATAGCCTTGCGATGGAAGGCATGGCGCCGATTTCTTTTAAAACTTCAAGTTGAAAGCAGATCGTTTTTGTAAAATCAATTGTCACCTCTTCTCTTTTGCTTTCAAATTTTGCGTTCACCAGGATTAAATCAGTTTCCCCACTATACTCCCAGGTTGTTTCCTTCTCGATTAATTTGCACGACTCAATAAACCTTTTTTCGTCGAATTTCCATTCGGTGCCTGTTCTTTTCTCAGTATCGTCCATTGATACGCCGGGTTGATCCAACCAGGATGCATAGGTGTCAATCTTTCCCCAGCCGATTAAATAAAAATCAATGTGTGGTCCGGAACGAAACCCAAAATATCTCAGGTCATTATATATCTGTTGTTTGAATATTATTGATTCAGGTCTGCCAAGTAGAATTCCGATTAATTTTGTTCCTGACTTTCCCTCGTAACTCTCCCTGAAACGGTCGGCTACGGATTTAGCGATTGTTTCGCGCGAATATATCGATGTTGGTTCCATGTTTTTTCTTATCTGGTGTCTAACGCCCAGGCAAGCGGAGTACTGAACGTCCGACTGAGCCGCAGGCGAACGCCTTGACCGATTTGTTGGGCGACATCATTTCCTTATGGGAGAGCAGGTGAAGGTAATCTCGCTGATACCATCGACACCATACTTTCCGCCGACGCCTTTTGACGCATGAATTGCTGATACGAATGTGCCTTTGGGGCAAGTTGCTGAATCCGCCCCTCCAATTGAAGGGTTGTTTACCGTCAATTTCTTGCCAGATCGGTCGCTCCCCAAACCCCTAACTTCTGCATCTACCGACTTCAATTCTGACTCTATCTTGCTTATTCGCCCGGATGTCGCTTGAACCACTCGTTCTCGAAAATCGGGAAGCGCCGATAAGCGATCAGCAATAGCATCAACCGTTTTATCAAGATCGGCCAATGCTTCATTGGCATCAACGCGCATGCGAATATCTTCTATACGAGATGCATCCTCATTAATCTTGGTATTGAGAAACTCAACAGTCGCTTTCGCCGCACTGACTTCTTGGGCAGCTTCAATCACTGGAGCCGAAAACTCCCTGAACGACTCGATGTACGCCTCACGTTGGCCAACACCGTGTATCACGTAGCCAGCGATCGCTGAAACAATGGACAGGAGTGCGCCAGGGATCGCAACCAACGTGATCATGTGACGCCGAATAAGCCTCTTGGCTTCATCACTTAGTTCTGCCATTTTCTTCCTCCTTGTTTATTACGCCCAACGTCTAAATTCACCCGACCGCGGAAGCTGGCGAAGGCCGCTGTAGAGCGCTTGGGTGGAATGCAGTGTTGGGCGACATTAAGCGTTACTTTGCGGTGGCAATCTGAGCAATGATGGCTCCAGCCGAAAGGGCCAGCGCAAGGACCGAAAGACCCAAAGACCAGAGCTGCCTTCTGTGCTCCAAATCATGGTTTGCAAGCAAGGCAGCAAGATACGGATAGTTGACCCCGTGACGCTTCTCACCAACCTTCAAGACGCACAAATGCACTGATGTGTTCTCACCGGTCTTGTATCGGTGCTTAGCATCAAGGTGGTAATAGAGATACCCGAACAAAAGTTCTGGCTTGCAGCGCAGCTGCTCCGCGACAGCTCGAACGTCAATAGAAATGTATGGGTCATTTGCGCCGCGCACGGACCCCGGAGGTATGCCGGGGTACTCGGGCTCGTACATGTTGTAGATACAGCGCAATACCTCGCGTTCGGTAGGCAGTCTCCTCATGACGCCCAACGATTTACATAAGGGGCGTGGCGCGAAGCGCAGCGTCCCAGCCCGAAGGGCGACTTGATGTGATTGTTAGAAACCATTTAGTTCAGTCGCTTGCAAGAAGGTGATGCGTTCGAGAACACAATCTGCCGAACCAATCCGCAGCAGTTGCACGAGCTTCGCCATTTCACCGTCCTGCATAGTTCTGTAGCAGGAGTCTTTGACACGAAGATCTGAGTCAGCATCGTAGTGTTCAAGGTTGGCAAACACACCTTTTGAGACAGCGGAATATTCGCCCTGGCGAGCGATGATGTCTCGAACAGCAACCTGCCCGCTTAGGACTTGCTCCAAATCAGTGGCGAGTTTCTGAGCGGCATTCATGGTTTCTAACTCGTTGTAGACCGCAAAAATGACGTATAACCTGCTGGCTGCGGTATAACCTGCCAGTACCCGTCAGCCGGAATCCCCTTCAGGTATTGCGATCTAGCTCGATTGTCCATTTATTGACCCTCGTAAACTAAGCACGAAACCCGTCAGCCGGATCAGGTCGGAAGAAGCGAGGAATTTTTCGCTCAGCGCCTTTCCATAGTGCCTCGACGAAGCATCCGGCGCAATGCCCAGTGAATATCAAATCTCTCGCAAAACTGGCCGTTCATGGCCCGATGTTGCAGAAGCGAGACAACCGCGGCAAGGGCCGCTTCAGGTTCGGAGCCGCCGAACTCGTCCATTTCCGGCCAGACTCAGCTTGGGGCGGCAGCGCGACCGACGAGCTACCAGATTCATCGCCAGAAACCTGCCGTTTAAGGTTCGCTTCCCCGAAACTGCCGATCCACGGGGAGTCGTTTCAACCCGAAGCGGCAAAAGAAAAGGTGCCGACCGAAGACTGACGGCACGACACTACCATTTTAGGGACAGCTTCATGATTTTGGTCACCGCATCTAAGATCTGCTCTCGCGACTTCGAGTCAAGCGGCTCATCCTCCTTAAACGCAGCTAACCGTTGCACCGCGACAGACATTTCCGGCATTACCTTTGTGATCAGCCTTTCCAGCGGATCGTCGAGCTTCTCTTGAATCGCCCCGGGTTTGGTGGAGGCTCTCCCTCTTGAGAAGATAGAGCCATGAACAGCATGAAGAAGAAACCCGTGAAGTACTCCCCCGAAGTCCATGAGCGCGCCGTGCGCATGGTTGCCGAGTGTCGAGGCGATCATGCTTCGCAGTGGGCGGCCATCGAGTCCATCGCCGCCAAGATCGGCTGCACACCGCAGACCTTGCATGGTTGGGTTCGGCAGCACGAACGGAACACCGGCCAACGCCCGGGCCCCACAACGGCTGATCAGCAGCGGGTCAAGGAACTGGAGCGTGAGGTCCGTGAGCTGCGCAAGGCCAACGAGATCCTCAAGCTTGC
>JAGQPR010000521.1 GCA_020426625.1 Planctomycetales bacterium
ACCCCACTGGATTCGAACCAGTAACCTTCGGTTCCGTAGACCGATGCTCTATCCAGTTGAGCTAGGGGTGCGTGGATCTAAATGCCTGCTAGATGGCAACTTAAAGCATTTTGAAGTTTGCCATCATTCTGCGAGAGCGATATTCTAAGCAAGCCGCACAGGTTTTTACAGCCCAGTTCAGCCGCTTTGTATGGGTTTATGGCTACTGCCTAAAAAACATCTAAACGCCGCAACAAAGCAAGCGGCAGCCAAGTTGCCAAACCGTGGCATTTCTTACCTACATTGCCTATTTGACGTCATTCGGGCGTGGGTTTGTAGTATCGAGCGGCGAATAATGCACCGTAGCCGCTTATCACGACTACAATCAAAGGATTTCAATGCGGTGGGCTGAGTCACGCTGTGCCTTAGTTGACGCTGTGGCAGGATGCGGTGTGACGACTCGTTTCGTTCGCACATGCGTTTTTGCTGTGATTTCACAACTCATGAAAGTCAGAGCTGTAGGATGGTCCCCGCGGAAATATCAAAGGGCTCTTTGCGACTTGTAAGATTCGTTGGGAAACTTCGATAGATCTGTTAGAATTGCAGTTCCCGTCGGTTGGTTCAGCCGGCATGTTTCTCCCGCCAATTATTGCCTGCAAGAAAGTCCTTTCTATGGTTCAAACTGGCTCAGCCCTCCTAAGAAGGAGGTCTGGAATAGTAGGCATAGTTTTCGTAGCGTTCCTGCTGCCATATCAGAACCGAGGGGTTTGCGGCCAAGAGGCAAGTGGCGATGAATCTAATTCTTCAAACATCCAACAGCCACTTCAGGTACCCGAGCGAAGCGTTAAAGAAAAGTCTGTCGATTTATTTCAAGCAAGTGTGTTGCCAATCTTGGCTGCCAGATGCTACCGCTGCCATTCTTCGCAAGCTGCCGAACCGGAAGCGGGCTTGCTGCTTGATTCTGCTCTGGGACTAGCCACCGGCGGGGAGACAGGTCGCGTTGTCGTGCCGGGCCATCCAGAAGAGAGCCTGCTCATTGAGGCTATCCTGTCCGAGGACAACCCGATGCCACCCGACGAAAGGCTGTCCCAACTGGAGATTACCACTCTAACGAATTGGATCGCCTTGGGGGCGGAAGACCCTCGTGGTGCGTCAGCTACGGTTGAGATCACCGATCCTGATTATACGCTCGCGCGACAGTACTGGGCTTTTCGGCCCGTCGAAGAACAGGTTATTCCACCAGTACAAAACGAAGCTTGGCCCAGCAACACCATAGACCGATTCGTGCTCGCGAAATTGGAGCAGAATGGCTTGCAACCTGCACCGGTCGCTTCAGCAAGAACGCTCTTGCGTCGACTATATTTCGACGTCACGGGCTTGCCTCCGACACCAGGCGAGGTGGCAGAATTTGAGAAGGACTCTTCCGACGCCCATTATGCAAAGGTCGTCGATCGACTGCTGGATAGCCCTCGTTACGGAGAGAGATTCGCGCAACTTTGGCTCGATCTAGTGCGTTTCGCGGAAACCGAGGGCTTTGAATACGACCGTGAAATGAATGGTATTTGGCGGTACCGCGATTATGTCATCCAATCCTTCAACAACAACAAGCCCTACAATCAATTCCTGATGGAGCAGTTGGCTGGCGATGAAATGGCTCCAAACGATTTCGAGCACAGAATCGCCGCGGGATTCCTCCGCTTGGGCGCAGTGCGACGCAACGCGGGAAACCAAAAGGTGGCCAGCAGCCGCAATGAAGTTCTCACTGAGCGTACCGACATCGTGGGTTCCGTCGTTTTGGGGATGACGATTGGCTGTGCGCGGTGTCACGACCACAAGTTTGATGCCATTCCCCAACAAGATTACTATCGCCTGCAAGCCTACTTTGCAGCCAGCGTCGAAGACGACGTTTCGATGCAAGACGATGCTCAGGCAAAGGCTCGGCAGAAACGCACCGCTGAGCTGGAACGCGAGATTGATGAACTAAAGGCAACAATCGCCAATCTAGACGGCGCGGCGGAAGAAACGGCCCGGCTACAGATAGCTGAGCTCGAGGCACAGATTCCGCCTCCCGGACCCACGATTTGTAGTATCACCAATGAATTCGAACCTGAACCGGTCACTCACCTTTTACGACGCGGTGATCCCAATCTGCCCGGCCCCGTGGTGGGCATGCAAACCCCGGGCGTCGTGACTCGCGAAAACTCCTGCGCAACTAATAATTCGACAACGCCGCGAACCAACTTGGCGAAAGAATTGACAAGACCAGACCATCCACTGACCGCTAGGGTCATGGTTAATCGAATCTGGCAGCATCATTTTGGTAGTGGAATCGTCAGTACTGCCAACGACTTTGGTAAGAATGGATCAGGACCTTCACATCCCGAGCTGTTGGACTACTTGGCTAATAGATTTGTAAGCTCGGATTGGAATATCAAAACGCTGCATCGAGAGATCTTGCTGAGCAACGCTTATCGCCAATCGTCGCAGTCAGCCGACAATTTTGCAGGGACGTCTGTCGATCCCGCCAACCGGCTGCTCTGGCGTTTTTCAAGACGACGCCTGTCGGGCGAAGAAATCCGCGATGCGATGTTGAGCGTATCAGGTGAATTAAATCTTGGAATGGCCGGTGCGAGTATTCTTTTGCCCGTCGAGCAGCAATTGATCGACCAACTGTACAAGCCCACGCAGTGGGAAGTGACGGCCAACCCCCAAGAACACAATCGCAGATCGGTCTATTTGATGTCTAAGCGCAATCTGCGTTTGCCGTTTATGGAGGTCTTCGACCAGCCCTCGGCACAAACCAGCTGCGCATCTCGTGTGCAAAGTACGCATGCCAGGCAATCACTGGAATTGCTCAATGGAGATATTTCGAATCGCTTGGCGGAATCATTTGCGCGGCGATTGGAACAGGAATGCGAGTCAACGCACGGCCGCGTTGAGCTTGCCTATCAATTGATTGCCTCCCGTTTCCCGACGGACAAAGAGGCGGAAATATCGCGCTGCTTTATCGAACGATTCGGATTGTCGGAATTTGCACTGGCGATGTTCAACGTAAATGCATTTCTCTACGTTGACTAGAGTTTCTCAAGTGCATAGCAATGACTCTGAGGGTTTAATGAATCGATTCAATCGAAAATCTATGCGCCGCGACTTCCTGCAGAACTCCTATGGTGGATTGGGGGCGTTGGCTCTAAGCACTATGCTGCCGGGCGGAAGTCCAGGGTATGTGAGTTCTCGCGCCGCTGGGTCCCAGGCGGACTCACCTTTGCAATTCTCCGGGCCCGCCAAGTCCGTGATTTTTCTATTCATGGCGGGCGGCCCGAGCCACATCGAGACGTTTGATCCGAAGCCTTTGCTGAATCGTTTAGATGGACAACCGCGCCCCGCTTCATTTGGCGAAGCAAAATACCAATTTGTGGCCAACGACGCTAAGCTGCTTGGCAGCCATGTGACCTACCAGCGGTATGGCGAGAGCGGGATTCCAGTGTCCAGTCTGTTCCCGAACATTGCCAAGTGCATAGATGACATCGCGGTGGTCCGATCGTGCTTTGGCGATGTGGTTGTGCATTCGGCTGCGCAGTATGAGTTGTTTTCCGGCAGAACTACGCCAGGATTTCCGAGTATGGGATCGTGGGTGACCTATGGACTCGGTTCGCTGAACGATGCGTTGCCTTCATATGTGGTTTTGCCTGATCCGGACGGAGCCCTGGAAGCCGGACAGCCAATGTACATGAACGGGTTTCTACCTGCAGCGCACCAGCCGATCATGCTGCGTTCAGGCAAGAGTCCCATCCTTAACCTGGCTCCGCCGTCTCACGTGGATCGAACAACGCGCAGGCACACAATTGAATTGATCGCTGAACTCAACCGGGCGGCGCTGACCAATCACGACGACGAACTGGAAGCTCGGATCGATAGCTACGAATTGGCCTATAAAATGCAAACGGAAGCGCCGCAGGTGTTCGATCTGAGTGACGAAACCGCGGAAACGCTTGAACTTTATGGGATGAACCAGCCGGAAACTGAGGACTATGGTCGGCGATGCCTGCTCGCCCGAAGAATGGTCGAGAAAGGAGTTCGCTTCACCGTCGTCGTATCGGGCGGCGGGCCGGGGAACATGCAATGGGATGCGCACAAAGATATCGTGGAAAACCACGATCGCATGGCGGGAGAAACGGATCGCCCCATCGCTGGTCTCCTCGTCGATCTCAAACGACGCGGATTGTTGGACTCCACTTTGGTCTTGTGGGGTGGTGAATTTGGCCGCTCGCCAGAAGCTCAGTCGAGTAAAGGACGCGACCACCACAACCTAGGCTTCACGATGTGGATGGCCGGGGGCGGTATCCGAGGTGGGCAGGTTGTGGGCGCGACGGATGAAATTGGACTGAAGGCGGTCGAAAACCCTTATCACTTCCGCGACATCCATACGACGATCTTAAACCAGCTGGGAATCGACCAGGATCAGTTGACGTTTCCGCATTTGGGGCGAGACGAACGGCTAACTCAGATCCACGGAAAAGTAATACGTGAGATCGTCGGCTAGCCACTGACAACTGAAACCTGCACTCTTCGGTTCGAAGTGACGATACACCAGAACATCCATCTTTGCCTATCTACCTACATGGGGGTGAGCCACTAACAATGCTCGTACGTGCACTAACAACTGATCGCATTCGCGTGGCAAGCTTAACGGCAGGACTACTCTTGCTTGCTGGCCCAGTTTTGGCCCAGAACGAAATGACGCATCGATTCCTCGCGTGTGGACAAAAGACCTATGTCGTCGAAGAAGACGGAAGCATTGTGTGGAGTTATCCCCACGCCACGCGTGACGGATTCGTGATGCGCGACGAGCGGATCATACTCACGCTGAGTAAGTCCAAGGAATATCCAGGCGGCGCTGTAATCGAGCTCGCGCCCAATGGCGCTGAAACGATTATTTGGCGCGGAACCCAGGCAGAGATCAACAGCGCTCAGCCCACCGAACGAGGCACTTTCATACTTACCGAAGCTGGCCCGCAGCCCAGGCTTTTGGAAGTCGACCATGCGGGAAAAGCCTTAATGCAATTTCCTCTTCAATGCCAGCGCTCCAATCACCATATGCAAACGCGGATGGCTCGAATCCTGGACGACGGCACTTTCCTAGTGCCGCATCTTTTGGATTTCGGCGTGTTTCACTATAGCGCTAAAGGTGACTTGCTAGGCAAATTGGATACCACGG
>JAGQPR010000522.1 GCA_020426625.1 Planctomycetales bacterium
ATGTGGCATCGGAATTACGATTTGTGACACTAGCGACTGGTCCTCTATTGCGATTCGGTCAACTTTGCAAAGTCATCCTCGCTCAGGATCTGCACGCCCAGCTGCTTTGCTTTCTCCAACTTGCTACCTGCTTTATCGCCGGCCACTAGATAGTCCGTTGACCTGGAAATGCTACTGGAAGCCCGTCCACCATGCTGCTCGATCAATGCATGAATTTCATCTCTCGTGTATCGTGAGAGCTTTCCAGTAACGACGATCGTCTTCCCCGCCAAGAGGCCGTTACCGCCTGCTTGCTCAGCAATTTCGTCTACTTGTTCGGTCAGATCAACTCCACACTCCTGCAAGTCCATCAATGTTCCTCGCCCACTCTCGCTTGCAATGAAGTCGCAAACGCTCTTGGCAATGATCTCGCCGATCTCGTCGACATCGGCCAAGTCATCGACAGAAGCCGCCTGCAATTGTTCAAAAGAAGGAAATCGATGCGCCAGGATCTGGGCCACGCGAGTACCTACGTGACGAATTGAGATTGCCGACAAGACTCGAGCGAGTCCGCGCTGTTTGCTTGCCTTAATGGCGGAGAGAAGCTTTTCCGCTTTGCGCTGACCGAAACTCTCAAGTGCAAGTAGTTGTTCCTCGGTCAATCGGTATAAATCTCCGTAGCTGCGCACCAAATCCGCGTCGACTAATTGGTCAACGATTTTCTCACCCAGTCCGTCAATATCCATTGCAGCGCGGCTGGCAAAGTAACGAATGCGTTGGCTCAGCTTGGCTGGGCACCCCTCATTGTTGCAGCGAATGTACACACCACCTTCGTCTTTGACCAACGGAGTCTGACACTGCGGGCAATGCGTTGGAAAAACGAACTCCGTGGAATTAGCGTCTCGCCGGTGCAACTCTACTCGCACGACATGCGGAATGATCTTTCCCGCTTTCTCGACTACGACCCAATCACCAACGCGAATATCTTTGCGTTCGATTTCCTCAGCATTATGCAAACTGGCTCGCGAAACCGTGGTCCCTGCCAACTGCACCGGCTCCAACTCGGCGACCGGCGTGACCGCCCCCGTTTTCCCCACCTGGACCCGAATTTCGTTCAGCCGCGTCACCGCTTCATACTTTTCGATTTTGTACGCTACTACCCAGCGTGGCGACTTGGTGGTCGAACCTAGTTTCTCACGCTGCAAGAAGTTGTTCACTTTCAACACCAGGCCATCCACTTCGAAATCGAGTTCATGCAATTGGGATTGCACGGCGTCGATTTGCTCAAGAACTTGTTCTGCGGAGTGGAACAGATGGACGTGTGGCGTCGTCGGCAAACCAAAGTCCTGCAACTCCGCTAGAAAATCCATGTGATTAGTGGCCTGCAGTCCTTCGCAAAACCCCACACCATGGCAAAAAAATCGCATGCGCCTTTCGCTGGCAAGTTTTGGATCCTGCAAACGTATGGTCCCTGCGGTCACGTTGCGAGTATTAGCGAAAGCAGGCAGACCCTGCTCGGCGCGAGTTAGGTTTAATTGAGCCAAATCCTGGTTGGTCATGTAAGCCTCGCCGCGCACCTCCAGCAGCTTGGGAGCGTTACCATTTAGACGCAACGGCAGGTCAGGAATCGTACGAACATTGTGCGTGATGTCATCGCCAACTCTACCATTGCCACGCGTGACAGCGCGCGTGAGCACTCCGTTTTCGTAGAGGATTGAGGCCGCCACGCCATCGATCTTTAGCTCCAGTACCCAGGCTACCTCGTCACCGGTAAAGTTTTTCTGCACGCGACTTAGGAAACTCCGCAACTCGTCCAAATTGTAAGTATTCTCAATCGACAACATGGGGATGCGATGCTCGACCTGCTGTAGGTCTCCCACAACCTCATCACCGATGCGCTGAGTTGGACTGTCGGCAGAAACCCATTCCGGATGCTGGGACTCAATTTCTCTCAGCCGCTGCAGCAGTCGATCATACTCCAGATCGGTTACCTCAGGCTGCGCCTCAACGTAATACTTGCGATCATGAATGCGTATCTCGTCGCGCAGCTTCAATAGCTCGTCGTGCAGTTCATTCATCGTGGTCGTCGCTCGTCCTATTCACCGCGTCCTAAAAATGCTGCAATAGTGTATCACGTTATCGCTTGGCTACTGGCCCTCGCGCAGATTCTCCGCTACGGCATTCCTTTGCGATTTCTATTTCCTTTTTTGGGGTGGATAGGAGCACACACTACCATAGCCATTTTCGTTTTAAGACCACAGTCCACTCACCCGCAGGAACAGCGATCTCAATGAACAGGGAATTGGGCGCACTGAGTGCTAACTGTTGATTCCCGCCATCGCTAGCCAGTGACGCTACCCAGCCACCATCGTTGAACTGCCGTACTAGGACGGCTCCACTCTGCGAGCTGCGAACCGACAGCGCGAGCTCGCAGGATGAATTCCATTGCCATGCCAGCTGCCCAAAGGCTTGGTCGCCCGCCGACTGCTGGTTATCAGTCGCTAACCACTCACACAGTTCTCGTGACCCGGGAATAGCCTGCCACGCGAAAGAATTCCCAAGCGAATCGTCGAAGGCCACTTTCCCGTCACCAGCCCTGTTGCTTGGCTCTGATACAACTTGATCATTGGTTCGGTCGCGATGCAGTCGCACCAATCGGTGTGTTACACCAAGCTGCCGTAGAACTGCGTCAAGCTCCGGCTGGTTGACCGTCATGTTATCCAGTCCTGCCAACAACTTCTGTAATTTGCGAACCTGCAATGGTTCGAGAGACTGCGATGAGGCAAGGTTCGCCAATTCAATACCACTGGCCATTTTTCCAAGCAAGAAAATCGATTGATAGTCCGCTAGCTCTTGAACGGAAAACTGAGACTTGCCATTTGTTGAATCTCTTCGCAAATCGGCTTCTGCAACGTCCACCCAGACCAAAACCGATCCATCGAGCCTAACCTGTGAGGGCACATTGAATTCACGAGGGCTCGAGAAAACAACCCATTGCATCGCAACTAGCGACATTTCAGCTGCGGTCAGTACCACGATGAAGGATTGACTGACTTCTTTGAGTTTCATCGCATACCATAGCAAGATAGCAAGAGGTATGGCTGCAGCCAACAGTCCGCTCCACAACACCGCTTGCAGACGGGGAGCCGCCAACCACGGATCGAAGGCGGCTGCAGTAAACCATTCATTCCACACTTCGCGGCCTAAATGTTCGTCCGCAGGTGAGAATTGGCTCCACACCGACCAGCCAAGAGAGGTAACAACCAACAGCAGTGAAACACTGGCATATGTCCAGAGCAACCACTTGTTCGGCCTGCGATCGCCCTGGGCGTATCGGGCCACCAGCATCGCGGCCAGTGCCACAAACCACACGCTCCATTTTGCTGGATAGCGAAATCCTTCATAGCCGGGAAGCAACTCGACTAGCAACCAATAAACGCTTCCCGTCGAATCCGGTGGAAAACCCTTTGTCCATTGCTGCAAACCGAGTTCACTGCACAACTGACGAACCAGCCACACAGCCGAGTAATTCCCCAGACTTAGCAACAGTGTTAGGACCACTAGCAGTTTAAGCCATCGTCCCTCGCTGCCGCAGCGTCTGCTAAAGAATGCGGCAATGAGAAACAGGCCCGGAAGCGTGCCCAAGTACAACGAGGGCACCCACATGCGTCCCTCAGCAGGGATTGCAGAAAACCATCGCGAGTTTTCTGGTAAATAGTGGCCACCCAATGTTGGCCACCACAGCGTAAATATGTGCCATGGCGACAAACTGAACTCATATATCCGGTGCCCAGGGGCGATGACCTGGTTGACCCTCGCTTGTAGGACCTGATACTCAAATTGCATGTCTGCGTCGGCAGTAATCTCAGATGCTGCTGGTTGGCGACGACTACTGACAGCTGCCCAGCGATGCATCGGAATCCACTGGATGGATGTGGCGGTCACCAAAATGAGCAAGGCTACTCCAAGCCAGCTGGTTGATTTGGCCAGTTCCATCAGGCGACTGGACGTGTTTGGTTTCCATTTACTCCCGAGTGTGCGCAATTGGCCAACATGCGCCGCAAAGGCATCGACTTTGCCAACAACCCATGGCCTCCCGACTAGCAACACCGCCGCCACCACATACGTATTCACAGCTGAATGCGGATCTCCGCCCAGCAGCATCATTGATGTAGCGGCTGAGAATCCTAGGCAACTGAGCAGATGGCTGCTTTGGCTTTGACGAACGCGGTTTATCAGCGCCGCCATGGCAAAGCCAATCCAACTAGCGCCGACCAGGTAAACCAAGTTGCAATGTTGAAACACGACCGGACAACTCAAGCTAAAGCACGTGCCCGCCAGCCAGGCCGAGTGCACTCTACAGCCAAGCTGTGCGGCCGCGCATCGCATGCCACACGCGGCAACCAGCAAGTGAATCATGATGTATACCGCAAACCGCTGCGCCACCGAACCCGGTAAGAAGTACAACACACGCAGTGGATAATAGAGCGATGCCGTAGCCTGGCCTGCAGTGGAAACTCCGAGATTCTCCGTGGCATTCCAACGGGGAAACCAATCACCTGCCTTGGCGCAATGATCTAGCCAAACGGCTTGCGGGTAATAGAAGTGATAAGCGTCGCGAAAAACTGGAACTTGCGAATTGAGCAATCCCGGATAAAGCAGAACCCCGCAACAGAACAGCAACAAAATCGAATAGGCCAGGTCCCATTGGCGATCGCTGACAATTAGCGTTTTCATAGTCAGCAGGACTTCATGAGCGAGGTGCGAGGGCGAATCACAGGAGGGAGATTCCTGGGATTCTCAGCCGCACTTCCAGGATCAGCAAACTATTCTAGCTACCCGAGCCCCAGACCAGAATTCCCAAACTCGCACCCGTCAGCGATTCCTGTTCGCAGGCGAGCATGCCGGGTAATGCTGCTGTCGCCGCTTCGCCGCTTCGCCGCTTCAGGAAAAACCGACTTTCGATCCATTGGCTGACGCCAACGGCTACATGCTTACACGGCTTCGCCGCAAAGAGATGAAGGCCGACCTAGGACGGTTGATAACCAAAGCTCCGACAAGTCGGAGCCCTCAAGAACCATACCTATTTCCCATCGCTGACAGAGGACTAGTGGTTTGGGACAGCTAAAAATTAGGATTGGTCCGTAGTGGGATTCGCCAGAATTCCCCGATTGAGAGGAA
>JAGQPR010000523.1 GCA_020426625.1 Planctomycetales bacterium
TAGGAGGTGAAAATCGGATAACTTCTTGGGTACTCATCTTCTTAAGGCTAGTGAGGGGCGAAATTGTGACCAATTTTAGAGACCGTGAACCGCAGGAAGGACAACATTCCCGCTCGACACCGCCGATGTTCGGCTCGAATGAGCGCAGCTCTAACGATCCTGTGGAGTGGCTGGAGTCGACGCTTTCCGACGAGCAAGCGATGCAAAGGTTTTGCCAATTCTATGAAACGCTTTTGGCTCGAACACGGCGTCGAATCAGTGAAAAGTTCCGCTCACGAATCGGGGCTGAAGACATCTTGCAAACTACCTTTCGGACTTACTACCGCCGGGTAATCGAGAACAAACTTGGGCCGAGCGATGAAAACGAGGCGATGGCGGTGATTACAACTATCGCCTACCGAAAGCTTATGAAGAAGTTCGAGTATTTCAGCGCGGCGAAAAGAGGGGCACAAAACGATGTTACGTTGGGCGACCTCGCAATGGTCCTGGATCCCACTAACCCTTCAGAGGACGAACAATCACGCGTGGAGGATATTCGTTGTCTGACCAGGAAACAGTTGCCCACAGAACTTTGGCCTGCGCTCGATAAAGTGATGGAAGGCTATACTGCTGCTGAAATAAGAGAGATGTATCCAGAGGTAAGCGACTATTTCGAGAGAATGGTACGGCGTAAGCTCCGCGAGGTCTTAGAACAATTGATCGCAATGGATAGTGCCGCGTAAGTGTAATTTCTGCCAGGCCGTGAACGCTCCCTATCAACCTTGAAAGCAGGCGTGATCAATCGGAATCAGTGACCGTGCCATAAGAATTGGATCGGCGATGCCCAGATCGCGAATCTTTTGAGAAATTTCTGCCAGCTTTTGTCCTTGAAGCGATGAGCGGGCATACTTGCAAACAAGCGCATGCAGCAGCATTTCTTGTTCCATTAATTCTTTCTCGGCAAGTTCAAATAGACCTATTGCATGTTGGTTTTTGGCCTCAAGCGAAGCGCAAACTGCTTGCAGCATGGTTGCCAGAGCCGAAGCCCAACCGACTCTGGTTTGTCGGAGCTTGCGAATGGATATGGCAGTGTGTTTGCCAAGCTGATTGTGCGGGGCTTTGGCGCTCACCGCTACAGAAGCGGCACCATACCAAGCCCAAAAGTCAATGAATACGTGTTGCACGCGATGCAAACCCGAGCGGTGATACGATGTCCAGGAACGACGAATCAATGCCCATGCATGTCCAGCGTTACCTCGACATAGTTCAACTTGGATACGTCCCAATAATGCGTTATGCGCTTGAAGTGGAAAATCTGCTTTCCCAAGGACCGGTGCGAAAGACTCCAACGCTTGAAGCGCTTTTTCCGGTCTACCCTCGGCCAGACGGAGGACGGCCTGCACGCGCGTGCCATAGTTCAGTTGTGCAAAAACGTCCTGCCTGGAAACGGCCAACTCGTATCCGGGCGGAAACCGCTTTCCCATTGAGTTCATATCGCCGTGAAACAACAAAGCCCAAGTGGCGAATAGCTGTGCGGTCGTTCGTTCCCAGTTGGCGTCGAGAACATCCTTAAATCCCTGGCTTGCTCGGTCGCAGGCATCAACGGTATTCTTCCAACGACCCTGCAAATGCGAAGAAATACCGATGGCGAGCTCGCACAATGCATTTGCGTACTGCGTGCCGATCTTCGAACCGAAGCGTAGTGCAAGATCCAGAATCTCCGCGATCAACAGGTCAGCTTCTCTCTTCTTAGCGCCGCCCTGTACGGCACTTACAAAGCCGATGTAAGCGACCAGGGATCTGATCGCATGCCTGGGACTTCCAAACTCATACGCTCTTCGGACGTATCGTAGTCGCAAATCTGCCGCACTTGATGGATCAATCAAGCTCAGGCCAGATATGCCAGCCCAAAGTGCATCCAGCTCTCGGCGATGCTCGCTTGGAATATCTTGCACTTCCTCCAGTGGCTTTCGCTCAAAAACATTGAGTGCCAAACGTTGCCAAACGACGTGAATCCACGAAGTCCGCGAGTTTGGGAATCGCAATTTGCAGTCTTTGAAAACACGCTTGAGCGCTTCGCGTCCTTTTTCAATGTAGCCGCCGCTGAGAAATCGCAATGCAACTTCGCACAGAATTTCTGTACGTTCCTCTGGTGGCAGGAGATTAGCTGCTTTTTCGTACTCGGCGCCAGACTGGAAGACCTTACCTGCGTAACCCAAGTATGCGGCCCGCTGGCACAACGCTTTCGAAAGTTCTTTTCCCTCGATCTGCAGAAGTTCTATTGCCCGCAATTGGTACTTCGAAGCGGCATCGAAGGAAAAATTCTTGACTGCAGTTTCTGCGGCTAGTCGGTAATATCGACCCGCACTTTGGGTTTGCCCTGCATATTCCTGCATTCTTGCTAGCAGTATGTAGCGTGATCTATATTCCACTGAATTCTCGAGGTCGCTTGCAATTTGCTTGGCCCGACTTTTGAGCCTGATCGGATCACGCTGCAAACGGTCGAGTGCGGCGTTGCGATACCGATCGTGAAAAGTTGTGAGCTGGTCTTGGCCAATCCACCGAACAAGCCCTTCTTCCAGCGTCAGTTGCCGAATCACTCTCGGGGCTTCGAGTTCAAGTTGACAACTCTTCTCGATGAATTCCTTTGACATCGGATTGTCGCAGAGCGCAAGCAGTTCGACTACGCGAAGCGAAAGGCTGTCGAGAGCATCGAATTGCAGTGAAGGTAATTTCGATACGGCGTCTTCGCTGAACTGGTTGAGTTTTGGGTAATGTCGCGCGATCAATTCGATTTGAAAGGGATTACCTCTTGCCACATCGACGAGTTTCTTGACTAAAGCTGTGTCAAGGGAATCGGGAATTCGAAGTTTGAGCAATTCAAAACTCTGTTCCCGATTAAGGCTGTTTAGTGGCATGTCAACAAACGAGCCATGCGATTTCCATTCATCCTGTATTATCTCCAGGCATCGACTTGGATCACCATCACGATGCGCCAGTATAAGCACGCAGGGCGGCGCGAAGGAGCTGAAGAACACGTTGCGAATCAGTTCCGCCGCATCCGCGCCTGACCATTGTAGGTCATCCACAAACAATACCAATTGAAAGTCTCTCGCCAACAGGCGCAGCAAATCGCGCAGGGCGGACAAGGCAAGGTGACGCCGCGACACCGGCTCTGTTGGCAATTCCATTTCGGAAGCATGTCCCAATCCAGCTAAATTCAACAGACGATCGATTCCATCGCAAACATCCAGTTCACGTAGAGCGGCTACGTCCAATGGTAGGTAACTCCTAAGACGCTGGGGATCATCGCCCCATCGCTCGTACATTTTTTCCATGAGGCTGGAAAATAAAATATGAAAGCCATCGAAGGCACCAATTACGCCGCTGGCATAACACTTGCCTCGCAGAATGATTGTCTTTGGCTGACGGGCGATTTCATTTAGGAATTGCTCGACTGTCGTTGTCTTGCCAACGCCGGACTCGCCGTGAATCTTTATCCCAATGATTTGCGGAGTACTGGAGAAAAATGCCGCATCGAATGCGGACATCATCTTTTGCACTTCTTCTTTGCGACCGATCCATCCCATGGATCGCCCAACCCGAAGACTAGTCCGCCGGTCAAGCACCCTTACTAGAGCAGCGCCTGATGGGCGGCTTTCGGGATCAGGATTGAGTAGCTGGTAGCACAGCTCGTCCAACTCCGGCGGCACAGACGGACGTATTACACTAGGGCGCGGCGGAGATTCCTTTTCTTTGACGGACGCTTGGATGGTTGTCGCAGAAAACGGCAAGCGGCCCGTCAAAG
Source organism: Planctomycetales bacterium (assembly GCA_020426625.1). Classification (GTDB taxonomy): domain Bacteria; phylum Planctomycetota; class Planctomycetia; order Pirellulales; family Pirellulaceae; genus Aureliella. The sequence goes on from JAGQPR010000523.1 coordinate 3,788, forward strand.
TCTGATAGAGCAGGACTCCAACCGAGTACCAGTCTCCTGCAGCCGACAGAATCTGCTGCTGAATGCGTTCAGGCGCCATGAAAGGGAGACTGCCTCGTAACGCGGGCTTCGTAAGATCGATTCTGTCGCCATTGTATGACTGGACAGCTGTCCCAAGGTCGAGCAGAACCACATGGACTGTATTTGGGGAAGGAAACGATACTAGAACATTGCTTGGTTTGACATCGCAGTGAAAAATACACTTGTCATGCAAGTACATGAGAACATCAGCCAGTTGAATGAAGGCAGCTTTAGCGACCTGATCAAATTGTTCGAATCCAAAATGTTGGCCTCCCTTGACAAATTCCATCGTATAAAAGGGGTTGATGGCATCTAAGTGCAGCTCATGGATTCCAATCAAGTTCTTGTGATGAAGATCGAAGAGCTTTGTCGCTTCGTTCCGGAGAGCATTTTTCAGGTCTTCATCTCCCGGCTTGGCAATCTTCAGTGCAATGTGCTTGGCATGTTCGCGATTCCAATAGAGGTGTGCTGTTCCCATTCCACCTTCGCCGATGGTACGCTCCCAATCATGGCCTTCAATGAGCGGTCCGCGTAAGCCGATGAACTGACGCAACGCGTCTTCCACCACACCGCGAGAAAGTTCTGGAAATCGCTGAATGAACTCGGAGACGACAATTACATCGCCGTACTTTTTTCGCCAGTAGGCTTCTTCTGAGATCATCAAGACTAACAATGCAGTCAGATCTGGTACGCCGAGCGCGAGGTAGTCTTCGACACGAAGGATGGCAGGAGGGGTTTCGGCTCGTCTCTCAAAGCTCCGTATAAACCTGGCCTCCATATCGGTTGCGACAAGGGCCGCGTAGAAATCCAACGTTTCCGCTTGGCTCCGAGCTCCTTCTAGAAATCGCGATATCACTGGACCAATTTGTGGAACACCATCGGATGCTGCTTTGTCCCACTCCAGTCGATGGTCTTTGCATAGCTCGATATAGCTTGGCAGTCCACTCTTCATCTTTCGCAGCATCCCCAGCGAAAAAATTGGTCATACAGCAGCCATTTGTCAACGCTTCGTGAGTGCACCTGCAATTTTGGCGCCTCGCCATTGCAACATCATTGTATTGAGAAGCAAGAATATTCGTCATGAATTCTGACGAAACCGGTCGTCCATGATACTTTCGGTATCACCGAATAGCGACACACCTGGCCAATCGCCACTACAACAAACACTCCTGCACTGTACCTGCACTGTGTAGGGGGCTTTCAGCCGATCTGATTTGCAGGAAGTGGTTTACAGTTTAGGAACTGAGGAAAAATAACTTGGGTGTTTACTGTGAGTGGAATTGATCGTTCAAACGTGGAAGTGTTTTG
>JAGQPR010000524.1 GCA_020426625.1 Planctomycetales bacterium
GCCAAATCGCCCTAATCCTTGCCCTTGACTCGACTTACGGCCCCTCGCGACGGTCTTCATGAATAATCCGGGCTAGCTGTTATTTGGTGAGATGGTGAATGAAAAAATAGAGGTTTAGGTTAGTTCACCCCAACGCTCCTAGGTAGAAAATGGCAAATCCTGAAAGCTAATGCTTTCTCGTTTAGTGTACATCTCGTTAGACGTCGAGGAAACCGAATTAGTTCGCACTACTTATCTTTCGCGAAATCGTCCGGCTCAAAAATCTAATGCATCGAAGAGCGATGACTTTGGCAACGGATTGCATCGCAGCATACCGTCCAACTACTGGTGTTACGTTGCAAGGACGCAACGTAACACCAGTAGTTGGACGTAGCAAGACCTTAGTCTGTTTTAACGAGCTTGCCTCTGTGACGAAAAAGTGGTATTTTTTGTCACAAAAGGACAGGTTTTACCATGACGCAAAGCATTGAAAAACAAGCAGTTGCGAGGATTTATGGCCACGGGAGGGGGTGGGCATTTTCCCAAATCGATTTCCGCGACTTAGGGCGGGTCAATATGGCCCTGAAACGGCTGACAGAGGCCGGTACGATCCGCCGTGTGCTGCGCGGCATCTACGACTATCCACGCTACAGCGAACTGCTCGGGCAACAGATGGGGCCAGACATTCACCAAGTTGCGCAAGCGCTTGCCCGGAAATTCGCTTGGCGTATTCAACCCGACGGCAACGCCGCCATGAACTTGCTCGGCCTCTCAACACAGGTTCCCAGCCAGTACGTGTTTCAATCCGATGGCCCGGATCGAAGCTACACCGCCGACAAGACCAAAATCATTTTTAAGAATGCGGCTCTCAAAGAGATCGGCTTCAAACATGATGAGAGCGGGATCATCGTTCACGCCCTCAAAGCGTTAGGCGAAGAACATATCGATGAGCCGGTTATCGCTAAAATTCGCGATTGGTTGCCTGACAACAAACGCTCCAAGGTCTTAAAAGATACCGAACGAGTTACGGCGTGGATCTACGCGGCGATCAAGAGGATCTGCCGGGAGGAAGACATTGGATAAGGTTGCTAATCTCTCAGCTAAACAACGTAGTGAACTCTTCGAGCAGACCGCCGTTAATCGTGGTTTTCATCCAGCTATTGCTGAGAAGGATTTCTGGGTTTGCTGGTCGTTGATGAAACTCTTTGATGCCGAGGAACTCGACGGCAAACTTGTCTTCAAAGGTGGCACGTCGCTATCCAAAGCGCATCACTTGATCGAACGATTTTCGGAAGACATCGATCTGGTGCTCAATTGGGAACTATTGGGCTATGGGAAAAAAGGCGACGACCCTTGGCAAGAAATTGGCTCCAATACGAAGCTTGATAAGTTCAATGTTGCGTTCAATGAACGGGCGGCTACTTATATCGAAGCTACTTTGCTCCCTATCGTCCAAAGCCTGTTGGCTTCTTGTCCTGATGTTCGCGCGCATGTTTCATCCGATGATCCACACGTTATTGCCATTCACTATCCCGCTGCATTTGCGCTGAAAGCATTGCGGCCCGAAGTCAAGCTTGAGATTGGGCCACTCGCCTCTTGGGTGCCTTCGGCTGAGTTTGCGGTTCGCTCGTTTGCCGCAGAAGAGTTTCCTAAACTGTTCGCACGTCCGGAATGTACCGTGACAGCGATCACGGCAGAAAGAACGTTTTGGGAGAAGGCAACCATCCTTCACCAGCAAGCACACCGCGCGACAGATATGCTGCCGGGATATTCGCGGCACTATTACGACCTTTACCAATTGTCTCGCACAGTGGTCGCAGATAACGCTCTCGGAAATTTACAACTACTTGCGGATGTCGTTGAATTCAAGCAACGATTCTACCGTTCGAAGTGGGCACATTACGAACTCGCCAAACCGGGAACGTTCCGTCTATTGCCAACAACCGAAGGCGATCGGTCGCTTCGCAACGATTACCGAATGATGGAACCGATGTTCTTCAAGACTCCACCCCAATGGGATGGTATCATAGGTGGGCTTGAACTACTTGAGAAACGGATCAACCAGCTTGCAGATAAGGCGGATTGAAAGATGTCGGGAGAAACTACAGTGAAAGTTGGGCGGCTCTGATGGACGGCATCGGCAAACTGGAATGGGAAACGCAGCGGCGGGTCATCACGCTATTCAGGGAAGAGCTGAAGTACCGCTATCTCGGCAATTGGGAAGAACTTCAAGAGAATAAGCATATCGAAGAAGGCTATCTCTATCCGTTTCTTGCCAAGTCCGGATACACGGAAGCTCAAGCCAGTGCAGCCGTCTACAAGCTGCAATCAGAAGCCAACAACACGAGCCGTTCGCTTTACGAGAACAACAAAGCAGTTTACGGCCTGCTGCGCTACGGCGTCGATGTGAAGACCGAGGCGGGCAAAGCGACTGAGAAAGTTTGGCTGATTAATTGGAAAGAACCTGAAGCCAACGACTTTGCAATCGCCGAAGAAGTTACCCTGCGCGGTGGACATGAACGTCGGCCTGATCTCGTGCTTTATGTCAATGGCTTGGCGATTGGAACGATCGAACTGAAGAACAGCCGTGTTTCCATTGGCGAAGGGATCAATCAAAGTCTGTCGAACCAAAGCGAAGACGTTCGTGAGTTGGAAGCCAAGCCTAGCCCAACAATTGGAGATGTGTTCGTGTTCGTCGATGAATGCCATCGTACTCAGAGCGGACGACTGCATAAGTTAATGAAGGCCATCATGCCCAACGCCGTGTTCATCGGTTTTACGGGAACTCCGTTGCTCAAGCAGGACAAGTCTACGAGTCTGGAAGTATTTGGCGGTTACATTCACACTTACAAGTTTAGCGAAGCGGTCGAAGATGAGGTCGTCCTTGATTTGATCTACGAAGCTCGCGACATCGACCAGACGCTTGGATCGCAAGACAAAATCGATCACAGAAACGGACAAACAGTTCATCTACAACACCTACATCGAGCTGCTCAAAAACGTAGCGGCAGATCCCGGAAAAACCAAAACAGAAACTTACGAAGATGCGTCTAAGCAGAAGTTCACAAAAGAACCTGCCAATTTGCGATTGCTGATCGTAGTCGACAAACTACTCACCGGCTTTGACGCTCCATCCTGTACCTATTTGTACATCGACAAGTCCATGCAGGATCACGGCTTGTTCCAGGCCATTTGCCGCACCAATCGCTTGGATGGCGACGATAAAGAGTTTGGCTACGTGGTCGACTACAAGGATTTGTTCAAGAAGGTCGAGAACGCTATAGCGGTTTACTCTTCCGAACTCGATAACTCTGACGACGCGGGCGGAAGCTCGGAAATCCTGCTGCAAGAGCGGTTAAAGAAAAGCAAAGAGCGGTTGGATGACGCGATCGAAGCTTTGGCTCTGATCTGTGAGCCGGTTGAACCGCCAAAGGCTGAATTGCAGCACATCCATTATTTTTGCGGCAATGTGGAGATTCCCACCGACTTACAAACGCGTGAACCGCAACGGTCATCTCTCTACAAAGCAACAGTCGGTTTCATTCGGGCGTATGCCAATATCGCCGATGATCTTTCGGACGCGGGTTACAGCGACATTGATATCTCTCGCATCAAGGAGCAACTGAAGCACTACGTTGCATTGCGTGATACGATCCGCAATGCTGCCGGTGAGACGCTCGACCTCAAGCCTTATGAAGCCGACATGCGGCATTTGATCGATACCTACATTGAAGCGTCTGAACCACGCAAGATATCGCCTTTTGACAACATCGGTCTACTCGATCTGATCGTGAAGACGGGCATTGCCGCCGCGATTGCTGAAAAGCTGGGCGGTTTGCGTGGCAACAAGGATGCTATTGCCGAAACAATTGAGGACAACGTCCGTAAGAAGATCATTAAGGAAAACCTTACCGACCCTGCGTTTTATGAGCGGATGTCGAAGTTGCTCGATGAAGTAATCGCCGATCGCAAGGCAAAAGCCATTGCGTATGAGGAGTACCTCAGACGCATCGCCGAGATTGTCAAGAAAGTTGGTGCTGGCAAAGCAGAAGATACGCCCGTTAAGCTCGATACGCCTGGCAAGCGAGCGATTTACAACAAATTGAAAATCTTGCTGGCCAGCGGTAATAGCGAGCCCAAATGGGAACCGATCCTTGGCGTGACCGTCGAAGGCTTTTATGTCCAACGCATGAAGACAAAATGGGGCAGTTGCAATTCCGCTGCTCGCACCATTCGGTTGAATTCAGAGCTCGCAAAAAAGCCAATCGAATGTCTCGAATACTTGATCGTGCATGAGATGATTCACATCATTGAACCTTCCCACAATGCACACTTCCACGCACTGCTCGATCGCTTTCTCCCTAATTGGAAACAATGCCGCCAAGCCCCCAATCGTTTGCCGGTTAGACATGAAGACTGGAGGTATTAAGGCTGTGGTAGCTGATTCAGCATTGGAGCAAATAGAAGCGGACTTGTGCGAATCCGGATGGGCAAGTTTTCAAGCTCCAGATTGTGTGGTGCTTGATGAGCTCTTGCTATCGTTTGCTACGCGATTCGGCACTCCGAAAGCTACCCGAAAGGGAAATGGTCTGGTGGACCTGCTTCGACCAACTTCGCCTGAACACGCACACCCAAGATCTTTAAGTCGACTTCACGGTGAGAATGAGTTGCCTTTCCATACTGATACCGCGCACTGGCCTAGTCCCGCTCGGTATTTGCTCTTTGGATTTCTAGATCCAGGGACCGATACATGCGGTACAAGATTGTTAGACTGGCGCAACCGGCGCAACCTCCCGCTCGATGATGTCGAACTCAAACTACTGGAGCATGCTTCGTACCAAGTGCGAGCAGGACGGCAATCGTTCTTTACCTCTGTTTTGGATAAACATCGGAAGTGTTTTCGCTTCGACACTGGCTGTATGTATCCAGCATCTCATTGTGCGCACCAAGTGTATAGCGACAACTAAAGTTGCCGGTTGACGTCAATTAGAAGTTCCGGTTTTGGCGGGCTGGTGATGGTTGTTTGGGGGTAGTGTGCGGGTTGGGGCGGGCCTGCCGACGACAATTAGAATTACCGGTTTCGATCAGCTACTAGATAATCGTAACTCTCTTGTAAAAGGAGAGTTACGTGATTCAGGATCGTCAAATTAAGAAGCTTC
>JAGQPR010000525.1 GCA_020426625.1 Planctomycetales bacterium
AGCGGGCACACGCGAAGCGGATCGGCGAGCTGAGAGGGGAGCTCCCTCCCCGTCGCTGAGGCTCCGACCCTCCCCTCCGAAAGTGATGTCGAAAACGACGTAACTTTGGCGGGAGGGTGAGTTGCGATGAAACCGTGTTGGCGATTAGCGAGAAGTGTCATCTTTTGACTCATTTTCCGTTCAGCAACATGGTGAGTCGTGTTGTCAATCTTCAACCCAGCGAAATCGTTGAGTTTCGGTGTAGCGAACTGTGCAGTCGTTCGATCCAACTGCGTCAGGCCGGGTTGCTCCGGATTGAATCTGTTCCGCTAGTTCTTGTGTCAGCTGATCTAGCTTGTCAGGCATGGCGCCGGCCAGATCCTTGGTTTCTGAGGCGTCGGATGACAAATTGTATAGCTCCGCGATCGTCGGCCGCCCGCGCGAGGCTTCCAGGTCCTTTTCGCCAAGTTTGTAAACTAGCTTCCAGTCATCGCGCCGATAAGCAAATTCGCCAAAATTCGAATGGTTGATCATCGTCGTGCGCTCGGCCGCAGTGGCCTGATGGCCGGTAGCGACGCTCAGGAAACTGAAGCTATCCTGCGCACTCTCGCGCGGTAGGCCTTGGTCGATGACCTCCGCGCAAGTTGCAAATAGATCGGTCAAGCAAACCATTGCATCTGAAGAAGAGCCTACTGCAACGTGCCCAGGCCAACGCACGATGAGCGGCACGCGGTGACCTCCTTCCCAAACATCGCCCTTATGCCCTCGATAGTGGCCGCTAGGTGCGTGGCCAGCGGCAACCAACTCTTCCCAGCCAGTGTAGTGTGAATGGCCATTGTCCGCGGTGAAAATCACAATCGTGTTATCGCTCAGACCCGCATCGTCGATGGCTTGAATGACTTGTCCGGCAGACCAATCCGTTTCCATGATAAAATCAGCGATTGGCGCAATGCCACTCTTCCCGCGAAATCGCTCCGACGGAGCCACCGGCTCATGCGGCGATGTCTGAGGAAAGTACAGAAAAAATGGCTGCTTCTGTTCGGCATGTTGGTGAATGTAGTCCACCGCCCGCTGCGTTAGCTCGGGCAAAATGTTCTCGAATCTCCAGCCTGGAGCCATGGGAGCCCCTTCGAAGACACGGGGCATGACCACAAAGCCATCCTCAGCTTCATAATGGTATTGATCCGAGGGCAGCACTGTGACTCGATCGTTTTCAATCCAGCAGAACGGTGGCATATTGGGCAGGACAACGCCAAAGTAGTAATCAAAGCCACGAGCTGTGGGGCCACCGCCGACGGGCTTTGTGAAATCCCAGGTCAGGTCCTTCTGGAAATTTCTTTTCAGAGGATGCATGGTCGGCTGCTGAGGTCCTATCCAGTCCCATCCGAGATGCCATTTGCCAAAACAGGCAGTGGCGTAGCCATTGTCCCGCAAGAACTGTGGCAAAGTCAAAATATCGGCTGCGATCAACGGGGGCTCATAAGCCGCAATAACCCATTCCTGCATCCGAGTTCGCCAGCTGTAACGTCCAGTTAGCAAGCCGTATCTTGTTGGCGAGCATACTGCAGAAGGGCTGTGCGCGTCAGTGAAACTCATGCCTTCGCGGACCAGTTTGTCCAAAAATGGAGTTGCAATTTTGTTCGTAGGATAATGCGATTGGATGTCACCTACGCCAAAATCATCAGCCAAAATGACTACAATATTGGGCGGCCGTTCCGCTGCGTTTGCACTGCATGAAGCACCCAGCCAACAAACAACTAGGCATGTGAAGAAAAGTCGCAAATGCATGATAGTTCCAGTTCCATGAAATCCGGTTAAAACACAATGATACATCGAAGTATGATGCTGGCACTGCTGGGTTCTTGTGCGTTATTGATGCCTTCGGCCTGGGGCAAGCAACCGAACGTAATCTTCATTTTGACCGATAATCACGGCGCATGGACATTGGGATGTTATGGCAATCCCGATATTCGCACGCCGAACATCGATCGGTTGGCCTCTCAAGGAATGCTCTTTCGGCGGGCAATGAGCAGTAATCCCGTCTGTTCGCCAACGCGAGCAACCTATCTTACCGGTCTGATGCCGTCCCAGCACGGGCTGCATAGCTTTTTGGACAACAAGTATATGGTAGGTCCGGAAGCCTATTATACCTTGAGCGAATTTGAAACGTTGCCAAAGATACTGCACGCGGAGGGCTACGTCTGTGGACTGACTGGCAAGTGGCACTTGGGAGCCAACATGCAGCCGCAAGATGGTTTTAGCTACTGGATCACGATGGTGCGCGGCAGTACCTCTAATTTCTATGAAGACCCGATCATCTTTGATGGCGAGGTTCTAAAGACACCCAAGTATATGACGGATCTGTGGACTGAACATGCGATCAAATTCATCGAACAGAACGCAAACGGAGAGCAACCTTTCTTTTTGTACTTGCCCTACAACGGCCCCTACTGTTTGGGGCCAATGCTAAATCGCCCCGCCAAGAATCGCCACGCAGAATACTATCAAGACAAACCCCTCTTGTCGTTTCCTCGTGACACGATACATCCCTGGCAACGTGCGAACAAACAGTACCATAACAACATGGTGAGCATCCGCAGGGTAGCGGCCGAGATCAGCGCAGTCGATGACGGCGTCGGAGCGGTGATGGAGGCACTGGCCAAGCACGGGTTGGAAGATGATACGTTGGTAATTTTCGCCGGTGATCAGGGCTGGATGGGCGGACAAAACGGTTTCTTCGGTATGGGAGACCACACCCGACCAATCGGCGCCCACGATCTGATGATGCAAGTGCCACTGATCATTCGCCAGCCGAACAGTGTCGCAGTTGGAGAAACCGAGATGATGGTTGCCAACTACGACCTGCTGCCCACTTTGCTGGAGCACCTTGGATTATCTCACAAGATCCCTCAGCAACCCAAGCTGCCAGGACGCAGCTTTGCACCGGCCCTGCGAGGCGAGGCCATGCAGTGGGAAACCGAAATGTTCTACGAAATGGAAAGCTGCCGCTCGATTCGAACTGAGCAATGGAAGTATGTTGCCAGACGCTCACCGGCTGGGCCTTCAGAGCTGTACGACATGCAAACTGATCCCCACGAACGATTCAATCTGTTCGGGCAAGACGGCTATCAGCAGATTCAGTTGACCATGGCTGCGAGACTTGACGAATTCTTTGACGGGTACGCAGACCCACAGTACGACCTTTGGCGCGGTGGCCGCAGTAAAGCTAGGCGATTAGTTGCACCTGAGTAAGTCAAAACCTCGCCGCGCGTATGTCCAAACCGCATTCGGCCAATGATGATTTGGAATTTGTTTAAAGATACGCACTTGATCAATAACAAGCCAAATCGTAGAAATAGCACGCAAGTAACACAGATTAGATAAAACTTTGGCCATAGAGAATTGATATATGTCTCGCAAAACTCAAATTCTAACCGGTTGGATTCTCACCGGACTTGTAGGCACGTTCTTACTTGTGGGAAGTGCAATCCCGAAATTCATCGACTTTCCGAACAAGTCGGAAACAATGTCCAAACTCGAAATTCCCCTAGCGATTTTGCCGACTGTGGGAGTGATCGAAATCGCGGTGACCGTTCTGTTTCTTATCCCTCGCACTTCGTTTCTGGGGGCCATACTTGCGACTGGCTATCTCGGTGGAGCAGTTTGGACCCACTTGCGCATTGGAGATGCTTGGTTCTTCCCCGTCATCGTTGGCATCTTGATTTGGGTGGCGTTGGGACTCCGCCGACCGGCAATCTTCAGACTCGCATTCTCTTCAGGTGACGCATGCCCACCGAGCGAAAAGTCATGAATCATGCCCGTGCGTTTTTACCTGGACCGGTGCAGAACACTGTTCAATCGGCCAGCGGGCAAGTTGTGACAGTGCCTATAGGTTGGGCGCTCGTTGAGCCTGGCGACGCTGCCCTGACACGACGAGTGAAAGCCGCTGGTGAACACTGGTTGATTCAAGAGAAGAGGGGACGCAGAGTGTTCTCGCGAGGAGTCTGGGCGCCAGCTGAAACAATCGAGCGAATCAAAGCAGACTTGAATCTAGAACGATCCACGGAGACTTTTGCTAAGCGGAAACTTGCCAACGCCAAGCGGCGCGAGAATGTGCAAGCCGAGTACGTGGAGGATTTCTTCGGTGCGGTTTTGGCTTTCCTCGACTTCCACCCGAATTACCTCGAAACGGGCCAGCAGCTTGCTCGAGCGATCACCGATCATGCCACTCCGGTTGGCAGCGGAACCGTCGCTCGGACAAAGCGAATTCCAGTTGAACAGCGGGCTGAAGCCGCGGCAATCGCCTGGATGCGACACCAAACGACAGGCTATGACGACATGGTGATTCCGCGAGTGAAAGGTAAGCGACGTGAGGTCCGGCGCATGCTGGCTCGGCGATCCCACGGCCTACTTGACGGCTATCGACAGGGACGGCCGATTGCTGCAAATTGTCCTTTGAAGAGGGCACTGGAAGCGACATCGACCGCAGGAAAGTCAACATGAAGAAAAGTCGATACTAGCTATAGCTATGGTCACAATTGCTTTGTCAACATTAGGAATGTTGGGTACGCATCTTGCTCTCCATAAACGTCTTCACTTAGAAATGACAGGCTGGAAGCTTATCCCACGTAATCACTGCATGATTGTGCGGATACTACTTTGCATGGATACGGAATGGGGGATGGGGAGTAAACTTGTGGCCAGTCATGCGCTGGGAATCGGCAAATGGATGATACTCGTCTCCCTGATGGGCATGAATCCGATCGCGGTATTCGCAATCATGATGGGCTCTTGCGCCTCTTGATGCCATTCGCGAGCACGCGTTTCCTCCTCCAGTCGGGCAAACTCGATCTTGAAGTGGCTCTTGGGCTCACGCTGGGCGGTCTTCCGGCTTTACTTATTGCTGCGCTGCTTATGAAATCCCTGCCTCTCCATGCTCTGAAGTGGTTGGTCATTGTCGTAGTGCTCGTGACAGCCTGCCAATGCTACGCGTGACGTTCACGCAAAACGCGAGCGTATAAAAAGCTGGGGAGTGGCCCAATCGGCAATTCCGTTCGGAACTGAGGAAAAATAACTTGGGTGTTTACTGTGAGTGGAATTGATCGTTCAAACGTGAAAGTGTTTTGTTGCGGTCGGTGGTTTTACTTTCCCGAAATT
>JAGQPR010000526.1 GCA_020426625.1 Planctomycetales bacterium
TGCCGACGATTCCGGTACTGGCTTTCGGCTGATCACTTACAACGTCTGGTACGGTTTCACCCAAGTCCCTAAACGGAAAACGGCCTATTTGGAATGGATAAGGGACCAGGCGCCTGACATTGTTTGTCTTCAGGAACTTAATGGATACACTCAAGAAAAACTGTCCGAGGATGCTTCTGCTTGGGGGCACTCGTATTCGGTCCTGCTGAAGACTGAAGGCTTTCCAACCGGAATTACCTCGCGTGATGCTATCGAAGACATTCAACGAACCTTCGACGGTTTTCACCACGGACTTCTTCGAGTAAGGATTCGCGGCATGTATGTCTATGTCATCCACCTTCACCCAAGCAACTGGGAGGCTCGACTCCGCGAGTCTGTACTTATCTTGAAAGACGTCGCATCGCTACCGAAAGAATCAGAAGTCATACTGGCTGGCGACTTTAACACGTTCTCAAGTGACGACGCCAAATATTACCAACACGGACAGCTCGAACCGTTTTTCAGCGAACGTGACGAGATGTTTAGCGAAAAGAATCTACGCGATGGCCAGCTTGATTACAGTGTTATCGAACGATTCAAGAAGGCGGGGCTCACCGATCTGGAGAACTCTATGCGGGATGAGGACTTTGTCTTTTCGGGGAGCTTTCCAACCAAAATCGAAAAGACCGGTGAGGACGGAAGTGCCCGTCGACTTGACTACGTGTTTGCCTCGAGTGGATTAGCCGGGCGGACCACCCGAGCTGAGACCATTGCATCGGAGAAGACTTGGACGCTTTCCGACCATCTCCCTGTCATCGTCGACTTCATGCAGGAAGATGTGGAGTAAGACGACGAATTACGACAACTCGAATTTCGGACCGCGCCGTGCAGCAGGCGGAACTATGGGGTATGCGCACCAGCTGCACGCCGAGTAGATTAGGTTAGAACCGCAGGGTGCTGGGCTTTGCCTGAACATCTCAGAACTGGCGGGCTCAATTGCTACTATAGTTCAGCAAGTACTCGCGGCGTTCCTCAAAAAAGGATTGCAACGAGCCTCCTTCTCCTTCACCAACTGCGGTTTGCTGAGGTGAAGTAGCCCGTTCGAACGCTTCCATAGTATCCAACTTTCGTGTATCCGCAGCGACTTCTTGTTCTATCCGCTTTGCAGCCTGCCCGACGAAGTTGCCAATTTGTTTCCAATTCAGAGAACGTTGAGCGATTACTCGGACATATTCGAGGTACTTCGCACGAAGGGCAGGCACTGCCAATAGTTGGCTGCGCAACGGCATCCGCGGATTGTCGAGCGATACCAGTGGGTCTAAATCAACTCCACCGTGGCCCATTCCGGGGCCCATCCCACCCGGTCCGCCAGGACCACCGGGGAAGCCACCGCGACCACGGGAGCCACCAAACTCGCCGCCGCGACCAAAACCGCCCGGTCCGAAGCCATCGGGTCGGAAGCCCTCGGGCCCTGCTGGGCCACCAAAACCCTCTGGACCACCGGGGCCCCTCCCACCCGGACCTCTCGCGCCCGGGCCTCTTCCGCCGGGGCCTCTCCCATCAGGACCTCTTCCACCGGGCCCACCGGGACCATGTGCCAAGTTGAAAGATTCATTCATGTCGTGTGGGAAGATATGAAACTTGCCATCACCGTCGAGAAACAAACTATAGTCACTAGCGCGCGTCCAATAACCATCGCTGTTGACCAAAGCGACATCGAGTGCAAGGAATCGCAGTGTGGAGTCGATATCCAATATCGGTGCAAGCTCCTGTTCAAGAGCCTCAACGGGCGTTTCATTCAAAACCCTACAAAGTTCGACCAGCGCATTCCAAGCCTTCTTTCCATCACTGGATTTCATTTCATAACGCTGTTTGTATTGTTCCAAATCATCTCCCAAGTAACGTAAGCCTCCGTCACCCCCAGGGCTACCGCTGACCTTCCAGCGTGTGCCCTTGGTTGATTCAAAATGCTCAGCCAGAAACTCTTTGTTGAATTGCTGCACGTTAACGTAAACTCCCCAGCTTTCGCCGTTGATTACGACATGCACATGGTTGGCTTTCGGGGCAGGAATATACTGACGTGCGATGTGCGAATAGAGTACGGTGCTCATGAACGATGGGTCACCCGCACTATTGAGCAGATTCAGCGTCTTGTAGCCATATAGCCGCTGCTCCTCCTCGGCCATGTCGAGCGTGACGTTCAGTGAACGTTTGAATCCAGTTGGGACCATATCATAGGAAGACATACCACGAAAGCTAACTCCCACGTTTTGATAGATCTGACCGTCGACCGTCAGCTTAGCGGCAACCTCGACGTCCGTTCGTCGGAATTCTTCAAGTTCCCGCTCCCAATCTTCGTTCTCAAAGTCGAAAAAGAGAGTTCGTAGCACGGTCGGCTCGTAGAGTTCGGCGTCTGGAAAGTGCGCAACCTGCTCTGGTACAACTTTGCGTCCAGGCTGCGCCGGTTCGCGTTCTGCTCCGCGTGGTCCACCTCGGCGTCCAAAGCCACGTCCACCGCTATTTTCCGATGCTACTGCCTTCCTCGCTTTTGAGCGCTCGTCGGCATCCAGCCAGCCATTTTCGTCCTGGTCATATTCTTTGACCAATTTTAGGTCCTCGCGACCGCCAGGTCCGCCAGACCCAAATCCACCAGGACCGCCAGGCCCAAATCCACCAGGTCCGAACTGTCCGGGGCCAAATTGGCCTGGTCCAAATCCTTCTGGTGGGAATCCACCAGGACCAAACCCGCCCGCACCTCCAGCTTCCGGTCCGTTTCCGCCTCCCTGAGGCGGCTGAGCGGACAATGTGATCGACAAGCCGACCAGGAGAAGTGTTGCTCCGATTCGAAAATATGTTCGATTCATGTATGTCTCTCGCAAAGTTGCTTAGGAAAATTCTTTCGTTTATTCAGACTTACTGGGCTCACTGGAGTCGGCCGACGGGGCCGACGTCCAAATCGTCAAGTTGGCTTTGTTCTGAACCAAATCAACCGATTTGACTTCCACCTTGACGATGTCCATTCCAGTCCGCTCCTGCAGGTCAGCGATCAAGCTGGGACGATGTGCTTCTCCCAGCAGATTGAGGCGGTCGTATTCGAAAGAGTATTTAGGAAGTTTGGTTGCCTCATCGCATTTTTTTCTCTTTCCGTTCCCCTTACGCTTCTCGGGGTTTTCGTCTCGATCCGAGTCCAGTTTGTCTATTGCCGATGCATTGTGTTGATCAGTCGTTAGAGGGGGACACCCCACGATCCATTCTTTGAGCAACGCTACCGAGAATATCACGCTATTCACCAGCAGGATTTCCGCATAGCTGGTTTGCTTGTTGGATAGCGAATTGATGACTCCGATTCCGATCACAATGAACAAGTAAGTCATTTCCTTAACTCGAATAGCATCGGTGCGGTAGCGCAGGACACCAAAGACGGCAAACAATCCAAGCGCTAGTCCAAGGTCCAACTCCAACTTCTTCATCGTAAAACAAATGAAAAAGACAATTACATTCAGCATGACCGCGGTAAATGCGAACTCACGCTCACGTTGCCTGGGATAGATTGCGAACGCGACAATGAGTGAAAGAAAGAGACTGTTGATCGCGAAGCGGACGAGCAATTTGAAGATGTCATCGTCAAAGAGTGGTATTTCTAGAAATTCCATAGGTTTGCTTGTGTGAGTTTGGTCGATCGAGATCGTGATGGGCGGGGCAAGCTTCGTGTTGCAATGCGACAATGCGGGCCAGAGAGGGCCAAGAAATTTAAAGATTCCATGAAGATTCTCGACACTTCTCGCTAATCGCCATCAAGACTAACTATCTTTTTGACTTTAGGAGAGTCGCGAGCGGGCACACGAACCCCGGCAACATGCTGGCATAACAGCCGCAGCCACCAGGAAGGTTAACGTGGCGTTTTCTATCGAGTGAACTCCGTCACATGTCCCGAAACTGTTCGATTTCCTCGCGGAGTTTTCGAAGTTCGCGAAGTGCTTTCTTTTGCTGAGCGCCTTTCAAGTCAAGCTTATATACTCGTTCCATCGTGGGTATGCAGTTCAGAGCTTCGTCAGCGACGGCCGACTCAATGTACCCGCATTCGATCTGCGTACACGCTAGGACCAACATGAGCCGAGGATATAGCTGACTGTCTTCCGCCAAGTAGTCGAACTCCTTCAAGGTATTCTTAGTCATCCGCGGCACAACTTTATGGGGTTCGAATCGAGGGCCCTTTCGCGCGGCGAAGACTAGTGAAACCAGTTGCTCTCGAAACTGCTTCAGGTCATCGTCTGACAACAGTATGGGATACACGGGATGCGTTGTTTGTTCGTCAGCGGAATTGGCGGCCGGCTTCTTCCTTGGACCTGGCACATCGACCGACTCGATCTCCCATTGATCGCCTTCTTCCTGTTCCTCAAAACACGGCTCAATGAAATCGGGACAGCTCGGTAGCGTTCGCAGGGACCATTTGAGTGCCAACTGCCTTGCCCCGTATTCCTTTACATCGCTTGCGACGAACGACTGTTCTTCAAGCGAAGTAGGCGTCAGTTGTACAATGACCGCGACGGCTTGTTGCAAACTCTTCTTGGTCCACTCGCATTTGTACTTACGCGTGGATTTCCAGAATTGATTGAGGTTATCCACCAGATTCAATGATTCGTCCCATCCTGCGACGGTGGCTGCCAGTCGTGATACGGCACAGCGACTGGGTACATAGCAGTAGACATTTGCCTGGTATCTGTCGGCGGGGAGTTGAACAATGTGATCTTCAATGGCCAAGAAACCCGATGTGGCATCGAGAAAGCCGGATGATTTCCCCAGCCAAGACTGTTCTTCTTGAGCGTTAATTGGTCTAAGGACAAAACGGATAAATACGCCGCCGATGCCAACATCGATGGGTAATACACTACCGTCGTGAATCGCTTTGGAAATTCTAGCCCGGCGGTCACGGCGCTGGGCGACCGTTTCTTTTGCCACAGGGTCAAACTGCTTGAGTTCCGTAAGCCTGACTCCATCAGCCTTGCATTGGCAAATGGAAATGCATTCGCTGGTTGCCAAGTTGACATCAACCTGTACTGCAAGCCGTTCGATGCGGGTGGTCCCCTGCGTGCTACTTGATCGCATCTCCTTGGAATCCCCCCGGTGGTCTGTTACAGCCTAAGTTTAG
>JAGQPR010000527.1 GCA_020426625.1 Planctomycetales bacterium
GACACACCAGGCATACCACCCGTTTCGGTCAAAGCATGCAAAATGTCGTTCTCGAACGCGTCCAATTGAACCACGTCGCCCTTCGCACTTTGATCTGCGGCAGTGACACCGCGACCCGTTCGATTCACCTGTTCGAGAAGCGAACTTTGAACGACTTGATCCTGACGAATTACTACGACATTGATTCGTCTCTTGTCAATTAGGCTGACAATTGGTGTGACCGGTTTCCCCTGGAAGGTCAGTCCCCCTGCCGAGTAAGCATCTTGAATCTTATCTCGCACCTGATCCGTAGTTAGGCCCTTCACTTCGATAGGGTCTAGCTTGGGAAGCGAAATCGTCTCGTCTTCTAGCACGGTGATCGGAAAGCCAGTAGACGGCGGTAACGTGTCTTCACGATCAGGGAAGTGCACCGGAGGAGATTCGGAAACTTCCTTGAGCATCGCATCCGTTGACATTGCTGGGACGTAGCCTGGCACGTAGACACCGATAACGTCTCCAGCCCCCAACGTATACTGTCGAGGCTTCTCCTGGGCAAGCAGGCTGATATCGATCGGAATCTGATCGTTCTTCTCACCCGTGAAGAATTGCGGAGGCAGCCGGTCGGCTGGCACACCATCAATCGGCTGGGTCAAAGCGGTGCAGCCGGAGGACGCCGCGGCCGCAACCGACAGCATGAGAGCCGAGAACGCTCTGCGAACTTTTGGTCGTTGCGTTGCGGACTTGTCTGTTAAAAAGTATTTCCATCGAGTCATGGCACAATGCCCTTAGTTGGACGATTCGGAATCAAGTCTTATGGAAGCGATTCTGAACGCTTTTTGTTCAGTTCTCGTTCCTGTCGTCGTTACGATTGAAGGCTGAAACGATTTGCACTCAAACTAACTACCGCGAAGTAGCTGTCGGAATTTGTCTTGGGACGCGGACGCTATTGGGAATCAGCTGTTCCCCCTCGCCCACTTGTAACATGTCCATTGGAAGTGACGTGCCGTCAGACATCGGAATCATCAACTTTGGTGCCTCGGGTTCAGGCGCTGGTTGAGTCTTCGCGTTTGGATCAGGGATGGGATAGAGAGCACCTTCATGGGTTAGAATGCCAGCTTGCTGGTACTCTGCTTGCATTCCAGCTGACATTGGCACTTGATGCCAGTGCGCTACGCCGTCCTCTTCAGCCGCCCGCGCGCCATGGGGATATCCTGCGAACCAAGCCGCAGTTCGTTCATGCCCTTCGCCGGATTGATATTCCCAGCTCCAGTAGTCCGATGGTGGGAAGGCCGGCGTGCAGCCATTGTTTCCGCCCTCGCAAACAGCTTCATAGCCAGCGCGAAATCCTTTGCAGAAGTCGCCAAGATGCTTCTCGCGACAGTAAGCGTCCTTTCTTCGATGCCAGCCCTTAGCCGAGAAGGAACGATTTCGCATTCCAACGACAGCATTGTTCCAAGAGCCGTTCCTCGTCAACGATGAGTAACCGTTATTCACGACGGAACAGCCAGATGAGCAAAAGGCGAGTAAGGTGAGTGTGCTCAACGCAAGAGCTTTGCAAAGCCGCAGTGCCGAGCGAGTCGGACCGGGGCTATCAAGCCCAAGCGCTGCGTTCGAAAATGACGACATCTTGTCGATCCCCCAGGTCAATCCGTTGATCATTCAGAGCGGCAATCTTGCCGTACCACACAACCCACAATTCGTGCGCATTGCTCGTAATGGTGGCCGTAGTGCATAGATCGAGCGTCAACCTGTGCCGAGTTGAATAATTCTCACGTTTATTCCACTCGTTCGGTAAACGACGGTGGTAGCGATCTGTGGTCTAATCTCTTTGTTTGGCGCTAACCAAACGCCTATGTTTCACTGATTCTTCCGCTTGCCGGGCCTAACAATATGAACGACACCAAATTGCCCATGCCGCCAGGATTACAGAGAGCATACGGATTGCTAGCTTGCAAAGTGCGCCTAATCAACCTAATCGAACGCAGCCTGAAACGCTGTCATTTCCTGCAGCGATGAGATTCTTCTCAAAATCGCAAGTTTGATTAACCTGAGGCGTGGTACAAAATTTCGGCACCGCATTCGAAGCGTGGCTAAATCACTTAGAATCATCGATATCTTATGTCATCAAAACGGCGTTCTAGCCATTCAAGCCAACGTACAAGCGATCGTTCTCGCAACGAGCGCGCCAAACTCGACTGGACGGACATTCTGGCATGGGCGGCTCGATCGCTGATCTTTCTTGTGCTAGTCGTTTGTCCTTGGCCCTACGGGATGGCGCACTGGCAAGCGATGGTTTGGCTGATTCCTGCCGTCTCGCTCATACTGCTAATTGCCTTCGCAGTAGCGATCAAGAAGAAAGTCGCTATCAGCAGTCCACTCGCTTGGTCGATCTGTGGGATACTGGTGATTGCTTTACTGCAGATCGTCCCACTGCCAGAAGTGGTTTGGTCATGGTTGTCGCCCTCCGCCGGACTCGAATCCGAAGTTCAAACGCTTACCGAGACATTCGCAACGTCCGACGCGGCAAGTGGAGCCGTGGTGCGCGCTCCGCGGACGGTCAGTATTCATCCGCTGCAGACTAGTGCAAGTTTCACGGTACTTGCGATTGGATTTGCATTTCTTCTTTCGTGTACGATTCTGTTCCGCGACCGCACCAGTTGCGTACTCTTGTTTTCAGTTCTAGCGATAAGCGGATCCGCCAACGTGGCGATCGGTATCTACCAAGCGATTGTAGCGGATGGCTGGACGCTGTTAGCCGACATGAAATCAACTTCGTTTTCGACATTTATTAGCCGCAATTCTGCGCCGCAGTACACGGTCTGCTGCCTGGCCTCGGCAGCCATCCTGTTATTGCTGCATCATCGAGATCGAAATGATGAGGTAGACCGACGATATCGCTTGAAGTATCCTTCGGTGAATCCGATTGCTCGAATACGCCGACGGGTTGAGGAGTTTGTTTCTGACGCCGATCCCTGGTCGATAACTTACCTGATTCTTCTCATCGTTCTTGCAGCTGGTATTCTCATTGCAAATAGCCGCGGTGGAATTCTAGCCTGCTCAGGTGCGGCGGTGGTGACCGTACTTGCCATTGCCTTCGGCAAGCAGATGTCATCCAGTGGAACCATGGTCATCGTCTTGTTGCTAGCTGGATGCAGCTTGTTTCTGTCCACATTTGAGCTAGACGAAGCTATTGGCCAGAGACTGGAGACGGTCTCCGAGGAAGCGTACGAACGTGATAACGAGCGATTGACTCTGTGGGGAATGGCCCTCTCACAATCGAGCGCCTGGATTTTGGGTAGCGGCTTGGGTACGTTTCACTTTGCAATCCTTCCTGCCTATCAGACACCAACCAGTGTATGGTTTTATCATGCCGAAAACATCGTAATCGAGGTTCTATCAAACTGCGGACCACTGGCTGCGCTGGGATTGATTTTTGGCGTTGGTTGGCTCATATGGCAATTGTTAACGAAGCAGCCCCCCGCCCGTTTATCGAAGGCCATTCGACTGGGTTGTATTCTTGCTGTCCTAGCAATTGGACTACAGAGCCTGGTCGATTTTAGCTTGATCCTTCCCAGTGTTTTCTTGCCGCTTGGGGCAATCGTTGGTGCTTACCTAGGCACAAAGGAGTACGTCGAGAAATCAAAACGAAAACGCCGGCGTTCGCGATCCAAAAGTAGCCAGTCGCGGAGCCAAAGCAAACCGGACAGATCCGCTCCGTCGGCCAGCACACATTCAGAACCGGTTCTTGCCGCGGAGTCGGCTGGATCAGCTGCGCCCCAGAAAACTGCTGAGGTACATGTCGCCCCTAACAAATTTTGGCCTGCAACTCTCGTATTTTCTTCTGCAATCCTGTTGGCTGTTCTACTCGGCTCTGGTGACCTGCGTTCCTTTGCCACAGCAGAATATCTCGCTTCGCTTAATTCAAACTCCGGCGAAGTCGATTCGAGTACCATTGATAGCGAATTCGCTCGCCTGACGTCCGATTACCCTGAGATTCAATTTCAGATTGCAAGGCGACTCCAGGACTTGGCCCAGTCGGAACTTGCTTTATCGAAGCGCTGGCCAGAACAAATCAATGATACTATGCGCAGGTCTTTGGCGCGTCCTGAATTCTTTACAGCTTCGTTCGCGCCAAACGCAACTGAGGAGGTCAAGCAACTGCGTGACCAACTAGTCGATGAATCCGCCGTGTTGGAACACTTACATGCCTCGCGTGCCGGTATGCTCAGTGTATTGGCTGCAAGTCCCTGGGATTGGAGAGCCAGTTGGGGTTTACTTAGAGCGGATTTAGGAGATGCCAGTCAATTTGAGAGAGTGTCGAACTATTTCCGCATCATGATAACATGTAAGAATAGTCCGCAGATTATTCAGGCGGCAGCTACGCACGCCGTAATGTCCGGCGAGACGATCGTTGGACTAGAACTTTGGCGCGAGCTACTGTCTTCGCTGCCAAGGGTTCCTCCTCAGGTTGCCAACATGCTAGACCACGGCCTCAGCTTTGAGCAATTGGAGCCCGTCCTGCCAGAGAATCCACTGATTCGACTGGCGTTTGCCAAACAGCTCGACTCCATGAAGCGTGCGGTGGAAGCAGAACGAATTTACACATCAATTGACCTGTCGTCCGCACTAGCTTCAGCGAACAAGAATGCCGAGCGGCAGCTCGTCATTTGGGCGGCTGAGAAAAAGGGCGATGTAGAAATTCAGATCCAAGGTCTCAACCAAGCTGCACAGGCGGCATTGAGTTCGTCAGATCAAGGAAACTATCGCTATGCGGTTGCCAAGGCACTTCTCTCAGCGCAACGGCCCGATGAGGCTTTGTCCGAAATCGATCGCGCCTTGAATTTGGCCCCTAACGAATCACGCTACGTCGAATTGCGCCGCGAAATACTCGAATTCAAGGCTAGACTTTAGTCAGGCTAGAAACGTTATCTCGTCTTCCACGTCTCGGTACAAATTGTATTGTGCGCTTACAGATTGATAGTGTTGCTCACTTTGGAGATGAGAAAACAATGTGGGGCAACCGGGTTTTGCGAAAGAAACTATTCACCGTTTCCCTTTGTAACGTAGGTTTGCGTAGCAATCCAGGTTCGCAGGTTGGTGAATAGACCAAAGAAAGGCTACCGTCAAAACGATATATTTCGGACACTTC
>JAGQPR010000528.1 GCA_020426625.1 Planctomycetales bacterium
CGATTAGCGAGAAGTGTCCTTTTTCTGCATCTTTAGCGAGCGAGAGGGGGCGACGATCCACCAAGTATGATCGCTTTCCGCCGCAATTGGAAGCGAGTCAAGCATGTGTGACACTCTCCTTCTCGGCCAACCCCGGCTGGATTGTCGCTGGATAGACAGACTGAGTAAAGAGCTCCACTGTAAAATTGTCTTCCTTCAATACTGTTTTCCAGCGGACCGGAGAGCGGGCATCGCGAGTCTCGTTGCAAATCAGAGCGCCAGCAAAAGTACTGAACGGATGGTGCCGCGAGCTCCACAACAAACGCTTGCGCACTGGCAAGCGTTCCCGATAGTTTCTGGAAAAGTTCCGGTTGCATCAATCGTAGCGATTTCCGAACTGCGAGGAGAATTGCGTACGTACTTTCCGAATTGGTTTCTGCTCATCGCGCCGTGATTCAAGCTATCTTTCAATTGATGAAAGGTCCAGAATTCATCACGGAATTGAAAAGGCGCCTCAAATTGATTAACAGACTCCCCAAAACAGTCCGCCGATTCTTGTGTGATGAATCCGGCCCAACTGCCGTTGAATACGCCGTCATGCTGGCTTTGATCGTCGGTGTCTGCATCAGCGCGGTTCAAGTACTGGCCGTGTCAACGCAAGACAGTATGGATACATCTTCGGAGGCCATCCGGGAAGCGCTTGGAAACAACTAGGCGATAACCCGATGGGAGACGTGCGGTGGCTCTTCGTGAAATTCTGTTAATCGATCGAAAAGTACAAGGCGTCCTCATAGGCCGTGTCCTGCTCTATTGGTTCAGCGCGATCTCCTATTTGGGCTTGAGCTTCTTGTTTATTCAGTACTATGAGAATCCGGACGAACCGTTCTTTACGCATCTAAAGGCGCTGTTCTTGGATGTTTGGCCATGGTTGCCAAGTTCCGTATTGCTGCTTCCGCTAGTCATTTTCGACGTCGTTAGACTCAGCAATTTATTCGCAGGCCCCATCTACAGGCTTCGTCATCATCTAGCAGAATTGGTCGTAGATTCATCGTGTCGCCCTCTGAAGTTTCGCGAAGACGACTACTGGCAAGATTTGGCAGCACCGATCAACTCGATTCATCTGCAATTGCTCGGATTGAATCAAAAAGTAGCCGCGTACGAGAGGCGATTGAACCAATTGCAGAGTTTGCCGCAAGAAAGCCCCACAGCGACACCCTTGGTGGGTCCAACAAGCCAGCCTGAAACCGAAACGCCGTAGCCCAGGCATTGATGCGCGCTAACCCCGTGTGGACGGACCAGTTGCCAAGCTAGGCCCCGGTGTAGATGGGCGAGGCTGTTGACAACTGCTCCAACATCCTCTCAAGCGCAGTTGTCAATTGCGCTATGATCGGGTCCGGTTCATGCCTTGTCGGTTTGGAGTCGCTCACTCGCATCGCCTCGCCTACGGACAGAATGGCGTGCAACGGTCGGTGTATGGTGCTGCGGTCATAGACATCCTCCTCAATCCGCTCCACGGTCTCTAGCATCCGAGTTTCCGTGGGCACATCTAAATAGCTGCTGGGATAGGAAGCGATCTGTTGTACCGAATACGCTCGATACAGTGCATCCCAAATCAAATCACGCCGCGGACTAGCTTTCTCAGCTTTCAACAACTCCGGAACCAGTTTGATTCTTAGCGCCTTGATGCGTGGGATAACCTTGTGTTCCGACGGAACAATCGACCATTGCTCCTCCAATTGGGTCAGCAGATGTTCCATCAACCGCTGCTTCCTCAGTTCGATTGGGCCCGATTGAGCTTGTCCGAGATGGTCGACTTCCTTGATCGCCAGCATTACTTTGTTCAATCGTTCGATGCGCGGCACCAGCTTATCGTGTGCATAGGGACTGCCGATCTGGAATCGCGCTTCCAACTTGCTCAGCACAGGGTGAAGGGTTTTTTCCAGGTCTCCGTGAAAAACGTACTTAATGGCGACTGGGTGGATAACTACTTGCCCCCCATCCCGCTTGGCACGCCTCTTCGCGGCGGAGCGAGCCAAAAAAGCAACTCCATCCAGGAGCGGTTGCAAGATATCATTGCTGCGAAAAACCGTTCCTTCGGGAAAGACTACCAGTGGTCGCCGGGCGTTTACCAAAATCTCAATAGCTGTGTCCAGCGATTGACGATCCAATCCCTCACGGTAAACGCTGAATCCACCACACAATCGAATGGCCAGCGACTGCAGCCATGACTGATTAAACAAATGCCAACTCGCCATGGCGAAGACGTGAGTCTTCGCTGCGCGTGCGACCCAGCCCATGGCAACGGGGTCGGCATAACGACAATGATTGGGAGCCAAGACGATTCCATCGCCGCGATCGATCGACGCTCGCAACAATTCCGCGCCACGAACTTCGAACGACGTGATTCCTTCAAAGCGATTTAGATAATGATCGACCAGCCGCACCGCCTGAATGAGCGACGGCGCCAAGTTGCCACGGTGCGGTGGCACAAACTGATAAGGTCTTTCAACGATAATTGACTGCATGCTCTCGACACATTCTTGGCTCTAAGCATCCACGCAGAATTTTTTCCACATTACTAGCCGCTTTGGCGATAGCCACGTTTGTTCAAGCATCAGAAAACTCATGCATTGGCGCTTATATTGAGCATCTACGTATGAATGACTATCGCGTTAACGCATCATTCGACCTTGGCTTACTACACCTAGATGAGTCTGTGTACCGGCTGCTGCTAGCTTGCGTACCCTCTGGGGTGTGACTTGTGCCACTTCCAAGCGCTTTTCACAATTGCGTCAATACTCTCGTATTTGGGCGTCCAACCAAGCAACCGTTGTGCCAAAGAACTATCAGCGACCAGTTGGGCTGGATCACCCGGTCGCCGCGCTTCGACCGTAGTTGGAATCGGATGTCCGGAAACCTGCCGGCAGGCCTCGATTACTTCCAAGACACTGTGCCCCTTTCCGGTGCCCAAGTTCACTTGAATGTTAGTGCCTGGTTCCAGCAAGTTCATCGCTCGTTCATGGGCGTCGGCCAGATCATCGACATGGATGTAATCCCGAATACAAGTACCATCGGGCGTTTCGTAATCGTCACCAAAAATCCCAATCCTCTCGCGCTGGCCAAGCGCTGTCTGCAAGACGATCGGTATCAAATGGCTTTCTGGATCGTGATCCTCACCGATATCGCCATCGGGACTGGCGCCAGCTGCATTGAAATAACGTAGGGCGGCAGCTCCAAATCCATAGGCCCTGGCGTAATCGGTGAGTGCATGTTCGATGGCCAACTTAGTAAAACCGTACGGGTTAATCGGCAGCTGCAATGTCGTTTCGGTAATAGGTATTTTCTCGGGTTGACCATAGGTGGCTGTCGTACTGGAGAACACAATTCGCCACACCCCCGATGCTCGCATGGCTTCCAGCAACTCCAAGGTTGCGGTGACATTGTTTTGATAGTACATAGCTGGGTGAGCTACAGATTCGCCTACCAACGCAAAGGCCGCGAAGTGCATGACTGCATCTATCTTCTTCTCTACAAGCACAGCCGTTAACTTGGCTCGATCACTCAACTCGCCCTCGACCAGCCTGCCTTCAGGAACACAGGCACGATGTCCGCGTGAGAGATTGTCATAGACGGTGACATTGTGTCCGGCCCGTACCAATAGCCGGACCGTGTGCGACCCGACATAACCGGCACCGCCGATAACCAAAATATTCATGGCATTATCCTTGTAATCAATCTAGGTGTATTCCGTTTGGATCGCGGCGAACAAAACTCGAAAATTACCCCAGACAACAGCGAATACACGGCAATCCTCGGTCGACAATTATTGCAGCGACTGGCTAAGTGGCTGCGGTCGCGGAAATGCTTCCAACTAAGCATCCACGCAGAAGTTTTTCCGCATGATTAGCCGCTTTGGCGTTAGCCACGGTAGTTCAAGTATCAGAAAACTTGTGCATAGGTGCTCATACGTTTGACATCGAAGATTTCAACATTCTAGGGACTCTTCTCTCGACTGGTAGGTGGACTTGCCCGGTTCGCGGATTGTTCGCCAGCACGACAAAGAAAAGAAGCGGTCAACTCACCTATGGTCAGCAAATTGAGCCAGCTCCGCCAAAAGGCCGGTAGCTCTCTACAGGACAACCAACCCCAGCCTACCAGCGACCTGCACCAGCGATTTACTAACTACCTGCGCACCGAATGCCACCTAGCCACAAACACGGTCACGGCTTATGGTCGCGACCTGGATCGCTTCCAGCTTTGGCTGGGTAATCGGCTGGTAAGTCGACTGAGCTTGTCGGATCTGAGCCAGTTTGTCATTTGGCTAAAGACCGAAGATCTCGCGCCAGCCTCGATTTCTAGAACTATCGTGGCCATACGCATGTTCTTTAAGTATCTCCAGCTGGAAGGGATTGTACAAGATAATCCATCGGAGCTGCTCGAAACGCAAAAATTGTGGCAGCGGATCCCCAAGGCAATTACGCCGTCAGCAATTGATGCCTTGCTCCTGGCCCCGCGCAGGTATGACCCGTTCTGGCAGCGCGACCGTTGCGTATTGGAATTGCTTTACGCGACAGGCTGCCGTGTATCCGAGGTGTCCCATCTGTTGTTATCCAATGTACACTTGAAGGAAGGGCATTGCCTTGTCGAGGGCAAAGGCTCCAAACAACGCATGGTACCCATCGGCAAGCAAGCCATCGAAGCCGTCCAATTGTACCTCTCTGTTCAGCGGCATGAATTGATCGGCGAGCGGGACCCCGAGCGCACTCCCTGGCTAATTCTATCGCGGACGGGAAGACGTCTCAGGCGCGAAGCGATCTGGGAACTGGTAAAACGCTATGCAATTCGCGTCGACATCGATCCTGCCATCAGCCCGCACACGCTTCGCCACAGTTTTGCAACGCATATGCTTTGCGGAGGAGCCGACCTTCGTCAGATACAGGAATTGCTCGGGCATGCTAGTATTCAAACTACACAGATTTACACGCAAGTGGAAAGCTCGCGATTAAGACGCATCCATAGGCAGTACCACCCGCGAGCCTAACTGTTCCAAGCTGCACACTAGTGGTTTGGGACAGCTAAAAATTAGGATTGGTCCGTAGTGGGATTCGCCAGAATTCCCCGATTGAGAGGAA
>JAGQPR010000529.1 GCA_020426625.1 Planctomycetales bacterium
AATCGCTTGTTTCAGCCATGCACGATTGCAAGAATTTTCCGGAATTTTTCGACACTTCTCGCTGATCGCCGGTACGGCTAACAGCGAAATCCTACTCGTACTCAGTGAAATGGTAATCGTAACCCTACTCGGAAGCCCCGGGGTTTCGAGTAGGAGAACGAGTACCGCCGAAGGCTGAGTACGAGTACGAAAATGCAGTCATTGCAGGCTAATGCCAGTAAACAGGTACCGGCGATCAGCGAGAAGTGACAATTTTACAGCGAAATTCTTTTGACTCGCATCGCTAGCTAGTGTCAAGAATTGGAAATTCAGTTCCACATAATCCTTCCGCAAAATTAGCCGCTTTGCGCTAGCTAGCACGCGGTTTTTGACGGAACCGCACGCTAGCGCGTTGCGGCTGATGTGGCATCGGAATTACGATTTGTGACACTACCTAGTCGCGAGCGCTGTGTAATCGTAGCGACTTTCTTTCCCGGAGAGTTTCTGCTGTTGCTTGAACAACATGACTTACTGGTTACCAGGCCAATTGGCTGTTGCGAGTGCATTAGGGTAAGATAGCGTCGTACATTCCCTCCGCAAATTGCCAAGATTCTGGCCGAGAAAGGAAGAATTCAGTGAAGCCAATATCGCGAAGAATGACCAACCTTCGAGGCTTTTTGACAAGATGGGCGAGGGTGAGCCGTCAACCCTGCATCTCGGTAACCGGTCGCTTAGCGGGCCTGGCTTTAGGCGTATTGTATGCCTCAGCGGCCTCGTCCGTTGCCGTGGCAGACGATTGGCCACAGTGGATGGGACCCAATCGCGACGGAGTCTACCAAGAAGAAAATGTGATCGAGCAGATTCCTGACGAGGGTCTGCCCATCCTCTGGCGAACCAAGATTGCTGCAGGCTATTCTGGACCAGCTGTCTCCGGAGGGCGAGTCTTCGTCACCGACTATGTCAAAACCAGCGGAACCGTCACGAATAATTCGGACAGTCGCGATTCGTTGACCGGTACCGAGCGACTTCTCTGCCTGGATGTTGAAACTGGCCAGGAACTCTGGAAATTCGAATATCCACGAACCTACAAACTGTCGTTCGGCGCAGGACCACGCGCGACACCCACTGTGGATAACGATCGAGTCTATGTCCTGGGTGCTGAGGGAGATCTCCATTGTCTACGTTGTGCCGACGGAGAAGTGGTATGGAAACGACAGCTGTCAGAGTCGACGCAATCTGAGAGTCCGATTTGGGGGCACGCGGCGCATCCGTTGGTGTGGGGCGAGCTAGTCTATTGCCTGGCTGGTGGTGAAGGCAGTGTCGTGGTTGCCTTGAATAAGATGTCCGGTGAAGTGGTTTGGCAAGCCCTCACAGCTGGTGAGATAGGTTACTGTCCACCTACTATTTACAATTTCTCGGGGCACGAGGAGCTACTTATTTGGCACATCGATGCAGTCAATGCGCTCAACCCGACTTCGGGGGAATTGATCTGGTCGTTCGAATTAAAACCGCAGTACGGTATGGCCATCGCGGCGCCACAGCGCAATGGCAATCGCTTATTCGTCAGCGGCATTGGTAAGACGGCGGCCATGCTGGAGATTGGTACAGACGGCAAGCCGAACCGCACACTTTGGTCAGGCCGCACTAATCATGGGGTCTATTGTGGAAATGCGACCGCCCTCTTCAGCGACGATGCCATTTACGGTTCCGACTGCGAGACGGGCCAGTATATTGCTGTCAACCCGATTGATGGCACACGTTTCTGGGAATCGTTTCAGTTGACGACCGGTGGCGAGCGGCGAGCTTCGCACGGCACGGCATTCACGGTCAAGCATGCAGATCAGTACTTTCTATTTACTGAAACCGGCGATTTCGTGATTGCCAAACTGTCGCCCGAGGGGTTTGAAGAGAAAGGCCGCATGCACGTGGTCGATGCGAGCAACACGTGCTTTGGTCGAGAAGTCGTCTGGAGTCACCCCGCCTTTGCCAAGCAGAGTATGTTCGTTCGCAACGACGATGAAATTGTCCGCGTGGATCTGTCAGTCCACTAAATGGACTGACAAGAGATTAAAAGACTCCTCTTCCCACAATCAACTCTCCCTCGCTCGGGAGTCGCCAGCGGGCACGCGCGAAGCGGGTCAGTCAGCGAAGAGGAGCCCCTGCCAAAAGTTCCTGACCTAGATAAGAATCGAGTGTATGTCCGAGCCCTATTACCGCCTTCACCGTCCAGAACAACTCATTACACCATGCCTGTTGGTCTATCCTCAAGTCGTTCGCGCAAATCTGGAGCAGTCCATTGCCATTGCTGGCGGACCCGCTCGCCTGCGGCCGCACGTCAAGACGCACAAGACGGCTGAAATTGTTGCCATGGCTCTGGATCGAGGCATCGCTAAACACAAGTGCGCAACCCTCTCAGAAGTCAGACTGCTAGCCAACTGCGGGGTGCCCGACGTACTGATCGCCTACCCTTTAGTTGGCCCGGCCATCCACAAGTTCGTCGAGATTGTTCAAGAATTCCCGCAGACGCGATTTTCGGCAGTGGTCGACCACCTGGAGCCCGCGCGGCTGCTAAGCGAACAATGTAGCAAACACGGTGTTTTCCTAGATGTGTTGGTCGATATTGACTGCGGAATGCACCGGACCGGCGTGCCTGCCGGACCTGCTGCCGCTCAGCTGTACGAGTTTCTCAGTCAAGCTACCTCTTTACGTGCCGCCGGTCTCCATGTTTACGATGGCCATAATCACCAGCCCTCGCTCGATGAGCGTCGCGCCGCCGTTGCATCGCTCATGCAACCCGTGGCCGACCTGGTAAGGAATCTGCAATCTGCCGGTCACGCAGTGCCCAAGCTAGTATGCGGCGGCACTCCTACTTTTCCAGTATTTGCAAACTTGCCAGACCTGGAATTGGATGTCGACATCGAGCTTTCGCCGGGAACCTGCTTCCTTTCCGATCACGGCTACGGCACAAATTACCCGGACATCGCTGGGCTACATCCGGCAGCTCTGGTAATGACGCGTGTCGTCTCCAAGACCGCAGAGAACCTATTGACCCTGGATCTAGGCCACAAAGCCATTGCCGCCGATCCGCCAGCGGGGCGCCGCTGCCATTTCCCAGAATTACCTGACGCCCGCGAGGTCAAACAAAACGAAGAACATTTGGTGATTGAGACCGCGCGCGCAGCAGAGTTTGCTATTGGCCAGGAGCTTTACGCAGTTCCCACGCACATCTGTCCCACAGTTGCTCTTCATGCCGCGATGTTTGCCGTAGCCGACAATCAATTGGTTGAAAGCTGGCAAGTCGCGGCTCGCGATCGCATCTACCACTAGTCACTAGTCAGCGCGATATCAATGGTATTGCTTTTGGGCTCAACTTCGACCACCACAGGGTCCTTGGCGTACTTGGCAGGAATTTGATTCTTGGTCTGCTGCTTGGTCACCTGGCCACTTTCGTCGTAGTCTCCTCCACCGCCGGTAGCAATGATCACCTGGCAGCTTCCGACTTCAGCGCCAGCTTCCGTCATGCTGTAGTCCAGCACGTAAACGCCATCTTCGTCGGTAAACCCAGCGCTTGGACGCCCCCCACCCGTCGGTTGGAATCGAACCGACGCGTTAGCCAACGGTTTGCCGTCCAAGGTAACGGTGCCAGTCACCGGTGCAACCTTCATCTCGCCGCAGCCCGCTGTCAGTAGGCACAGTAGGGAAGCCATGCACATTAACCGGCGGCCAGCTACATGCTGAATAAACATGCAATATTTACCTCAAATTGTAATTTGATGTCCTGGCAGCAACTCGGAACATGCGCCAGAAGTCTTGATGGATGAAACCTCGAGCTGGGCAGTAGGCTCTGCTACTGCCCGCGAAGACAATTGCTGCGAATCACGACGCTTTGAAGGCTCGCGACTTAAAGGCGCGCTATTCAATTCCGGATACCACTTGACCGTCGGCCATGGCACCCCAGTATTCATAGACGCTGTTCACGGCGATATCGGGTACCCAGTCAATGGTCTCGCTCACAAAATGCACGGAACCATCACACAAGGCAAACTGAGCGCCACCAACGTGATAACTAAAAGCGCCGCGAGCGCAGATACTGTTGTTATTTCCGCCTGGATTTGTTGGACTCCCGGAGAAGATGCTGTTGATGTGCCCTTCGCCCAAGCCCAGGGTATTCGTATTTCCGTACACTGGGTTTCGTCTGGAATTCTGACGATGTGTGCCCCAGCGGTTGAACATGACCGCCGCTCCACATCGAATGGTGCGACCTGATGGAGCAACAGCATCTTTGTAGGATCTTTCGCCAAAGGCAAAGGTATTGCTCAAGCCATCGCTGATACTGCCAAACTTCGTCGCCGAGTTCATTCCCATAATGCCGTATCGTTCCGGCGGACCACCGGAATTTGGTACCCAGCCGTAACTGCCTGAATTCCAACCGACATAGTTGGTAACGGCAATCTCACGGAACGTATTGTCGTAACCAGACACCGGTCGCCGATTATTGAGTAAGGGAGCTGAGTCCGAAGGGCAGCGATATGTCGAAAAAGCGGGACTTTGGATGATTGCCAAGATTTGTGTATTGTCAAGCGCTAGCCGACTGTCCAGATCTCCAACTTGCATTGCGTTGTAAAGATTGGTTTGCTCGATGAAGGGAAGAATGAAGGACGGCCATGCCCAGTTGGCCCAGCCATCGGTTCCGGTTCCAGAATCCGAGGCCGTGTGCATCAACCCCTGCGCTGAAATCCATCCCGGCGGAATCTTCTTGTAGGCGGATTCATAATTGTGCAGGGCCAATCCCAGCTGTTTTAGGTTGTTACTACACTGCATGCGGCGGGCAGCTTCCCTGGCCGCCTGCACGGCAGGCAAGAGCAAGCCAACCAGGATTCCAATGATCGCAATAACTACAAGCAACTCAACGAGAGTAAAGCCCAACTTTGCGCGCTTCATAAGGGTCGCCTCCGTAAACAAACAACGAGACTAAAATCGAAAAGGTTTAGATCTTGTCAGTTGACACTATCTCTGCTTACGAAGCAATCATTTTTAGGCAAAACTAGGTCCGCAACTAGTGGTTTGGGACAGCTAAAAATTAGGATTGGTCCGTAGTGGGATTCGCCAGAATTCCCCGATTGAGAGGAA
>JAGQPR010000052.1:0-18209 GCA_020426625.1 Planctomycetales bacterium
GGGGCCATTCGAGTTATACATGCACCCAGTCCACGCCAGATCAATTGCTCCATTCACCCCTTCGGCGAATATTTACGCCATGCTGCAATTCATCGCATTCTGGGCCGGGAGGACCAAGCAGTAATCCTGGAATTGGCATATCATGGGAGAAGTGCTTATTCTGCGGGCCGTTTCTGGAGTGTTTCGTGATGCTGCGTTCCTTGTGTTTCTTGTGGTTTTATTTCTCAGGTGCTACACTTTGTCTAGTGGCGCCAGTTATTGGTGATGAACCTCGTAAGGTTTCAGATGTGACAGAACAAGAAGATCCCAATCTGTGGCTCGAAGATGTTAGCGGCGAAAAGCAATTGGCTTGGGTCAAAGAACATAACTCAGTTACTCAGTCCCATTTTGAAGGCCAACAGTCCTTCAACGAGTTGAACGAAGACCTGCTGCGAATCCTCAACTCCGATGAGCGCATTCCCTTCGTCAGTAAGGCAGGCAATTACTACTACAATTTTTGGCGCGATCGACAGCATGAGCGGGGAATTTGGCGACGCACTACGCTGACAGAGTACAGGAAAGAACATCCGGATTGGGAAATTGTCCTTGACCTTGATGCGCTGGCCAAGGAAGAAAACGAAAATTGGGTCTGGGACGGTGCTAAGATCCTTCGCCCAACCTACGACCTCGCACTCATCGGACTTTCGCGGGGTGGAGCTGATGCATCCGTCACTCGCGAATTCGACATGAATACGAAATCCTTTGTCGAGGGCGGATTCGCACGTGCCGAGGCGAAGGGGGACCTGGGCTGGATCGATCGTGATACAGTCTTCGTCTATACCGATTTCGGCAGCGGAACGCTCACTTCATCGGGCTATCCACGAATTGCAAAGCTCTGGCGACGCGGCACGACTCTAGAACAAGCGGAAGTCGTCTACGAAGGCACGCCGGAAGACATGTACATCGCGGCTTTTCATGATGATTCACCAGGCTTCGAACGGAACTTCATTAGCCGCACTCTCGCCTTCTACAGCGATGAACTGTATTTAAGAAAAGACTCAGGTGAATTGGTCAAGGTCGATGCGCCTAATAGTGCTAACAAGAGTGTGTTTCACCAGCATCTATTGTTGGAACTGCGCGAACCTTGGACCGTCGACGACAAAACGTTTTCCGCAGGCTCGCTATTGGTTAGCAACTTTGAAGACTTCATGCACGGGCAACGCCAATTGACTGTGCTTTTCGAACCGACTGAGAATTCTTCGCTGGCCAGCTATTCGCCCACTCAGGATTTTATCCTGCTAAACGTGCTGGAAGACGTCAAGAATCGCATCTACGTGCTAAAACACCAGGAAGGCCAGTGGCGTCGCGAGCCTCTCATGGGAGCACCGGCAATTGGAACGGTTAGCGTCAGCGCCGTGGACGCAGACCATTCAAACGCATTTTGGTTGACTTCCAGCGGGTATCTAACGCCAACAACACTGTTCTATGGTGAGATTGGTGACAACCTGCAGCAACTGAAACAATTGACACCTCAATTTGATGCGACCGGGCTGAAAGTAAGTCAGCAATTTGCCACTAGCCAAGATGGCACTCGCGTACCCTATTTCATGGTTGCCTCAGCAGATCTGAAGTACGACGGCAGCAATCCAACGTTGTTGTATGGATACGGTGGATTTGAAATCTCGTTGACACCTGGCTACTCCGCCAGTGTCGGTCGTGCGTGGCTCAGCCAGGGCGGCGTTTATGTTGTGGCAAATATTCGAGGTGGAGGAGAATATGGGCCGCGCTGGCATCAGGCTGCTTTGAAAGCAAATCGCCTGCGTGCCTATGAGGACTTTGCAGCTGTCGCCCAGGATCTTATAGGTCGCCAAGTAACCAGTCCGCAACATCTGGGGATCCAAGGGGGCTCAAACGGCGGTTTGCTCGTGGGCAACATGATTGCATTGTACCCAAGCCTGTTTTCTGCTGCGGTTTGCCAAGTTCCCTTGCTGGACATGAGGCGATATCACCTGCTGTTGGCTGGCGCTAGCTGGATGGCGGAATACGGCGATCCAGATTCGCCGGGTGAATGGGAGTTCATCAAAACCTATTCTCCTTACCAAAACATTCGTAAGGACACGCGTTACCCAGCCGTGTTGTTTACGACGTCAACCCGCGATGATCGTGTTCACCCTGGCCATGCCAGAAAGATGATGGCCTTGATGGAGGCGCAGGGACACGATGTGTCCTACTATGAGAACATCGAGGGTGGCCACGGTGGCGCTGCCAACAACAAGCAACGCGCCTACATGCAGGCATTGGCCTATTCGTTCCTTAGAGAAAGGCTGTTTCACCGCTAGAAAGGCTTGGTCTAGCGAGCTTTTACAAGACTTTTACAACTCGTTTGCGCTTTCCAGAAACTCTGCGAAGTCGAGCAGCGTTTAATACACACAGAGGCACGCAACGGAGCTGCCCTGTGCGGTGTTTCTGCCGCTCACTAACAAAAGATTGGGAGTTTCTAGGATGACAAAGAACTGCGTAGTTAGAGGGTCTTTCACAGCGATATTGCTCGCGTTGTCACAGTTCATACCCATCAGCCAAGGAGATGCCAAACAGGTAAAGCTAGATGTAGCCCTTGCCAACCCAACCATGCTGGTTGGCGAGGACGCCAAGAAAGAAAACTATCTGCGAATCGGCATCACCGGCTTCGAGCTCCCCAGTGACAAGCAGCGTTTGCCTGTAAACGTAGCGATCGTTATCGACAAGTCGGGCTCAATGCAGGGCGAGAAAATTGAGCAAGCCCGAAAAGCAGCGATCCAAGCCATCGATCGCTTGCGCGATTCGGACATTGTGTCGGTCGTTACCTACGATTCATCGGTCAATGTCCTGGTGCCAGCCACCAAGGCATCCGACCGCGAAACGATCAGGAAACAAATCGCCAGCATCGCCGCTGGTGGCAATACCGCCTTGTTCGCTGGCGTTAGCAAGGCTGCTGGCGAAATCCGCAAGTTCCTGGACGACAAACATGTGAATCGTGTCATCCTGCTTTCCGATGGGTTAGCAAACGTCGGTCCGGCTTCTCCAGCGGAACTGGAACAACTGGGTGAATCGCTAATTAAGGAAGGCATCTCCGTCAGTACCATGGGATTGGGACTTGGCTACAACGAAGACTTGATGACTCGCTTGGCACTGGCCAGTAGCGGCAACCACGTTTTCATTGAGGATGCTGAGAATCTCGTTCAGGTATTTCAGAATGAATTCGACGATGTGTTGAGTGTCGTTGCTCAGAAGCTAAACATCAACGCCAAGTTGGCCGAAGGTATTCGACCTGTCAAAGTACTTAACTATCCAGCCAACATTACCGGACAATTCGTTTCGCTTGATCTTGGACAGCTATACTCTCGTCAGGAACGCTATTTCGTCCTCGAAGTCGAGATCGCTCCTGGTGAAAATGGCTCCAACCGCCCAGTGGCCAGTGTCGAATTGGAATACATGAATATGTACACCGAGTCGCAGGACAAGCTGACGAGTACCGTGCAGGTGAAATTCACCGATTCGCCGGAGTTGGCCGAGCGAGATGTTGACAAGCAAGTGGCCGCATCCTGCGTGATCCAGATCGCTAACGAGCGCAATACGCGCGCCACCGCGCTGCGAGACGCTGGCAAAATCGAAGAAGCTCGCGGGCTGCTGATGGATAATGCGGCTTTCCTGAACTCAAACTACTTGAAGTTCGGCGTTTCGGAGCTCAAGCTCCGTTGCGAAATCAATGGAGATCAAGCTGCCAACCTTGACAGCGGAGCGTGGGCGGAAAACCGCAAGTTGATGCGTCAACAACAGTTTCAGGACTTGAATCAACAGCGTTACAAGGGTGACGGCACTAAAAGTGACTTTGACAAGTCCAAGCCGTGATGGACCTTGAGGTTTCATTGGTCAGAGCTAGGCTCAAGCTAGCTCTGACTTTCATGGAGGCGGTCGCGAGGAGCCAAGAGTCGTGGCAAATGTTACGAAGAAAGCTCCAGCGACCGCACGTCGTCTAAGAACCCGGGCGCCGTCTCAGCCTGGTTATTTTCCCCCAGGTCTTAAATCATACGTCAGCGAGACGAAGTCGATTTTGAACCAGACGGACCTCTGAATTGCACTCGGCAGCAGACGGCTTATGAACTTCTCCGGCCTGCGCTGCAAAGCTCGGCGATCGCATCGTCGTATCCGACGACAAGATTCTGCCAATGATATCTTTCGATGAACTGCTGTAATTCAACCGGCCGCATTCGCCAAGTCTCCGTAGTGATTTCACGGCGGAGCCATTCGACCAAGGCTTCCGTAGTCGATTCATAAAAAAACTGGGCGTGACACGGATGTTTTTCCAGTCCAAATACTTCTGGATAGGCTAGCCTGCGAGGTACACCTGGGCGAGCGCCAGCAGCCACCGCCTCCAAGATTGCCATCCCAAAAAACTCGTGATCCGCTGTCGAAACAACCAAGTCCATCGAAGCAAGTAACTGCCAGTACTCATTGCGGGACTCGGCATAGCCGCTATAGAGTATCCGTGGCCCGGCGATATCTCGCAGGCGACTTAAGCACTCAGGCTGTTGGACAAATCGTTGCCCCAGGAGGCACAGCTGAAAATCTAGCCCTTGGCGGTCAAGTGCGATGATCGCATCCACGAAGCGCTCCGGTGCTTTGTCGTGCTCCCATCTAGCAACCCAACCGATAGTTGGTGACCGGTGTTGTCGCTCATCATGGGCGAAGAATTTAGGGACGATTCCCGGAGTTCGCACGAGCGAGCGTTCGCATGCGGCCTCAAATTTTTCCAAATGCTTGTAGTCGGGCATCCGCCGCAGCCAGCTGCGAGCTGCCTGCGTGAACTCGCTGCGGTGAAATTCCGTGTTGAACCACAACTGGTCAGCAGCGATGGCGGTCAGAATATTTGAGTAACCATAATGGTGATCGCGCAACAGCCCGGGTGCCAGCGGATAGGTGAACTGATTTTCGTGAAAGTAGACCACCGCTGGCAGGTCGCGCAAGTCATGGATTGCAAATCCACGCCATTCTGCCAAGTTCAGCATTTCGCTACAAAACACTAAGTCAAACGGGCGTCCCCGCCTGCTCGCAGCCGCCGCTTGCTCTGCCAGGCTGAGCGAGCTGTGTCGAGAACGCCATTTCCAATGGACTGCCGGCAATTCCAAAACGGTAAAGCGGTGTCGACTGAAGCGAGCCCAATCGCCATAGAAAGCTGCATGGCTTCCGCCGCCAAATGGTTCAAGAACCAATATGTGACAAATCGATGGGCTGGAAAGTGTCAATTTCAGCAGGCTCGACGTCTGGACATTTCAATTATTCGCCTTTGCCAGGCTAGCTTCCCTTCGAGCCTTGAATTCGTGTGAGATTTGCACGGCTTTGGCTCGATCCTGGTCGTCGTAGTCCCAGAATTCTTGTACGACTTGCTCACACTTCGGGTAGTGCGATCCGTCATCACCTACGGCCTTGCGCAGTTCACGAAATTGCTGCTTGAGTTGCTCGCGGATCGACGCATAGGCGTCATCGTCATAGACGTTGACTAATTCTTCCGGGTCCTTAACCAGGTCGTACAATTCCCATCCGGGCGGCGTTTGATCCTTGCCATCGTAATCGCAGCCATAGAAATAAATCAATTTGTGGGTTTTGGTTCGAATTGCCATCTCGCCCGGATTGTCATGATGCGCCATGTGCATCCAATAACGGTAGTAGGCGGCTGTCTTCCAATTGCTTGGATTTTCGCCACGGCAAAAAGCGCGAAACGAACTACCTTGCATACTAGCCGGGATCTGGGCACCCGCGAAGTCTAACATGAGCGGCGCGTAGTCGACATTTTCGACAATCGCGTCACTTCTCGTCCCAGCTGCGATCTCTTTGGGATACCGCACGATGAATGGCATTCGCTGGGATTGATCGTAAGCCCAGCGTTTGTCCTGAAAGTCCTTTTCTCCAAGCCAGAAACCTTGATCTCCGGTGTAAATAATGACCGTATTGTCATAGAGCCCCTCGCTCTTCAAATAGCTGAACAGTCGCTGCAGATTATCGTCTACACCCTTCACGCAGCGCAGGTATTTTTTCAAGTAAGCTTGATAAGCCAAACGTGTTGTTTCCACTTCGGAAAGTTTCTTGGGGTCGTAGCCAATCGGAAATTCTTCAGGATAGAGTCGGTACAAGTCGACCGCGTACGAACGACGCGGATTGCGGGAGCCAATCGAAGTGCCAATATGAGATAGCAACTCATCATCCGCTCCTCGTGTCGCGATGGACCCCCAGGATGCCGGAGAATCGTAAAGAGTCGCCGGTTCAGGTATCTCGACATCTTTCAAGTAATCTTGATAGCGTGGGGCATTCTCAAAGAAATCGTGTGGAGCTTTGAAATGATGGCAAAGGAAAAATGGCTTGCTTGGATCACGTTTGGTTTTTAGCCACTCCAAGGAAGAATCGGTGATGGCGTCGGAAGAGTGTTGGCCTTCGTGCGTAACCATGTTTTCCGGCCACGCTTTGTCGCCTTGCACGCGGAACTCGGGACTCATGTATTTTCCCTGCCCGGGCAGAACTTTGTAGTAGTCGAAATTGGGCTCAGCCTTCAAGTGCCACTTGCCGACAATCGCGGTTTGATAGCCTGCATCCCGCATGGCGATAGGCAGTGTCTGGTTCTCCTTTTCGATTTGGCCACCTAGATCAAACACTCCATTGATGTGATCATACTGCCCCGTGATGATGCAGGCTCTGGAGGGAGTGCAAATCCCGTTGGTGCAGAATGCGTTGTCGAAACATATGCCTTCGCGGGCCAAAGCGTCCAAGGTCGGAGTTGGGTCCAGGCCTTTCAACAAAGTGGCATAAGCGCCCACCGCCTGAGACGTGTGGTCATCTGACATGATGAACAGAATATTCGGTCGTTCCTGAGAACGCAGACCGCTTGCTGCCAACACAGCCAACAATAGAACAATGCGCTGCAACATCACCAGGCATACTCTCGACAAAAGACTATAACGTATTGATTAGATGGTAGTGAATTCACCCGAGTGCATTTACCAAATCAGCTGTTGCCAGCGTTCGTTTTAAGGAATGCCGCAAAGGCGAATCACGCTTTACTCTCGATCTTTAGATCAGCACTATGCATCGTGTTCAACTTCCTCTTGGCCGCCCTCGTGTGACGCAGGTTGCCAGTGGTGAAATGCATTAGCGAGTAGTCCAATATACAGACCACTGGACAAGAAACAACCAGCAGCGCCGCCCACTAAGCAAGGTGCGTATTGACAACCCCAGCACCACCCAATTGCCAGTGCACCGATGACGGAAACGAGGACGGAAGGAAGCAGCATAGCAAAAAAAATCCACACGCTTGCCATCGCTCGCCCAGCAGCTAGAGCATCGCGCTGCTGCAACGCTTTGGGACGAATGATATTCCAGGCGCCGAGCAAATTGATATTCGCGGTGATCACTAATCCAGCTGGAATCAATGCGATGGCCATTAGCAAGATTTGCGCCGTGCTACCGGGAGAAAGGTAAAGGAAGACCACCGTAGCTGCCACATGCAGTATCAGTAGCGGAATGACCGGACCCGCCAGCTGCCCAATGACGATACGCCAAGATGAAACCGGTAGCGATTTGAGCAACTCGCGTTGTGCAACTGGCCCCAAGAAGCCTACCGGCAGCTGAAGCAACAATAAGAAATCGGCGTACAATGTCAGACCTGCTTGCCAGCCGACCGCCGTCAAGCCGGAGATGGCACTTGAGTCGACCATCATTGGTATGAGCAATACCACCGCGACGATGGTACCTGTAAAAGCCATGTACCGCGGTAG
Organism: Planctomycetales bacterium; assembly: GCA_020426625.1. GTDB lineage: Bacteria > Planctomycetota > Planctomycetia > Pirellulales > Pirellulaceae > Aureliella. The sequence goes on from JAGQPR010000052.1 coordinate 7,782, forward strand.
GATTCTCAACGAATGTGTCATCTGCATCCATGCCACAGCGCCAACTCCACCCAGTCGCGGAAGCATTGGTACGCGCACACGGCGCATCATGCCAGCGCCTGCTTGACCGCCCACAACGCCACTGCGAAGCGCATTCAGCTGGCGATGCATCGATTTCTCAGTGCGATTCATTGATGCTTCAGAATATCTGCGCCCCAAGCCCAAGACGCAGCCGACCAGACATGCGAGAACCAAGCCGCGCATCGGCAGCATCTGCACAACATCTGGATAGAAAGAAGATGCCGAAAGTGGCGCGAACATCCACGCCAGCGGTGGCATTAAATATTGACCAAGTTCGGTCGATGAAGCAGCCGCCGCGATCAACGAAATGTGGGGAGCTTGTCCGGACGCACGAACCGCCTGCATTGATTGCGCAACCAGGGCAAGCAACATCCCAATCACCGCAATGGTGAATATCCGCCTGAGCATCTGGACCACCTTGCCGTGCGCCGATCTGGCAGACAATGATGCGATCATGCCAACCAATAGCGAGACAACGATCATCAGCCAAAGTCCGACAAGTGCCGAAGGATAGCTGGCGACGTAAGCTGTCGCCAGCAAACCTAGCACCGCCGCACTTATCAATGATCGCAATGCCAGCTTGATTAGGCTGAGCGTGATAATATCCCGATCTCGAAAGGGGCCTCCAACAACGAAGTGAATCTCTGCTGGTCGCATGATCAGTCCGCGATCGGCCGAGCCAGTCAACCAATTCGCCAACAAATATAAGAGTGCCCAAAACGGCATGGCGCTACCAAATCGAGAGCCCGCCATGTCACTTGGATTTACCATACGCGCGCCAACAAAGATCCCGACGAATCCGAGCATCAGTAGCAGCAGCGCCAATTGTCGCCAATTACGGCGAATATTACCCCAGGCCCGTATACCTCCCCGAATATCAAACCATACCAATTGCCATAGAGCTGGGTGCATCATAGCGTTCGTCAGTGATTCCTTTGGTTAGATGTTGGACCAATCATCCTAATATTAGCTCGGGCAATATCTCAAGACGAAAAGCATGTCAATTCACGTCGGCCCGCGCCCAATGGTAGCTTGCGTCCAAAGATAGATTCATATTCATGATACCCACAGCAAGAACGAGTGGACCAAGCAGCACTGTTCCAGAATTGTCATTTTCGTCTGCCGCAATCGTAAATTCTGTTTGCGAACACGAAACACGCTCGGCGGAGTATAACATGTTCAAGGAGTTGCCTTGTTTCTACTGGACGCACTCTTAGGTGGCAGTATAGACAATTCGTTTACTAATCTGGAGTGACCTTTGTTCCCATGAGAGCTTATCTAGCCGCCACCGCCAGCATTGTTTTGACCGTTGGAGTTTCCCGCGCGCAAACTCCCAGCCGGACACCTTCGCAATGGCCATCGCAAACAGAAGCAAGACTAAACGCAATCTACGAGCGCGGTGACTTTCGCCCGGCCCAGGTGCAGACCGCGTGGCTGCTTGACAGTTCGGGTTACACGGTGCGGGAACGCGATCCGCAAACCCAGCGAAATATCCAAGCGTTCTATGAACTGCCCTCAGGCGAACGTGGGCAACTGCCCCCTGGAACCAAGACCACGTCAGATAGGGAGCGAATGACTGCTCCAGGCGGTAAGCATGTACTCGAATTCCAGGGCCGAAACTTGTTTGTTCGCAACATCGAAAACAACCAACGAACTCAACTGACCAGCCACCCTGAGACTCAAGATGTCCGCTACAGTGATGCCAGTTGGAGTCCAGATGGACAGCGAGTCGTCTTCGTTGAGTCGGATTCCAGCGAAGTGCGGCAGCGCGCAGTGCTAGTACCAGATGATCCGTCCTACCCTGGCGTCCAGCATCATCGATTTGCGCGAGTTGGTGAAAAGTTGTCGAAATTGCGAGTTGGAGTGATCGATGCTGATGGGCAAAATTTGCAATGGCTGCCAATCCAGTGGCCCGCCGAAGGTGGTTACTTAGGTCAAGTCGAATGGGCCCAGAGTTCCAATGAGCTGTTGGTAGAAAAACTCAGTCGTTTTCGAGACGAACGGCAATTCCTACTCGTGGAATTGAACGGCGAAGTTCGCCAGATCTACCACGAAAAGAACGCCGCCTGGGCTGTCAGTAGTCAGGGCAAGAATTCGGGACTAACTTGGATCCGTGGCGGCCAAGCATTTATTGTCATCAGTGAGAAAGACGGCTGGCGACACGCCTTTACATACTCCCGCTCCGGAGAAGAGTTGGCGTTGCTGACACCGGGCGAGTTCGACATCATCGACCGGGCAGCTGTCGATGAAGATGGCGGTTGGTACTACTTCTATGCATCACCGACTAACGCTACGCAGAAATACCTGTACCGTGTTCCCCTCGATGGATCTGGAACCATGGAGAGAGTTACGCCGCCGGAACATCCAGGAACCCACGACTATGAATTTTCACCTGACGCTCACTGGGCATTCCACACACATTCAACCGCAGATTCGCCGCCGATTGTCCAGCTGGTAGAATTGCCCTCACACCGTGTCGTCCGCTTGCTGGAAGAGAACAACGAAGTGCGTTCAAGATTCAAGTCAGTATCCGGGCAGCCGACTGAATTCTTGCAGCTCGACATCGGTGGTGGAACAACTCTGGACGCCTGGATGCTCAAACCCAAAGATTTTGATGAGTCCAAGAAATACCCTGTCTTCGTCTATGTTTATGGTGAGCCTCACGCGCAGACCGTGCTTGACAGCTGGGGTGCGGCGCAGATGGATTTTCATCGTGTGGTCACGGATTTAGGTTACGTGGTCATCTCAATCGACAACCGTGGTACACCCGCGCCCAAAGGCGCGGCCTGGAGAAGATCCATTTTTGGAAGTCTCGGACCGCTGTCCACCGATGAACAAGCAGCCGCATTGCAGGAATTGGGACGCATTCGACCGTACATTGATCTCTCTCGTGTAGCCATCTGGGGCTGGAGTGGTGGCGGATCCAATACGCTGAACGCCATGTTTCGCAAACCGGACTTGTACCATGTTGGCATCGCCGTTGTGCCAAAACCGCAGCCGCATTTATACAACGCTTGGTTTCAGGAGATCTACATGCATAGCCGTGAAGCCAACCCAGAGGGATACGAGCGATCGGCACCGATTAATTATGCAGCGGGATTGAAAGGCAAGCTGCTGATGATCACGGGCTCAGGTGAGACCAACACGCATATTCAAATCATTGAAGGACTTGTAGATCGGCTCATCGAATTGGGCAAGCCATTCGACTACATGGTTTATCCGAACCGCGATCACGGCCTGCGCGAAGGTCGGGGGACGCAAGTCCACGTGCGAATGCTCATCATTCGCTATTTGCTCGACAACCTTCCTCCGGGAGGTATTATCGCATCTTAAGTTGACTCATAGCAATGGTTATCAACATCACAGCACCCGCGCAGGTTATGAAACCTGAATCACCCATTCGCCCGAGAAGAGAGAAAGTAAGTTTAAACCGAGGTTGCACATGAATACTGGGTCTTGCGTTTAGCGGTCGGCAAGCAACTCAGCAGCCGCTATGGCAAAATAGCTCAGGATCATATCCGCTCCAGCCCGGCGGAACGCAAGTAAACTTTCCAGTATGCATGCGTCGCGGTCGATCCATCCATTGTTGGCAGCCGACATCAACATGGCGTATTCGCCGCTCACCTGATAGACCGCCGTAGGAACGGAAAATTCGTCTTTGATTCGCCGGACAATATCCAGATAAGGTAGGCCAGGCTTGACCATGACGATATCCGCGCCTTCGGCTAGATCGAGAGACACTTCATGCAATGCCTCGTCGGAAGCGGACGGGTCCATTTGATAGGTCTGCTTAGACCCACTTCCCAAACTTGATTTGGAACCAACAGCATCGCGAAACGGACCGTAGAACGCAGACGCATATTTGGCCGCGTAGGACATGAGCAACGTTTGATAGTGCCCTGCGGCGTCCAGCGCTTGTCGAATTGCACCGATGCGGCCGTCCATCATGTCCGATGGAGCAATCACCGACGCGCCTGCCGCCGCTTGCACGCAAGCTTGTTGGCAAAGTACTTCGAGCGTTTCGTCGTTCAACACTCGGCCATCGGCAAGTAACCCGTCTTGACCGTGCGTTGTGTAGGGGTCGAGAGCCACATCTGCAACGATTCCGATCGAATCGCCAAATCGCTGGCGAACTGCCTTGATGGCCGTGCAAACCAGATTGTCTGGATTCGCAGCTTCTCGACCATCCTCTGTCTTTCTGTCTAGGGGAGTCACGGGGAATAGGGCGATGGCTGGAATTCCCATGTCCACCGCGCGCGCCACCTCTGCCAATAGTAGATCAACGCTCAATCGAAAGACGCCGGGTAAGCTATCCACGCTCTGGCGTTCGCCTGATCCGGACAGCACGAACAGTGGCCAGATCAAGTCGTTCACACTGAGAGCTGTTTCTGCGACCAGCTTGCGAGACCATTCGGACTGTCTCAGTCTGCGCAGTCGAGTTACCGGATAGGGGCCACGTGATGAAATAAAGGTCATGAGAGCTCGACTGTACTGCGGCTAGTCTTCATCGCCACCAGAAAATTCGAAGACCGGATCAAAGCCGGTGGCAAAGTCGTAGACTTCGTCAAAGTCCTCGCGACGATCGCTGGGCGACTTCTTCATATGCTTGATGCGAATCATATTATACACGATTTCCCCAAAATCTCCGGTGTTATGCACTCCCCAACTGTTGAGGACCGTCTTGGCCATAAACCCATATTGCTCTAAGCCGAATTGGCGTATGGCCTCGCACAGCTGTTGACCAGTAATATGGTGTTCGCCGCTCTCTCCTTGACCGGGCATCTTGAGGATTTCTTGAGCGTAAGCCAGCGCGTCGCGAACGAATTGATACGCTTCGATATGGTATCGCTGGTCTTGCTGCAGCAATTCGACAAACGGATGGATTTTTTCTGTCACAGTTGAGTTCAGCGCTTTTGTTGAAATACTTGTGGGGAGCCTCTAACACCTAATTAGATCGGGGAGATTTCTGTCTCCCAATTACACTCAAGACCTCATCTGCGTGAATCATCACGCGTCGGTTGTCTTCCAATTGCAATAGCAAGTGGCGCGATAACAATTCTTGGTTCAATACCTTGCCACGCCCATTGGCCGTTACAACGTCCGAGCCAATTCGCGGTAACGACTTGCTGTTTTCCTCATAAATATCGTATTCATACCGCAGACAGCACTTGAGGCGACCACAACGTCCTGAGATCTTGTTTGGATCGAGCGTCGCCTTTTGCAGTTTAGCCATCTTCATCGAGACGGGTGGCATCTTCATCAAGTGCGTGTTGCAGCACAGCGGCTTTCCACAATCCCCGTAGTCCGCCAGTAACTTGGCTTCGTCCCGAACACCGATTTGACGCATCTCTACGCGAGTTTGAAATTCATGAGCGAGCCGCTTGACCAATTCACGAAAATCGATACGGCCTTCCGCAAGGTAATACACCACAACCCGCTCACCACCAAAAACGCGTTCCACTTCCACAAGATCCATCGGCAGCGCCAGTTCCCGAATCAGATTCTCGCAAGTCTCCGCTTCGGCCAACGAACGCTCGAGCGTTTTGGCTAATTCATTTTCGTCTTCCTCAGTCATCTCACGCTGAATACTGCCACCGGCCGGGTCATTCATCTGCTCAATGGTTCGTTCGTCCGCCAAGCACAACACCTCTCCAGCTTCCATACCACGAGGTGTCCTAGCAATTACCCGTTGTCCACGGCAATAGTCTTGCCGGGATTGCATCACGTGCAGTGATCGCATGACTCCACAACGAACTACGTAACTTGCCATAAACCGACCAAATACCCGCAGACTATTGATATCCTAAACACCACCGCGCGACACATACAACTCACTCTTCCCATTAACTGCAACTTATTAGCTGCAACTCTTGCCAGGCAGGACTGTGGCCCAAGCAACGGGATGGAAACGCCCCGCCCCACTCAGCTAATCCGCCTCGCTCCCGACAGAATGTGTAGCGAAATGATAATTTCCGCGCAGTAGGTTTCACCATTGTAGCTTTTTGTCGGCCTGATGCTGTACCCCAGAACTGGATCTTTTCAGTTGCTTCTGTACCATAGGGCAACCGACGAAGACCTCTTTTGCTGATTCTTATTTCAGAGCAACGAAATCCAATATGCCCACTGCACTTAAGCCGATACCCATTAGCCGTCGGGCACAGAATTCCGTTGGGCCAATTGGACAACTGATGTCCCAGGCGCTGAAGCACCCAGGCTTGATCTCCTTGGCTGCTGGCTTTGTCGACAATGAAACGCTGCCGTGCGAGGCAACCGCCCAAACATTGACGCGGATGGCTGCTAATTCTCAATTGCTTAGACAAGCCCTGCAGTACGATACCTCGGCAGGGAGTATGCAACTCCGTCATCGGTTAGCCAAGTGGGCGTATCGCAATTGGCCAGACGTCGACAATGTCTCGCCGGATCGCTTGGTACTGACAGCGGGCAGCAACCAGCTCTTGCACCTTGTTGCTGAAGCGACGATCGATCCAGGCGATATCGTTCTGGCCGCCTCACCGACATATTTTGTGTACATGGGGACGCTTCGCGCGATGGAGGCCCGAGTGATCGGTGTGCAGGCCGATGAAAATGGTATGTGCATGCAAGCATTAAAGCAAGCGCTCGATCGCATCGTAGCGTCTGGCGATGCAGATCGCGTGCGGGCAATTTATTGCGTGACCGACTTCGACAACCCGGCAGGCAGCACGCTTTCTCTGGAACGCCGCGAGCAGTTGCTTTCGATCGTCAAGCAATGGCGCAGCAAGCATGGGCGGTTGTTAGTTATCTCTGACACTGCCTACCAAGAATTGCGGTACGAAGGAGATGAACTGCCTCCTCTATTGGCGATCGATCCGCAGGCAGCTGACTTTGTCATTGAAGCGGGAACATTCTCCAAATCATTCTCTCCAGGAATTCGCGTCGGATGGGGTGTTGTCCCAGAGTCCATCTTCGCACCGCTACTGGAACTGAAATCCAATATTGATTTTGGCGCGCCGCATTTTAGCCAGTTGTTCATGAACGAGATTCTCCGCGCAGGTGAGATCGAACGCCATCTTCCAGTTATTCGCCAGCACTACCAGCTCAAACGCGACGTCATGCTCGAAGCGCTCGAAGCTGAGCTACGCGACATTGAAGGCATAAGTTGGAGGCGGCCCAAAGGTGGTCTCTATGTCTGGCTAGTCCTTCCAGCTGAGGTGGACGCATCCGAGGAAGGTACCCTGTGGCAGCGAGCCACGGATCTTGGTGTCCTCTACGTTCCAGGACACTATTGTTTTCCCGCCGAGGGTGAGCCGGTACAGCGCAATTCGATTCGCCTGAGCTTTGGTGTGCAGTCACCCGATAGAATCCGGTCTGGCATTAGACTGCTGGCGCAAGCCATTCGACAAGAGCTTGCCCTCTAGCCGCCAGCAACAGCATGGCACGTCGGGCTAATGGCAGCGAAGGCCCGCGCATCCTAAACTTGCAGTCTTTTAATAGATGCGCGCCCCAATGGGCATACCCTATATATCCTAAGTTGTACCTCCGCCGATCCTGCTACAACTTGGCAAAGCTAATTGTGCTTTAGCGTCGAGCGGCCATTGGAAAGGAACAACCTACCGCCGAAACTGGCTGTGCAATGCACATAGTCCAGCGTGCTTTCCATCGTCGACAGCAATTTCGCAGAGTTCATATCGACCAGATGCAACTTGGCGTCACTAGTCGCTACCCAAAGTTGCCCGTCGTCGCTAGAGGCAATTGATGTAACAGGGTGTTCTAGTTGAACAAAACGCACCAAACGACCTTGCTCTGGATACCAGAGACGAACGGTGCCGTCGCGGCCAGCAGAGTACAATCGCCTTGGGCTGCCGCTGCTGTCAACCAACAGCTCAACCACTCGGTCGCGATGTTGCTGGAAATCCACGACAACGTTGCCATCCCGGTGGTCAAAAATTTGAATTTTCCCACCCCAATCCGCACTGGCACACAGACGGTCATCGATTACGCTCAGCGCCGTCACCATTTTTGCATGCAAGCCATTGCTGCGCAACAACGTTCCGTCGTCGGGCGACAGCCAATGAAGTTCACCCGCTTCGTCCCCCAGTAAGATGCCGTCGTTGGTCAGCTGCATACAAGTAACGGGCGCGGGCACCTTGGCGGTCCACCAGCGTGTCGTACTGTTAAACGGAAAAGCGGCAGCAAATCCAGCGTCGTGATCGCGAGTGCCAGCTACAATCAGCTTATCACCTATGATGGCAGCGACGGCAATCCGCTCGTCCGAAAGCTCGACGAGCGATTCGATCGCAAACGACTGCGGGTCACACGAGGCAACATTGTGTCCACCGCATAGCAGGATGCTCGCATTCGTTGGAACAAGCCTTGTCACGGGGAAGCCCGGATAGTCCAAAGTTTGCAGCTGTCCGAGCTGAGCAACAGCAATGCCAGGGCAGAGCAGAATAACGACTGCGGCAATCCGAGGCACAAATCTTTGTGCTTTCCGCTGCACCGGTGGATTCATGCCTAGCCCCGGTTCCTGATTGATTCACGACTCACAGACGGCCAACCCGAAACCCATGGGCTCATTGACCAGCGTTTGGACTCTTTCCATCCAGAGCTTGTTCCTGTCGCTGCTTAGCTCGAGTCAATTCGTCCAGAAATTCGAATACGTAGGTTTCCTCTTTCTTCGCCAACTTTGAGGCCCGAGTTTCGGTTTCCAGAGCGGCCTCCAAGTCACCGGCCAAGAATTGCAGATGAGCCAGTGTATCCAGCAAGTCCGCTTGCTTCTCCGGCTTGGCCTTTGGCGCAACCTCTTTCATGGCTTTGGTTGCCACTGCAATAATTTTGTCCATGCCTGGCGCTCCTTGCGCAGCCAGTCGGAATATGTTCCAGGCGAGCAATCCCGCTTCTTCAGGTTGATCCTGGCTGGAAGCAAACGCCGCTGCTATTTTCTTCTCCGCCAATTCCTGCTGGTTGGCGACTAACAGCACATTCAATTCAATGATGTAGTATTGTATGCCACGATTGCCTTCGAACGTCTTTTCTAGGAAGGCGAGCGCCCCACGAATGTCATTCTTCTCCAGATAAACGGGTATGTCCCGTTCAACAAGTGTTCCCAGCTGGGAAGGCTTGAACTCCGCTGCAAATTCTTGTCGATTCCATTTGTCAGCCAAGATCAGTTTTAGTGGCTCCTCCAAATCCAGTGGGTAACCGATCCATTCGATGAGTCCTTCCTTACCGACGATGAATGCGGTCGGAATCCCCTGCTGCACAGCCGCCGACATGTAAGCTTCATACGTGCTTTGGTCCGGGTCAGTGGTTAGGCTGTAGGCGCTGGTCAACTCCCGATAGTTGGCAGCCTTTGGCTTCGACCCGTCTGGAGATGCACGTACGGGTCGGTCCAGAAAGTTATTGACGGTTTCCAGATCTTCGTCACTGACACTTATGATTTGCACCTGCTGGCTGGCAAACTCTTCCTGAATGGAAACCAAGTGAGGCATACTTGCTACGCAGGGCCCACACCACGTTGCCCAAAACTCGACTACGTATACCTTACCTTTTTCGAAAGTAGTCACTGGCTTGAATTTACCAGCACCATCCTGAATCCAATGCTCGATGGCCAACTCCGGCGCCTTCGAGCCAATAGTCAGTAATTCTTCCGCATTTGCGCTGGTAATGGACAGCGCCAGGAAACTCGAAGCCACCACAATTAGGCAGGGGAGTTTGACAGCTTTCAACTTGATTCTCCAGAGGGTTTAGTTTGCGTCACGGTCTCCAAGCCTTGCCAATGCAGACAGCATCGGAATAGGTCGACGAAGAACATGCGGTTGGCTTCAGCTGTAATGCTAATCACTGTCCCGGTTGTGTTTTTCAGCCGGGCAATGGATCATAGGTAATACGTTCCAGCATGTCGAGTTGTTTTGTGACGGTGGTAGTTCCTTGCAACTTTTCAAAGTTACTCAGATTAACATTTTGTGTGGGAACGCGCAAGTCGTGTCGATGCCACTCAATGCGATTTAAGCTGCCAAGCATTCGTTTTTCTGCACAATTAGCCGCTTTGGTGTTAGCCACGGTTGTCGAAGTGATCGAAAAACTTGCGCGATGGTGCTTAGCGTTTCAGGAGTTCAGGTTTGAATCAACGTCGAGTCAAAATCGAAGAAATGCTGCTTGCGGAGCCAAACGACGAGTTTCTGCGGTATTCGCTGGCTTTAGAAAAGCAGAAAGACGGCGAGCTGGAACCTGCTTTGGCACTGTTGAGTAGTCTTTGCGGTGGCGACAAACCCTACGTAGCAGCGTTCTTTCGGTCTGCCCAATGGCTAGCGGAAATATCGAAAATTGAAGAAGCAAGGGCTTTTCTGCGAGATGGCATCGATGCCGCGCGGCAGCAGGGCGACCTGC
>JAGQPR010000052.1:18234-27259 GCA_020426625.1 Planctomycetales bacterium
ATGGGGGAGATGCTCTCCGACTTGGGCGAGATGGGGGAATAGCTGATGGTAACCCAAAATCTCCGAGCGTGTGATAATGTTGCTCAGCTGACGCAAGTCCACTGCGGTGCCTACGGCATGCTTGTGGAAGTAAAATAGGTCCTGCCCACGCAAGGTTCATGTATGGATCCAGAGCAATCTCGCATTCAAGCCGATTTGCGTGGCCTTGTTGAAGGCGATGTGTTTTGCGATCCCTATTACTCTCAACTTTACGCTAGCGATGCGAGTATCTATGAGATTCGACCGCTTGGTGTAGCGAGACCGCGCAGCACCAGAGACGTCACGGAGATTCTCAGATACTGCCAAGAAAATGAGTTGAGCGTGTTCCCACGCGGTGGTGGCAGCGGCCTGGCAGGCCAGTCGTTGGGGCGCGGACTGATTATCGATTGCTCTCGTTATATGCGACGCATCCGCGGTCCCGAGTCGGGGTTGGTGCGTGTTCAATGTGGAGTAGTGCAGGCCGATCTAAATCGATTCTTGGGCGAGCACAATCAGCTTTTCGGTCCAGATCCAGCCACTCGCAGCGTGTCGTCGATAGGCAGCATGATATCTGTCGATGCTGCGGGAAGCCACTTTCCAAAATATGGTTCGACCGGAGACTGCGTACACTCGCTTCAAGTTGTATTGGCCAGTGGCGAGCTCGTTGAATTGGGAACCCACGATTGGGCTAGCGACGAAGCGGCTGATTCTCGCGAAGGTCAGATTGCACAACAAGTAGGCTTGTTGTTGCAACAGAGATCCGGACTGCTTATGCGACCGCCTTGGGCGGAAGTTGCCCGCGGATGTGGCTACCGAGTGGAAAAAGTTTTGGACGGCGAGCAAGTCAACTTGGCTCGGCTGATGTCGGGTGCTGAAGGGACATTGGGTGTGATCACCGAAGCCACGCTTCGTGTCGAGAATATCCCACGTGTTCGAGGTCTAATGCTGCTCTTTTTCGGTAGGCTTGATACCGCTGCCAAAGCGGCGCTCGATCTGGCGCGAGAGGACTTGGCGGCATGCGATTTGATGGACCGTCGCCTGCTCGAGATTGCCCGCGAAACCGAGCCAGTTTACGCCACTATTATTCCGCGTGGCGCAGAAGCCATGCTGCTGGTCGAAATGCAGGGCGATGATCCGCTGACGGTCCGCAATCGATTAATGCAGTTGTTGCAAAAGCTGCAGAAACGCGGCAAGCCAGTCGTATCATATCGACTGACCACCGATAGCCAAGAGCGCAATTTGCTTTGGCGGTTGGCGCGACGCGTGATTCCGCGACTCTATCGCTTGAAGGGAAATCTTCGTCCTCTGCCTTTCGTGGAAGACATTTCGGTGCCGCCCAAACGGTTGCCGGAGTTCTTACGTGTCGTCCAAGATGTGCTCAAGACAGAACGCGTGACGGCAACGATGTTTGCCCACGCGCTGCACGGCCAAGTCGACGTTCGCCCCTTTCTGGACTTGGCCAGTGCCAAGGATCAATTGCGATTGGCTCAGTTGAGCGACACGCTTTACCGCAAAGTTATCGAATTTGGTGGCTGCGTCTCGGGCGAACAAGCTTTCGGACTCAGTCGCGCCGCTTGGGCAGAATCGCAGCTTGGTGATCGCTTGGAATTGTGCCGCAAGATCAAGCAAGTCTTCGACCCTGTGGGAATCATGAACCCCGGCAAGTTTCTCAGTCCAACGCCGCCCAAAGTCGCCGAGAATCTTCGCCAAGTGCCGCAGTATGCACCGATGACTTTTGCCGTTGACACCACTTCGAGGATTTCCCTCGGCAATGAAGTCGAAGCTGCCTCCGCCTTTTTTCAGCTCAACGAAGACATCAAACTGGATGGTCCAAGCTACCTCGACAAATCGGCAGCAGCGGAACGATTATTAAATACTGCATACAGCTCAATCCGCCCATCGATACAATCTGCAAACGGAGAGACCGAACTGGCTGCCTCGGCTACCGTGCAAGTCCCAGACAATGAGCGCGCGGTCGGTCGAGATCATCAATCATTGCCTTTATTGCTGAACTGGGATTCACAATCGGTTGGCTATACGGCGCGCAGTTGCAACGGCTGCGGACGCTGCCGTACAAGTGCTTCCGCTGAGCGAATGTGTCCCATGTTTCGCGTTCATCATGGCGAAGAGGCTTCCCCGCGGGCCAAGGCCAACCTGGTGCGCGGTATCTTGACGGGCGCACTCGATCAATCCGAAATCGAAAGTCGCGAAATTAAGGCCATCAGCGACTTGTGTTTCAATTGCCATCAGTGTCGATTGGAATGCCCAGCTTCAGTCAACATCCCGAAACTGGTTCAAGAAGCAAAGGCACAACACGTTGCCAGCCACGGATTACCACTGACGGACAGACTGCTGAATCGCTTGGATCTGCTCGCCGCAATGGGGAGCCGAGTTGCCAATGTCGCTAATTGGTCACTGAACAACACGACGATGCGATGGTTACTGGAGAAGACCTTTGGAATTGCCCAAGGACGTAAGCTTCCCAAGTTGTCGGGCAAAACGTTCTTGAGATGGGCAGTGCGTGAGAGACTCAATCGCATCGAAAAATCAGCTGGGCGAAAGGTCGCCATTTTTGTAGATCAGTATGTCAACTGGCACAATCCGTTACTTGGTCAGGCTCTCGTCGAAGTACTACGACACCAGCGAGTTGAAATCTACGTGCCTACCGCACAGACTCCTTCGTGGATGGCCATGATCGCCGCCGGTGACGTTGCTCGTGCCAAGAAGTTAATGCAGACCAATGTAAAGACCTTGTCCGAGGCCGTACGACAGGGCTATGACATCGTGACTACGGAACCTTCAGCTGCCCTGTGCCTGCGTGAAGAATACCGGCACCTCATGCAGAACGAAGACACGGAATTGATCGCCAACCATACCTATGAAATCAGCAGCTACCTGTGGCACATGCATGGCCGCAACGAGCTGGAATTGGATTTTCGGCCGGTCAATTTGGGCGTCGTGTATCACCAGCCCTGCCATGCACGCGTGCTGGATGCTGGCGAACCCGCCTTGAATTTGATGCGTCTGATCCCTGGATTGCAAATTCAAATTGCCGACGACGGCTGCAGCGGCATGGCCGGTACGTTTGGATTGCAACGCAAGAATTTCCGCACAAGTATCCGCATCGGGCGGGGCCTGGTGAATACAATGAAGGACTCCCGAGCTCAGCTGGGGGCCACCGAATGCACGGCTTGCAAGCTGCAAATGGAGCAAGCTACCAGTCGACCAACCGTCCATCCCGTGGCCCTGCTGGCATTCGCCTATGGTCGCGTACCGCAACTGGCGGCGTGGTTTTCTTCTCGAAATGAAGGTAAACTCGTAACCTAGGAGATCTGTGGCACCATGGATCCAATGGCAATTCAAGTTCGATGTTTCGCTGGAGCCGCGGCAATCGTTGGTGGACCGTCAGTAACCGTTACTCTCGCAGTGCGTAGCAAAATCAGTCAATTGAGAGAGGCTATGATTGCTCAGTTCCCGGAATTAGCGACGCTGGCTCGGCAAAGTCGCTGGGCAGTTGCCAATGATTTTGTGTCCGACCAATTCGAACTGCTGCCAAGCATGACTGTGGCCATGATTCCACCCGTAAGTGGCGGCTAGTCCGCACATTAGCAAACCACGCGTCGGCGTATGCTGACAAAGCACCAAACAAGTTGACTGGCGTATGCTCGTTGACTGGGCAAAATAGGAATATGATCGAGATCACCGAATCCCCAATCGACCTGAATCAAGTTCTTTCGTCGGTCATTCACCCTGCGTGTGGTGCCGAAGTGCTATTTGTCGGTACCACCCGACAGTGGACCGAGCATCCCGATCATGCGCAACCGGTTGAAACGGAGTTTCTCATCTACGAAACCTATGCAGCTATGGCTCTGAACCAGATGCAACGGTTAGAGGAGCAGGCCAAGTCGAAATGGCCTGTTCGCCTGGTGTCGATCGTTCACCGCACGGGCAAGGTTCTCCCGACTGAGCCCAGCGTGGCCGTCGCCGTTAGCAGCCCTCATCGTAGCGAGGCCTTTGCCGCTGCCAAATGGCTGATCGACACGCTCAAACACGATGTCCCAATCTGGAAACAGGAACATTACGTTCAGTCGGGCGCCGAGTGGATCCACCCCTCCAGCGGCAATTGCAATTGTCCCACACACACAACTGCCGCACCTGAGTCCGATGTGGTAGTCGCCAGTCCACGCACCACTGTCGATCGGGCTCAACATCCATGAGCACGTACGATACCGATCCGATTCTCGAGTCTCAGGCTGAATTGACTGCCGCCTCCCATGTCGCTCGCGTTGAAGCGGGGCGGAAGTCCGTCGTTTTGAAAGATCGATTTGGTCGAGTGCATCGCTCGATGCGCATTAGCGTTACCGATGTGTGCAACATCCGCTGCCAATATTGTATGCCAGCTGAGGACGTTCAGTTTCTGCCGTCAGCCAGCCGACTGAGTTACGATCAGATCGTTTCCTTTGTTCGAGTTGCCAGTCGCTGCGGCATCCAGAAATATCGGTTGACGGGCGGTGAACCACTTACCCGCCCAAACTTGCACGAATTGGTGCAGGGCTTGTCAGCACTGGAATGCGTTCGTGAATTGGCGTTGACGACGAACGGCATGCTGCTGGCAGATCAAATCGATCGGCTGGCAGCAGCTGGTTTGACACGAGTGAACATCAGCTTGGATACGTTGTCTGAAGACACCTTCAAGACATTGTCTCGACGACAGGGGCTGAATAGGGTCTTGGAGGGTATCGAGGCCTGCTGCCAGCGCGGTGACATCGAATTGAAATTGAACGCACTCGTGCTTCGTGACGTGAATCTGTGTGATGTTGTTGAGTTGGTTCAATTTTCCCGCGCTCGCAATCTTCAAATTCGATTCATTGAATTCATGCCACTGGACGGAAGTCGAGCTTGGAGCAACTCACGTATGGTCAGCGGCCAGGAGTTGCGGGAGCTGATCGCGCGGGAGATCGGGCCCATTCAGCCGCTGAATCGCCCTTCACCTTCCGCACCATCCACCGACTACACATTCGCCGATGGCTCGGGCAGGGTAGGCTTTATCGATTCTGTCAGCCAACCATTCTGCGGCTCTTGCGATCGTCTGAGATTGACGGCCGAAGGAAGACTGCGAAACTGCCTCTTCGGTCGAGAGGAATGGGACGTCGCTTGCCAGCTGAAAACGGGCGCCATCGACGAAGCGGAAATAGTTAACACTCTCCAAGCATGCACTCAAGCCAAACACGCTTCTCATGGAATTGCCGAGCCGGGATTCACTCCTCCAGAAAGAGCCATGTATCAAATTGGTGGCTAGACATTGACTGCACCCAACCCGTCGATCGGCAGAATCTATTTGGACAACGCTGCTACCTCGTGGCCAAAGTCTCCACAAGTCCTTGCATCGGTGACCGACTACCTCACTCACTGCGGTGCCACCGCCGGGCGAGGTTCCTATCAGAGCGCCGTTGATGCGGGACGCTGGCTGCTGGATGCGCGATCGAATCTGGCTCGCCTGCTGGGTGCTAGTCAAGCTCATGACATTGCAATTTGCCATAGTGGGACGCATGCACTTAACGCCGGATTGTGGGGCGTGCTCAGGCCAGGTGATCACGTCATAACCACCTCTGCCGAACACAACAGCGTGCTGCGACCACTGTTTCACTGGCAAGAGCGCATGGGACTGGAAGTCAGTATCGTGCAGTGCGATGCTAGCGGAACCGCGTTGGCCGATGATGCTATAGGACTAATCCGTGCCAATACGAAACTGATTGCGATTGGCCACGCTTCAAATGTTACTGGCAAAGTCCAGCGTCTTGAACCTTGGAGTCAGCTGGCGCACGCACATGGTTTGATATTGATGGTGGACGCGTCCCAAACGCTCGGCTACCTGCCGCTAAATGTCGAACAAGAGTCCATCGATATTCTTGCCTCCGCTGGACACAAAGGTCTGCGAGCGCTCACTGGAACTGGATTGCTCTACGTCAGCCCCAAGTGTCAAACAAACTTCATGCCATTGATGCTGGGTGGAACAGGCCAGGCTAGCGAACAGGTGCAAGGGCTGAACCCATGGCCATTGTCCGTCGAGGTTGGCAACTTGAACATGGCTGGAGTCGTCTCCCTCGCAGTGGCTGCACGTGAATTACTTGAATCCCCTGACGGTTTGAGTGACGCGCAAGGCGAATGCCATTGGAAATCCCGGCTGCAAAGTTTTGTAATGTCGCTGCGAGCTATTGATGGTTTGGAGATCGTGGGGTACTCTCCGCCCTTCGAAGTGCAAGACCGAATCCCTGTTGTCAGTGTCCGCGCTGATGGTTGGGATGTTCACGATTTGGCGAATATTCTTGACACTGCCTTCGGAATCGAAGCGCGAGCTGGCTTGCATTGTGCGGCGCTAATCCACCAGGATTTGGGCGATCAACACAACCAAGGCACGTTACGATTCAGTATGGGACACACCACGTCAGCTGCAGCCATTGCTTACACTGTCGATGCGCTTCGGCAAATTCTGGCGGAGGAGGCAGCGTGAACAAGCGGGAGAAATGGTACCATGAGGGGCTGAAATTCCAGTGCAGCCAATGCGGCGCTTGCTGCTCCGGAGCCCCCGGCTTCGTATGGGTCGACGACCAAGAAATCCAATCGCTGGCCCAAGCAATGGAGATGGATATTGATACCTTTCACGATAGATTTGTTCGCCGAGTTGGCGACCGATTCAGCTTGATCGAATACCCGGACGGGGATTGCATTTTCCTGGAACCACAAACTCGTGGATGCATGGTCTATGACGCCAGACCGACACAATGCCGAACTTGGCCTTTCTGGAATTCGAATCTTGAATCGAAGCGGTCGTGGCAGGCGACTTGCCGAGTCTGCCCTGGAGCAGGAGAAGGCAAGCTATACTCGCTCAAGCAGATTGAAATTGCTCGTAACGCCAAAGATGTTTGAGGGCACTACATGAATCGAAATCTTAGGTTGACAAGACACGTAGCCTGGGCCTTGCTGGTGCAATATGTTGTTGCATCCGTTAACCCTGCCTGTGAGGCTGCTCCGCCCAATATTGTGATCGTTCTAGCTGACGATCTGGGCTACGGTGATGTGCAAACCCTGAATGCAGACTCGACAATTCCGACACCAAACTTGGATCGATTGGCAAAGCAGGGCCTGACTTTCACAGATGCCCACAGTCCCTCTGCAGTGTGCACTCCAACTCGCTATGGTCTGCTGACGGGCCGTTACTGCTGGCGAATCATGCGCAGCGGCGTGCTGGGCGGTTATAGCCCACCTTTGCTGGAGCCAGGAAGACGAACGATTGCCAATCTACTCAAGCAACGTGGTTACCAAACGCATGCGATTGGCAAATGGCATTTGGGAATGGAATTGCCGATGCTGGATGCCACAGTCAAGGGTGATGTCACCAAATGGCAGGGCGATCCCGGTGTGCGTTTTGATGGAGTTATTGCCGATAGCCCCATTCACCACGGATTTGATCATTACTTTGGTGTAACCGCTTCGCTCGACATGGCCCCATACGTTTTTGTCCGCGACGACCGCTTCACCCAACTGCCGACGATCCAGCAACCTGCGGTGCCATTTCCTCATTACGTCCGCGCCGGTCCGAGAGCTGAGGATTTCGTCATCGATCAAGTGCTAGACACTCTCCTTCAGGAAGCGCAGCAAGCCATCAACCGCATGGCACCAGCGGCAGAACCCTACTTCCTATACTTGCCACTCACCGGTCCTCACAAGCCAACGCAGCCCGCAGCCCGTTTTCGCGGCAATACAGCACTTGGCGAATACGGAGACTTCGTACATCAAGTTGATTGGACGGTCGGACAACTGCTGGAAACAATTGCCCAAACCGGTGAGTCAGACAACACTCTGGTGATCTTTACGTCCGACAACGGATCGTACATGTACCGTTACGATGATGCATCGACACCCGATCACGTCGACGACCATTCCATCCAAGGTTTTCGCGCAGAGCACCATCGTGCCAACGGTCCCTTGCGTGGTACCAAGGCCGATATATGGGAGGCCGGACATCGCGTGCCATTTTTCGTGCGGTGGCCAGCAGAACTGGAGGCCAATCAGCGAGTGCACGCCACGATTTGTTTGACCGACATCTATGCCACGGTCGCAGAAATTGTGGGCACGGAACTCGGGCCAGACGAGGCCGAAGACAGCAGCTCGATCGCTGCTGCGTTGCGTGGAGCATCGTACACACGTGGAGCACCCGTCGTACATCATTCCTCAGCGGGAATGTTTGCGATTCGCGATCAGCAGTGGAAATTGGTTTGTGGCACCGGATCCGGCGGTCGGCAACAACCCCGTGGCGAGATCTTTGGCACGCCCTACCAACTTTACAACTTGGAAGAAGACATAGCCGAAACACAGGATGTAGCCGAACAACATCCGCAAATCGTTGCTGAACTAACTGCCAAGTTGGAGACGATTCGCGAAAGTGGAAGGAGCTTCGAAAGGTAGGGTCTGCGATTGCCGCCCTGTACCTACTGTGGCAAAGGTCTGCTTGGTCCAACTCTAGACGCGTTCAAATACGATCAAATGGTAGCGGAAGTACCGTCGATACAGGCCCAGGGCGATGGTGTATGCCGAGGCTGTCAAGTGTCGCCATTGCCACCGGGTCACCCGGCGATGCCTGACGACCAACCTCAGCCAGTGCATCGCCGATAAATGCGCGGCATGCAACGCCGAGGGGCCCAGTCGCCAGCCGCATTCAACATCCTTGATCCTCCGCAATTGTCCGTCGGCATTCCACTGTCGGGCCCGCTCGATCTCATGAAACATCGGTACAGCCCAATTGTCTGCCACGGCATGGACTGTATGTCGAAATAGTCGTGAGGTTTCGGACAAGGGACGGGTGAGGAAGCCGTCGGTCAAAGCCAGTCGCTGGCCTGGTTTGAGCACGCGAGCTGCTTCGGTCAGCGCCTCATCAGGACGCACACTGTGGCAAAGACTCTCCAGGTAAAAGACTCCATCGACAGAGGCGTCTGCCAACGGGATCTGG
>JAGQPR010000530.1 GCA_020426625.1 Planctomycetales bacterium
AGCTGACCGTGTTGTTCGCGGCCTTCACGACCGTGTTTGCCATGCTGGGGCTGAATGGACTACCGAAATTCAACAATCCCCTGTTTACAAATCCGAAATTCGACCGGGCGACCGATGATCGCTTTTTCTTGTGGGTCGATTCGAGAGACAAGTATTTCAACTCGGAAAAGGTGAAGAGCCTGTTGGCCGAGACGGGGGCTGTCTCTGTTGAAGAGGTTCGTGAGGACGACAGTCCTAGTGAGGTGCCCCGCGGAATCATATATGCCATTGTCGCCTTGATTCTGTTGACACTGGTTCCTGGTGGTCTAGTGCTAAACATGCGCAATGCCAAGAGCGGCCAACCACGGTTTCATGTATTTTTTGATATGGATTTTCAACCCAAGCGAAAAGCTCAGACCGCTACGGCGATGTTCGAAGACGGCCGCGTTCAGCGATTGCCGGTTCCTGGGACAGTTGCTCGGGGTGAGGCTGGCTTGACTGATTCCTATCTCTTTGGCTATGAGCCGGACGTAGCTGCCAGCTCAGGCGATGGTGGCTCGGCCAGCCGCATGGTCAGCTACCAACAAGATGCGTCAGATGCTGAGCCAATCCAGCTTTCGAACGAAGCCGATGGTTCTCCGGCAGAGCAGCCAGCCAATGCTACTGGTGGTGACGAATCATCCGATGATGCACCAAGCCAGGCGGATGCAGTCGCCGCCGCAGCAGAACCTGACTATGACTGGTTGACGGATTTTCCGCTGCAGGTTGACGAAGATTTGCTCAATCTGGGCAAGCGAAAATTCGAGCAGAATTGTGCTGTCTGCCATGGATTTGGTGGTTATGGTGACGGTTTGGTCTCTCAGCGGGCGGTGAACTTGGCTCAGGGCAATTGGCTTGAGCCCACGAACTTGCACAGTGATATTATTCAGAAGCAACCTGTCGGAAGAATCTACTACACCATTGCCAATGGCAAAGGAAAGATGGCTGGCTACGCCGCGTCGCTTACACCGAAAGAGCGCTGGGCCGTGGTCTTATATGTGCGCGCACTGCAACGTAGTCAAAACGCTAAGGAGAGCGACGTTGCGGCTGCTCAGCCCTAATAACTCGCTCGACCGCAAGAACTGTCCAAATTCCGACTGCATCCAAATCAGGTAAATCGATGGCCTCGAATATCCCCAACGATAACATTACTCTACCAGCAAGCTGGCGCGGAATCGCACCGGTGTTGGTGGCAGTTGGTGCTATTTGCGTTCTTATCAGCTTGGGCTTGTTCTACTTTACTGGTAGTGAAGATGAAGCGGGTAAGAGCTATAGCGCATTTTTTCACTCCTACCTTGCCAATTACATGTTCTGCCTGAGTATTTGCTTAGGCGCCTTGTTTTTCGTGATGGTGCAACACTTGGTTCGAGCTGGCTGGAGCGCTGCTGTTCGGCGACTGGCTGAGTTGCTTGCGCACACCATTCCATATTGGGCTTTGTTGTTTCTGCCGATTTTGGCCATGGTTGTGTTTACCAATAGCGGCGCGCTGTACGAATGGAACAAAGGAGCGACGAATATCGAGTCTGAGGTAATCCGCTCGAAGCTGTCCTACTTGAACCCCGGCTTCTTCACGATTCGTGCCATAGTTTACTTTGCGGTATTTTTCATCACGTCACGAATTTATTTCACGATGAGCCGCAAGCAGGACGAAAGCGGGGATACAGAAATCACGCTCAAGCTGCAGCGCTGGGCAGGTCCATCGATCATGTTGTTTTCGTTGGCAGTGAATTTCGCTGCTTTCGACTGGATGATGTCTACAGACGCCGCCTGGTTTAGCACGATCTACGGGGTTTATTTGTTTGCGGCGAGCATGCTCAGCTTTTTTGCCACCATGATCGTGCTTTGCCATGGGTTGCAGCGGAGTGGTCGCATCCAAAAGCTGGTCACGATTGAGCATTTCCATGATTTGTCCAAGTTCCAATTCGGTTTCATCGTGTTTTGGGGCTACATCGCCTTCAGTCAGTTCCTGCTGTATTGGTATGCGAATATTCCCGAAGAGACTTTATGGTACAAGCACCGTATCCAACATGGCTGGCAATACTTGGGGCTCGCTTTGATCGCCTTTCACTTTGCATTGCCGTTTTTGGGGACGATGTCCCGACACATCCGCCGCAAACCAGCTGTAATGGCTGGCTGGGCCTGCTTTATTTTAGTGGTTCACTGGTTGGACATGATGTTCTTGATCCTGCCAAACGTCGCTGAATTCACGCCGATGTTGCTGATCGCTCATCTGGTGTGCTGGATTGGAATGGTTTCGGTTTTCGTGGCGTTCTTCCTACTGAGAGTAGGCGAGACACCGATTGTCGCCCTCAAGGATCCGTGGTTGCCTGATGCTCTGGCCTATCAAGTTGGCCCCTAGTGCTTGGACAACATTGGGATTTAGGGACGCAAGTCGTAGGATAAGCTCCGGCGCACGCCTTTAAGGCCGCTTGCCCTCGGTAACAGTTAATTCAACAAAGTTTAGTAACCATGGCTCGATACGACGACTTAAACACTGGCGCGATCGCATACGCAACCGTGGTAAGTTCAATCCTTCTGCTGATCGTTATTTTGCTTACGCGAGCGTTATGCTTCGCTTGGGTGGAGAAAGAGGATGCCAGGAAGCTGAACGATGCTCATTACGTGCAGTCGGATTCGATTATTGCGGCACAGAAAGCTCGCGTGTCCGCCAGTGAGCGTGTGACGGTTGAGATTCCAGCACCTGCCGCTGCTCCCGGGCAGCCTCAGGCAGAGCCAACGAGCGAGGAACGCATTCATATTCCTGTCCAACGGGCCGGTGAATTGCTGATCAAAGAACTTTCTGGCGCTACCAAGTCCGGGGAAGAAGCTTAGCTAGCAATGGTAAATCAACGCTTCAATGGTTGGATCGTCGCAGTTGCGTGTATGTTCGTGCAACCAGCTTTGGTCCGTGCACAATTGAACAATGAATTGCCCTTCAATGCTCGTGGAATCGATGTTGAAGACAAAGTTGGTGAATTCGTTCCATTGAACTTGGTGTTCCAGGATGAACGCGGAACCAAGATTGGGCTGGGACAATTCTTTAAGAAGGGAAAGCCGATCGTGCTGACGTTGAACTACAGCGATTGTCCCGGGCTATGCATCGCTCAGCTCGACAACTTGGTCAATACTATGCGCGAGTTGAATGGGGCGAACATCGGTGATGATTTTGAAATGGTCACGGTTAGTATCGACCCGAGCGAGACGATAACCAAGTCAAAGAACACTAAGGCCAAGTACACTGGCCTGTTGCCAGGTACGAAAGCTGAGGAAGGTTGGCATTTTTTGGTCGGGAGCAGCCAATCGATCGCCGCGTTGGCGGATGCGGTAGGCTACCGATATACATACGATAGCGCCAACAAGCGCTACAACCACCCTGCTGTGACATATTTTTTGAGTGCCGATGGCAGAATTTGCCGGTACCTGCTGTCATTGGGGGTCGAACCAGATCAGTTCAAATTGGCGTTGATGGAGGCTAGGCAGGGAAAGCTGACTTGGTCTCCTGCTCAAGCGATTATTCAGTTTTGCTATTTGTACGATCCCGATGCGAATCGGTACTCGGCCAGCGCCCGAAGAATGATGGCATTTGCTGGAGCTGCCTTTGTGATGCTCTTAACGGGCTTTACGGCACCATTTTGGTTTTCGCGCAAATCGAAAAATGATCAGGCTGCGGCAAACCCGCACGCCGACGCAAATGGGGGCCCTAAATCGCAGGCCGCACCCTACAATGAAGAAAAAGTCGATCATCACACTTTGACCGGAACCTAAGAGTCGGACATATGTCGCTTCCCGGAATATCTCTACTGGCAGACACTCCAGCCTCGTTTTGGTTTCCTCCGAAAGCTTCGACTTTCGCAGAGGAAACTGACGCGTTGTACATGATCATTTTGTGGATCTCGATCATCTTCTTTGTCGGGATCGTGGTGGCAATGGTCGTATTCGTGGCGAAATTCCGCCGCCGTCCGGGATATCAAGGTGACTCGCGGGCTCTACACAATAACGCATTGGAAATCACTTGGACGGTTATTCCGACCATCATTGTGTGTTTCATATTCGCACGCGGGGTGGAAGGTTACATGGATATGATGACGCCGCCACCCAATACGTTGGATATCAACGTTACCGCCAGCAAGTGGAATTGGGCGTTTCAGTATCCGAACGGTGCTGTGAGCGACCAGTTGCACGTACCTATTGATCAGCCCGTTCGTTTGCGAATGCGATCTGAAGATGTGCTGCATGCCTTTTATGTTCCGGCCTTCCGGGCGAAGACCGATGTTGTACCAGGTCGTGTTAACATTCTTTGGTTCGAACCAATCCTTGAAGGCAGCTACGACTTGTTCTGTGCCGAGTATTGCGGAGATCAACACAGTGAGATGATCAAGCGGCAAGGTGTGGTCGTTCATAAACTGGAGGAGTACGAAGCCTGGGTCGCCAACGCGGCTAAACCACCGGTTAATCCAGTCGCGCACGGATTCTGGCTCTACAAACGCCATGGCTGCATCGCTTGTCATTCCGTTACTGACGGCAAACGAATCGTGGGCCCGCCGTTTGGTAAGACTTATGGTAAGACGTTCAAGAACACCAAGGGGCAAACGGTTACGTTTGACGAACAATACATTCAGGAGTCAGTGCTCAATCCTCAAGCCCAAATGCGCGAGGGTTACCAGACTGCTTCGCAGATGCCTTCTTTCTTGGGTAAGCTTTCGAACGAAGAAATTGTTGCCATCACTTCCTTTCTGCAGTCTTTGCAGAAGGACGAGTTTATTGCGGCCTTCGAAGACGGAGATCTTTCCGATGGTGAAAAATCGAGTCTCGGAATTGAGGACCAGCCGGAGGATGCTGCTGAAGCTGAGCCAGCTAGCAGCGATCAACAATAGCTGTTTAATGAAATTTGCGGCCGCAAGAGTATGATCAAGTCACGATATTGAACTAACTTCGGATTTCCGAATTGAGGACCTAGCGATGAGTGCGTCGCAAGAATATAAAGACAATTTTCTACTGAATACCAAGGGCTTTCTGAGTTGGGCGTT
>JAGQPR010000531.1 GCA_020426625.1 Planctomycetales bacterium
TGACGGAACCGCACGCTAGCGCGCTAGAGGCTGATGTGGCACTCCGTAGCTGGACCAACGCTGGCAGCAAAACAGCTACGAAACTGCTACGAAATAGCTCAGGAAGTGCAATTCCGCTTGGTAGGTTCGACAAACCCCAATGCTGTACCCAGCTGCAACTATGAGACATAGAGGCAAAGGCAGAAAGTCACGCTTAGGGACCACTGCAGGGAAGAGTTAGCATTCGCACCTGCTAGTGAACGGCCGGACCAGCTGATTCCGCCAGCCGTTCGTTGCCATCCACTCTTAATGATCTCGCGAGTTCTATAAGCGATTGGCCGACTTGCTCAAGGCTGCCACTGAGCGAATGCACGATATGGACTTGAATGTATTGCAATGGATTTTCGTTGTGGCTGGCGCGTCGGGCCGACCACTCGCGTGCCAGACTAGAGTCAATCGCAAACGGAACGCCGCTTACATCGGAGTAGATCACATGCGATGGGCCAGCCAACTGTGGCAGTGGGTAGTCGCTGGAGACCAGCGTCCACTGGTCAGAGATCTGTGAAAGCGCATTTGCTAGGGACTCCGTCAGATGCATTTGCTGGGCATGGAACTGCTTGATCAATCTGGAAACTGTAGTCAGCCCAGCGAGCTCGGCATGAAGCCGGCATTCAAGCTCTTGAAGGCTGCCGAACCAGTCCTGCAGGTCATCTTGAGCCACTGTAAGTTCGATCGCTTGCGCTGATGGTGATGGCTCGCGTGAATGGAATTCGAATTCTCCCTGCACCTCGGCACGCAAAGGATTCTTGGTCAGCGACGATCGGAAGTTGCCAAATCGCCAGTTGATGATATCCAGGTCATAGGGAGCGTAATTCTCGCAACATCTTTGCCCACTCTGGTAACTTGTGTACAGGCCATTCGTCGCTGTCGTACGTGGCGATTTGGGTGAAGGGGGCGCTGCCCGTTCCGGCAGATTGACGACTAAGTTTACAGCTTCAGGGGAGGGACTCCAGATTTGTTTCCAGGCTGTCTGCGCGGCTCGTACGCCAGCCCGGATAGCGATCTGATTCGTCGAAAGTGACTGGCGAAGAGAGTCCTGGTAGAAATTAAAAGTCAGATAAGCTGAACTGCATCTCGCCAATGGACAAACGGTGCGGGCTTGATTGCGGATGGGCGGTTCAGGTGCCAGGTCTCGCGGCCCAAAGCACTCGGAAGTAAAATGTCGTACGCTGTAGGCGTCGGCGGCTGGAAAATCATGGGCGCGGACGCGACGCGGTGGTACCCACAAGTTCAAAAGAAGCGCAAGCACTACCACTAGTCTGCATTGTGTCACTTTCATCGGTCTCTCCACGGATATTTGAGCGGCAGTGCGTACGCTGCCGACTGGCTTTTATGCAGATCGAGTAGGCTCCAAAGCTGCCACCGCCTGCGCAATTCTGGAATGGATGGAATGGTTTTGGGATCGGCAGACGACTTAGTGGCTTCTCACCACTAACGAATTGGAGCGTAGTGGCTTGCTCAAGAACCCAAGTTATCTTGCCAGATCTCGCGTGACGGGCTGGTAGGAGCCAGATGGAATGGTGGCTGTCATCGTCCACATTCATGCAGATGGAGCTGGATGAAACTACAGGCATTGCAGGAGACATCGCTGGTTCATTGTGCCTCCCATGCTTAACCTGAATCCGTTGGATCGATGATAACCTGTCGTGGTAGTAGAACTTTCGTCACTGTCAAAGTTTATCGTGTCTGCCCTAACCACCTATTCGCTCATTTCTTCCAGATCGTACAATTGTCGATCCCAACGCGCCCGAAACTGCTTTGTCGCGCTTTCGTAGTGAGCCTAACGCTAGTGCTGCCGATTACGATTGTGACGGTGGTTGCATCGCCAATGCGTTAAGGCTCACCGAATCGTCCCCAGCATTCGAATCCGATATCAAAATAAGGTGTTCGCCAAAGTGCCGTTGTCTCCTATTGCACAGCAGATGATCGCGATCGCCGTTGTCGCTTTCGTATTCGTGGTAATGCAATGGAAACGCAATGCGCCTACCGATGCTCTGTTTTGTTTCGCTTTGGCGGTATTGGTTGCTTGCGGAATTGTTGAGCCATCACAGGCCTGGCAGGGGTTCTCCAACAGAGCGGTTGTGGCTATCGTGGGATTGCTGATTGTATCCGCTGCTTTGAAGAACACGGGAGTGCTGGACCTAATTGGCCAATCGCTTTTGGGCAGTGTCAAATCCGAGCAGGGCGCCATGGCGCGGCTGTCCGTGGTCGTAGTGGCGACCAGCGCCTTTCTGCTAAACACTGCGATTGTTGCGATGTTGATGCCGGTAGTAATCAGCTGGTGTCGCAGGCGACATATTGCTCCCTCTCGATTCTTACTGGCAATCAGCTATCTGGCGATTCTGGGCGGTACTTGCACTTTAGTAGGGACCAGCACGAATTTTGTAGTGAATGAACAGCTGGAAAAGACGCTTGCCAAGGGGCGTGAGCAAGCGACGGCTGATCCTTGGTTTGCGGCTCATGCCGCCGAGTTGCAGCCGATGCCGCTATTCGAAATTTCCCAAGTCGGGGTTCCTTGCGCCATTGCTGGAGCTCTAGTACTCTTGATTTTCGGCAGGCGGCTGTTTCCCAACCGGACCGAGTTGCTTGAGAGCCTGGAAGACCAACGTCGGGAATACCTGGTGGAAATGACGGTGCTGCAAAACTGCCCACTGATTGGCCGCAGCGTCGAACAAGGAGGGCTGCGTAACTTGCCCGGTCTGTTCCTCATTGAAATCGATCGCGATGGACAAGTGATTGCACCTGTGTCGCCGCGCGATCGCATCTGGGAAAGCGACCGATTGGTATTTACGGGGGTCGTGGCTACCATCGTAGATCTGGAAAAGATTCCCGGTCTGGTACCCGCGGCCGACATCAACTACGAAATTGCCCCTGAGCGAGCTGATTCGCGGACGTTGGTCGAAGTCGTCTTGAGCCCCTCTTCTCCCTTGGTTGGCAGCACAATTCGGCAAGCGAACTTTCGTCAGTACTACGGCGCCGCGGTGGTGGCGGTGCATCGCAACGGCTCGCGCCTGCCAAGCAAAATCGGTAACATTGAACTCTTGCCTGGCGATACGTTGTTACTGCAGACTTCCCATGACTTTGTGAGGAATTTTCGCAATCGTCCGGACTTCTATTTGGTCAGCGGTGTG
Organism: Planctomycetales bacterium; assembly: GCA_020426625.1. Classification (GTDB taxonomy): domain Bacteria; phylum Planctomycetota; class Planctomycetia; order Pirellulales; family Pirellulaceae; genus Aureliella. The sequence continues at coordinate 3,171 of JAGQPR010000531.1, forward strand.
GAGGATGGCAAAGGTCGGCGGCATGATAAATTGCCGCTTGCCAGTTGCATTACTTGTGGTTTGATCGCTTGGCTCTTTCTGCAACCCTTCTTTGTTGGCCTCCCCTTACCTAAAGCCATATTACAACCTGATGTGGCGATTTTCCTGGCTGCGATCATCGTTCTTGGCACGGGGTGCCTGAGTGTTTCAGACGCGCGGCGCGCAATCGATATCCCTATGCTGTTAACGGTTGGGGCGGCAATTGGCGTAGGCACCGGCTTTGCCGCCAGCGGGGCAGCCAACGCGGTTGCCGAGCTGTTGTTCGACGTAGTGGGCACCCATGAATACATGGCACTGATCGCAGTGTTTATTATCACTGTTTGTTTTACCGAGATGATCAGCAATGTTGCCGTTGCTGTCATCATGGTTTCGATCGCAATTGGACTGGCCAATCAACTGAATGTCAGTCCGCGGCCTTTCATTATGGCAATTACAGTGGCTTCCTCGCTCAGTTTTGTTTCGCCCATCGGATACCAAACCAATCTGATGGTAATGGGACCAGGTGGCTACCGTCCGCTGGACTACCTGCGTGCCGGATTGCCTTTGAGCCTACTTGTAGGAACACTGGCTCTGCTGCTAATTCCATGGCTCTGGCCCTTCTAAACTAAAATTCGCACGCCTCATCGTCCATTCATAAAGCCAACGCAGGACTTGGAAATCAAGGACTTTTCAGCATTGGCGGATCTGTGTTGGTGGATTTCCAAGAAAGTGGGCGAAATCCAAGCTAAATAGCCACATTGCAGAAATGTTATCAAAATCTCCCGAAGAAGCTGGCTTTGCGATTTCCATTACGGTATGTTAACGACGACCTCGCCGCCACTGCGGGTAAAGGTAGCCACTGGCAGCGATGTACTTGCCATTGTGAAGTTGTCTTCATGTATTCCTTTCGGAATCTTTCCAATGGCACACAGGAGCTTCTGTTGAGTCCTTTTTCCGTTGGTTCTCGTCAATTTTGGAAATGTGGAGGTTCGCATGCGTCAGACTTTTTCACGTCGAGCATTTACGCTCGTGGAACTGCTGGTTGTAATTGCCATCATTGGTATCTTGGTTGGCTTGCTGTTGCCAGCTGTGCAGGCGGCACGAGAAGCCGCTCGGAGGATGCAGTGTTCAAACAATCTGAAGCAGATTGGCCTGTCATTGCACAACTATGAATCGGCCTACAAGACGTTTCCGCCAGGTGGTGTCACTCCCGGCAATTGTTGCGGGACGCCCAGTGCTGGAACTTGGACCCTGTTCCTGTTGCCATTCCTTGAGCAGACAAATCTCTACAACCAGTACGATTTTGCCCTGTGGAACGATGAGAGCCCAGGCCGAATTGCTGCCGGCAACGGCAATCCCGCCAATGGCGAAGCAAACGACTTCGTGCCACAACAGTTTCTCTCGTTCTACACCTGTCCATCGGATGTCAACACGGGTTCGCTGGAACGTCCCGCCAGCGGAAATGGCAATGACCTGCAATATGCGTCGGGTTCCTATCGAGCCGTCAGTGGCGCAGGTTCACGAGGAATCGGCTGGATGGACTCCAACCAAGATTATCCTTTCGGCAGCCAATATCGTGGCGTGTTGTACACGATTGGTGGTCGCCATTTCGATCGTCAATCGCGGGCTGCAGTCGCTTTCACTCCATCGAAGATGGGCTCGATCACTGACGGCACATCGAACACAATCGTGGTGGGAGAATACCACACGATCACAGCCAACCGACGTCGTACTTTCTGGGCCTACACCTATACGTCCTACAACCAGTCCACAATCACGTACGTCCTACAACCAGTCCACAATCACGGTTGGGCAGTCGCGAATCTTGATTCCCAACTATCAACAATGCGTGGATA
>JAGQPR010000532.1 GCA_020426625.1 Planctomycetales bacterium
CGCCTTCCCTCCACGGGCATTACCCCGCTTTGATTCTTCCGCTGATTGAGCAGAATACTGCGGTACTATTCGGCCATCCGACTCCCAGAAAGTCATTTGCCTTTCTCGCCTCTGCGGCTCGGTGGGCATACTCAAGTCCTTCATGATTGGTATTCACACTGGGTCAAGAACTTCTGGGTCTCACTGGTTGCCTTGAAGACGTGATGTGTAGCGCGAATGGGCCTCGGACTCCGGGTCTCCAAACAACACTTGCCATGACGCGTTGCTCGGTGTTGCCTTCCAGCATGCACAAACTTTGGGCAGGATCCAAAAGAAACCACATTTCGGAGCTCAATACCATTCAGGGCGAGATCGCTAATCTCTACCTTTCATCCTCACTACCTCTCTGTTTACGCTTCAACGTTGAACTTCTGCGTAATTGCCTTATATCAACGCTGCAAAACTCGATACAGAGCCTCTGGCTAAGAGTTACTCTGGCGGGAGCCGCCCCCGCTCGTCTTCAAATCATTTCCAGTCCGCACGCACAACCGTGGCTAACAGTAAAGCAGCATGTGTGGCTGAAAACCTTCTGCTTGGACGCTTAGAAATCGACCAAGGGTTGTCGGAGACAAGAGAAGATTGGTCGTCAAGTTCGAGGCAAGTGCCAAGAACCCCGAAAGAACGTTCAACCAATTTCGCCTTGACTCATGGCCTTAAACAGACAGCGAGCTGGCATTGTGGTGCCGCACCAGAGTTTCGATTAGCTTTTCTTGCGATAACTATGCGGTACAACTTACTGTTAATTTTCGTGTTGATGAGTCCCAGTGCCCTGGCGGAAGACCAAGTTTTTGAGTCCTTCCGCCCGGCCTTAACTCGCATTGAGTTCTATCAGCAGCAACTCGAAAAACATCCCAACAACCATGCCACTATGGCTAGCCTGGGAAGAGCATGGCTTCAGATGGCTTCAGCTGGCGCGCATTTCTTACGACCCCGCTCATGTGGCTTCAGCACGGAGCGCGCTTCAGCGCTCCCTCGATACCCAACCGAATTTCGAAAGTCTGTTTGGGTTAGCAGAAACAGCGAACTTTTCTCATCATTTTACGGAAGCGTTGGAATGGTGCCGACGCGCCGCCGAGGCTGCGCCGAAGGATACACGAGTGTTGGCCATGCGAGTTGAAGCTCTGTTAGCATTGGGGAAATTCGATCAAGTTGAGGGACTGATCGCGAGGCGCGATTCCGACTCCGCGGATTTCTACCTTTCGACGTCTATCGCCCAGTGGGAACGATCCCGGGGGAATCTGGAAATGGCCAGCAAGTTGTTCCAGGAAGCTTCGATTTTAGCCACGAACAAATCTGCAACTGAACTTGCGACTTGGAGCCTGGTCATGGCTAGCGGTGTTTGGCTCGACGCGGGGGATCTGAAGCGCGCTCGACCTCTGCTAGAAAAAGCAGCCGAAACCGCACCGGACGATCTGCTTGTTCAGGTTCATTTGGCAGAACTTGCTGAGCTGGAAAACCGATTCGACGCAGCCTTGCAAATCTACACCAAGCTGACTCAGCTGCGAAAAGACCCTGAACTGCATCGACGCATCTATGTGCTCGCGACTCGTCAACAAGATGCGACCACATCGGCGGAACACTTCAAAGTCGCAGAAACACTTTGTCGGCGAGCGACCGATGCTGGCGAATCCTACGCGCTAGAGACGCTGGCCAATCTTTTGTGCGATGCTGAGCGGTACGCGGAAGCCATACCTCTTGCTGTGGAGAATCTATCTCACAAGCAAGATACCGCAGCCAAGGAGACTCTAGCACGCGCTCGGCATGAATCTGGAAACAATTAGAGTCAAAGTGGCCTTTGGGCGAGCAAACTAGGCCTCGTCCAGAAAGTAGCTGCCAATCGGAATCACATGATTTGGCTGGAGCACGATTGTCACCAGTTGCCATCCGGCAGATGGTACCAAGTCGACGTATTGAGACAAAGCTTAGAACTCAATCTATCTACTCGTCGGGTCTGACACGTTTTCAGTCAGTTGTGCAGACGCGTTGGGTCCAAATGACGTTTCTGGCGACCGGGCAGTTGAGCTGCCGTTGTTTTGCGTCCAGGCTGTTCCAAGTTGAATCGTTGCAAGAAGGGTGGAATGTCGCGGCGTCCCGCACGCATGTAATCTTTCCAAATTGCCTGTACCACTAGTTGTTCGTCCAAATGTCGAATGCTAGTGGCGAACTCAAATACCAGCTCCATCAATCGCAATAGCGAGATGCCATGCATGCGCCGCACTTTCTCAAAGAGCCACTCAGTAAGATGCAAGAATTGTACAAACGCCGATCGCTGATCGGCAAATAGAAGGGCAAGTGTGTCAACAAAATTTCCGCTATTGCCGATCAAATCCCAGAAGCGAGCCACACGCCGCAGCACGGCCAGTTGATCGAAGGACAACAAGCGAGTGGACAACACTTCGTATGGTGGATTCTGGCTGTACACCATTTCCCACTCCTGATCCCTGCTAATTATTGGCGTGCCCCTCAACCGCTTGAGTATACCCAGCTGGATTTCCTGGGGACGCAGTGCCAACAATCGGTCAAAGCCAGCGGCAAAGCTGTCCCAGGTTTCGCCTGGCAGGCCAATTATCAAGTCTGCGTGTATGTGTACTCCCGTATGCTCGCGTAGGAAACGAAAATTCTCTGTCAGTTTATCGTTGTTCTGCCTGCGGCTGATCAAGTGCCCCACGTTTTCCGAAAAAGTTTGCACGCCGATCTCAAACTGCAGGACACCAGGCGGGAACTGAGCGATCAGCTCTCGCAGCGCGTCGGGCAAACGATCGGGTATCATCTCAAAATGCAGGAACAAACCCGGTTGCAGTCGATCTAAGAAAAACTGAAGAATGCGTTGGCTGGTGCGAATATTCAAGTTGAATGTTCGGTCAACAAACTTGAATTGCTTGGCGCCACGTTCCATCAGCTGTTCTAAAGCAGACAGAAAGGAATCGATATCCACCTGGCGAACCGGGATATCCAATGCAGAGAGGCAGAATTCGCAAGTAAATGGGCAACCGCGCGACGCTTCGACGTAGACCACTCGGTGCGCGATGTCTTCGTCAGTATAAAGTTCATATGGCAATTGCAACTGGTGGAATTGTGGCGGTGTTGCCTGAATCAGTTTCTGGTCAGGGTACTGTTGCGACAGTATTTGTTTGCAAAGCTCGGCAAATTTGACATCGGCTTCGCCTGTAATTACGTAATCCGCGTGTTCAACGATCGTCTGACCTTTGGTTTCATAACTTACTTCTGGCCCTCCCAATACCACGGTGATATCCGGCCGCGCTCGTTTGATGTCAGCGACAATTCTAGTCAAGGGTTCGACGTTCCAGATGTAGACACCAAAACCGACGATCCTGGGGCTCAAGCTGAGTATCTCGGTCAGCACATCGATCGTGTTGTCACCAATAACGAATTCCAAGAGCGCCGTCCGCGATTGCAATTCACCGAGGTTCGCCAATAGATAACGCAAGCCAAACGAGCTGTGGCTATAACGTGCGTTCAGTGTGGCAATAACTATGTCAGACACGATGTTCGGTATCAGTCTTTCGTAACGTGATTCTAGAAGGCGGCCTGCGCTCTCTAATCGCACATCTTGCAATAGGGGGCCCATGAACGTTCGTTTTACTATCCGTCGCACGAACGTAAGTTAGTGGATGGTCGGTTTTTGAGGCTCAATACTAGTGCGTCAACGCGTAGGTCACGATATTGATTCCCATGGGATAGGATTGTCTGACGCTGAATTGCGTAAAAAACTCTTTGTCTTCCCCTTCGCGCTCCCACCCATCCTGTATGTCGTTGTTATGACAAATCAAGACCATCATACGGCCAGCTGCGTCGTGTAATCCAAAGAAGTGAGGCTTGTTGTCGACCTCTGTTCCTGCGACCGGATGGTAGGTGATCCCCAAACGCTGCCAAAAATGAATGGCAGGTACCTGCGGAATAAAGTCCAAGTCGTACACCATGTGAAAGATTTCGTGTGACAGATTGAGCTCGACGGGTTCAAATTCGGGGAACACGCGTTTTAGTTGGTGGTGGAACAGATCCCATTGGATAGTACCAAAGAATTCGTCACACATCATGAAGCCACCGTTGAGCAAGTACTCTCTCAGTGCCGTTACTTCTGCTGCTGAAAAGTCAACCGATTGGGGCGCCGCCAGAAAGACAAAAGGAAAATCATTCAGTTGCGGGTCGGTCAGCTCCAGTGTGATTGGATCAGGATTCACTTGCAGTGAAGTCAATTGATGCAAACGCCACGAAAAATAGAAATCAGCGTCGGGATAATCTGCCGTCCAATTGCGGTTCGAGCTGCGATTCCAGCTTGGCTGAGTCTTTATACGGACGAACGTAAACACGTCTTTCGCATAGGGTTTCTTGATTTCCCACATGGGGAATTCGTTGCGATCGAAAACGGTCGGATCCGAGCGGCGCGAGCCGCCAAATCCCTGCCCACCGTAGCCTTGGCCTCCAAAGCGCTGGCCCTCAGCATAGCTGGCGATAACTAAGGAGAGGGCCAGACAGGCGACGACCATGAGTTTGTGGTTGCCATATTTCGCAGGCGATTTCATTTGCGTGCCGCTCGACTGACCGTAATGCGAAACCGAAAAAGCGAGCCTGAATGACTAGCTTGTCGCACTATTGTAAACGGTTCCCGTGGACGTAGACAGTCAATCTGGCTGTCGTACTGGTTCAGCGTAAGTACAGCAACTTAGTTCGCGTCAGAACGCAGTGGCCAATCCGGGCTAGTCTTCGCTTTGACTGCAACTTGGGCCAGCGCGCGCCGCTGGTGAGTTTCTGAAAGCTTGCGATCATGCTCTTCGAAGATCGCTGCTGACGACGTTCGAGCATGGCTCGTGGAGTCAAATAGCACTGATCATCTCGTAAGCTCGAACTGATATTCTGCCAAGGAATCTGGGAGAAGGCGACGTACGCATAAGGATACTACGGAACAGAGGAAAAATACTTGGGTGTTTACTGTGGAAGGAATTGATCGTTCAAACGTGGAAGTGTTTTGTCGCGGACG
>JAGQPR010000533.1 GCA_020426625.1 Planctomycetales bacterium
TCACAGTAAACACCCAAGTTATTTTTCCTCAGTTCCTAAGCTAAGGCCCCGCACAATCTCTGCCGTGGCGGCAGGCCACGGTGCAAGTCTGTCTGCATCGCCAAGGCCCGAACGGGCCGACAGAAGTCAGCCTTGACTCGCGCTGTTTACTCACTTACTACCTTTTGCGTCTGAGTGGCCTGGGCGACATAACACCGAAGTGTCCCCAAGAGTGTAGATAGTACCAGCGTTTGCTGGACGTCACCAAAGCCAGCGGCTTGTAGAACGTCGGGGATCCTACCGATCACATTGCATCGTGTGCGTTGCCAGCCGTCTAAGGCCCGCACCGTTAGAAATCGCAGCTTGGCAAAAACACTTTCCGGGAGACCATAATCTGCGAACAGCAAGCGACCGCTTGGTGTAAGCACACGGCGCATTTCACATGCTGCATGTTGTTTCTCTTCTGGGGTGAGATGGTGAAACAATAATGAGCAAAACACGCGATCGAAACTATCCGAAGGGTGAGGCAGACACGAGGCATTCCCTTGGACCCACGCGACGGCTGTAGACCCAGGTTTGCGCTTGGCTTGGTCTAACACCCTTGAGTCGATATCAAGTGCTTCGACGGTCACCTCTGGATGTTGGGTCAACGCCGCCAGCGCCAAAGTGCCGGTCCCGCAGCCTACGTCCAAAACTCGCATGTTGGGCTGCAGTTGGGCACTCTCCAGCAAGTGTCGCTTGCAGCTACGTTCCCTGGTTAAGATCGCAACGGCAGGATCATACCAGGCCAGCAATCGGCCCCAGCCGGTTGCCGGAACAAACTTTGCCGACATGCGATCCCACTTTCCTGCTCACTCTGGCAATTTGCGTCGAGCTAAGCACCCCGAACAAGTTTTCTTATACTTGGACAACAGTGGCTAACTCCAAAACGGCAAACCATGCAGAACAACTTCTGCTTGGATGCTTATGTTGCCTATCCGTTCGCCAGCACGTTTCGGATAGCTTGTAGAAAGCCGTCCGCATGCTCGCGCCATGCCACTTCGACACTCGACTTGTTGGCTAAGTCTTTCACTTGGCACGTTCCATTATCCAACTCTTGACTGCCAGCGATCACCGCCACTTGAAAACCACGAGCATCAGCATATTTGAGCTGTTGTCCCAGCTTTTTAGGTTCAGGGAATAGTTCGGCACCGATTCCAGCAGAGCGAATCACGCGCGCCAAAGCGAGATAGTCCGCCAAACGCTCCTTGTCAAAAAACGCCACGAGCACGGGGGCAGGCGTGCGGGTCGGTGCGATCAGCTTGAGCGTCTCCATGGCCGCCAGCAATCGATCTAGTCCCAGCGAAGCTCCGATTCCAGGTAAGTGCTGTTTCGTATAGAGCTCGGCCAAATTGTCGTAGCGGCCACCCGAACAAATACTACCGATCGAGGGCAAATCGTCGAGCAGCGTTTCGAAGATGACTCCCGTGTAGTAGTCTAGGCCTCGTGCGACGGATACGTCAATGCGATAGCACTCTTCGGAAATCCCCGAAGTGCGCAGCGCGTTCACGATCTGCCGTAACCTATCGGCGCCCTGCTCTCCCAGTGGGCTACCGCGGACTAACTCGCTGATACAATCTAATACATCGGACATGCTGCCAGCAATATCTGCCAGCTTGAGCACCTGATTGGCTTGCTCGTTGGTCAGGCCAGCGGTAGCCTGCATTTCCTCAGCTACAGCTGCTTTCCCAATCTTGTCCAGCTTGTCCAACGCTCGCAGCACCGGCACGGTGAGTTGCGACAATTCCAGTTTTTCCAGCAGGCCGGACAGAATCTGGCGATTGTTGATCTTGATGGTGAATCGTTGGATTCCGATTTCACGCAGGAGATCATGGATGACCAGGGCAGTCTCGATATCGGCCACCACACTATCGGTACCGATTGAATCAAAATCGCATTGGTAGAATTCACGGTACCGGCCCGCTTGCGTGTTTTCGCCACGCCACACTGGCGCGATGTGGTATCGTTTGAATGGAACGCCCAAGCTACCGATGTGTTGAGCTGCGAAACGCGCCAAGGGAACCGTCAAGTCGAAACGCATGCCAACTTGGCGACCACCATGATCTTCAAAACGGTACAGTTGGCGATCTGTCTCCTCACTGCCCTTGCCAGTCAGGATCTCCAGATACTCCAGAGCGGGCGTGTCGATCGGGCTGTAGCCATAGCGGCGATAAACCGTTCTCGCCGTTTCCATGATTCGCTCGCGCGGCATCATGCTCTCGGGCAGAAAATCACGGAAGCCTTTGAGCGTGCGGGGCTGGATAAGCTTGGTCACGTTGAATTTGGGGGTGAGTGATTCGGCGATGGGAATTCAAGACGCTTACACTGTGACAACTTGCAGCAGTGGAGGTTCAGGCGACCGGATCTGGCTGAGGTCATCTTGCATTACGGTGGCCTCCATGTATTCCGCTACTTGCTCAGCCGTTTCGAAGTACATCTCATAGGTCGAATCTTCGTCGTACTCGCAGTTGTCTGTCGAATAGTCGCGGCAAATCGCGGGTCGCGTTTCATAGATGCCACAACGATTGTCCGGTTGCAAGTGTTTGCAAACCGTGTGGACTAAGAGGTACCAACTATCGTCTTCGACAAATACGCTGGCCTTATCATGCAATAAAAACCACCGCATGAAGTCCAAGTCCTTCGCGGTGGTGGGTTTATCGATTGGCAAAGCAAAATACCGGCAGCATTTGGCATTGCAGTAGTCGCACAAACAGGCACCCTTAGGTAGATTTTCTCGTAACATTCTCGGTGCAACCATGCTGAAGTATTCTCCGCTGATGGAATTGAGGCCTGCGCAGCAAAGTTTGACTGCCTGCGGCCTACACTGGGCGAAGCGAGCCATAATAAAGGGTTCTGAATGGAAATCGTAGTTACTGCTGTCGGGCCTGACAACGTGGGGTTGGCCGATCCAATCATTCACGAAATCACCGGGCAAGGAGCCAATATCACCGAAATCCAAATGTACGATCATGACGAAGCGGCAGTTTTCGCCATGATGTGTCGCCTGATTATCGATGCATCGAGATGGGAATCGATACGCAGTGCTATGAAGGCGATTGGGGAGCGTACGCATCTCTCTGTCCGCGTTTGGACACCGACACCACCTAACCGCAAAGCTCGATTGGCGATTTGCACGACCTACCAGGAGAGCACCCCTCGCGCCGTACTAAAAGCCGTCGCCGACGGCACCATCAATGCCGAGGCCAGCTTGATGCTGGGAAATCGACGCAAATGCGCTTCACTGGCGGAGGAATTCAAAGTTCCTTGGCACAATATCGGTAAGCCCGATGGTTCAGCGGACGAACAACGACTGGTCGAACTGCTGGACGAATACGAAATCGACTATGTCGTCTTGGCTAGATACATGCGAATATTGCCGCCAGACACATGCTGGAAATTCGCGGGCGGCCGTATCATCAACTTGCACCACGGACTACTTCCTGGATTTCCGGGATTCCGCCCCTACCACGATGCTTTTGCCGCCCGTATGCTGACTTTCGGGGCTACCTGTCATTTCATTGTTCCCGAGTTGGATGCGGGCAATCAAACGATTAATCAACAAACGTTTTCGGTAACTCCCGGCACGAAGCTCGATGAGATTATCCTGCGTGGGCAGGAAGAAAACGAACCGCAATGCCTAGTGGAAGGTGTCCGCCGCGTCGTTGCCCAGGAAGTCAAATTGCATTTTCACCGTATTATCGCCAACGTTGGCGCAAGCGACACGCTATAAAACTGATGCTTCTCACTCGCCCTAGAGAAAATGATTCGTTGGCTCCCATTTAGGACTGGCAGGCAGATGTTAACGCTCTCTCGGAAAATCAATGACGCATGGCACTCTGCTCTGGCTATAGGTGTGTGCGCGGTTGCGTTGCAGCAGGTGGCGATGGCCCAGCCGTTTGATGATGCGCCGAAAGTGCTTTCGATCATGAGTTGGAATGTCGAATGGATGTTCGACAACTATCTGGGGGATAATTCCAGCGACTTGGCCAAAGAGCAGGCAGCGCCCTCTAAGGAATATTGGCGCAACAAGGTGAACGGAGTGGCCAAAGTGATCGCAGATGCTGGCCCACAGATTGTTGCTCTCCAAGAAATTGAGAGCGAGCGCACTTTGGCGGAACTGTGTAGTGAGCTCAAGGGACAACACAAGCTGACGTATCGTTTTGCGTTTATCACCGGTCGCGATAGTGCAACGGAGCAAGATGTGGGAATTCTATTTCGCGATGGGTTGATTTCGTATCGTCGGCAGGAGCAAACCAACGCGATGTTCAACAGTCGTGATTACTACAACTTGTCGAAACATCTTTTCGGGGAATTCCAATGGAAGCAGCCGTCAAGCAAATTGACGGTGCTTACCCTGCACCTGAGAGCGCGCGCAGAAGCCGAAGATTTGAGAGTCAAGCAGGCGAAGCTGGCCAGACGTTGGATCGAGCCTCAGCTCCACAATGGCGAAGATGTGATTGTCCTGGGAGACTTCAACTGCGAACACCTGGCTGGAACTCTAGAGGGCGATGCTGCAGAGATGGTAGGCGCCGCAGGCAAACCCCAAATGGTCGACTTACTGACGCATCTGGAAGACCCAACCATGCAAACGCACTTGGTGCTCGACAAGCAATTCGACCGCGTATTTGTCAGCCCGAGCCTCATGGAAGATGGCCCAGGCCAAGATTGGTGTTTCGAGCGAATTGAGGTGTTGGTGCAGCCAATCGTTCGAGGCCATCGCGACGGGCAAGAACACTGGGACAATCGCTTGACAATGCCAGTGGCCGAGCTTGATTTGAGCGACCACTTTCCGATCCTAGCGCAGTTTAGGCTTCGCTAGTAGTTCATATCGGTGAGGTCGTGCTAGTATCAAGAATTGGAAATTCAGTTCCGCGTAATCCTTCCGCAAAATTAGCCGCTGTGCGCTAGCACGCGGTTTTTGACGGAACCGCACGCTAGTGGTTTGGGACAGCTAAAAATTAGGATTGGTCCGTAGTGGGATTCGCCAGAATTCCCCGATTGAGAGGAATT
>JAGQPR010000534.1 GCA_020426625.1 Planctomycetales bacterium
GATCCGCACGCTGCCACTAATAAACCTTCGAACGAGAATTCAGATCCTGATCGCGAACACGTTGACGTCTCGCAACACTGACACAGATGGGCCAGCGAGGCGAATGAAATACCCTTTTCTCGCCGCGCAAGCTGTCTGACGATCGCAGTGCGGTATTCGTTTGAGCCATATAAAAAAGTGGACTAGGGGTGTTGGAATGTTGGATGAAGTGGGATTCGCCAGAATTCCTCGCAATCGGGGAATTCTGGCGAATCCCACTACAGACCAATCCTAATTTTTAGCTGTCCCAAACCACTAGGGTGTTGGAATGTTGGATGTTATGGCACAGCCTTGGCCATGGTGGATTTCCGGAATCTTGATCGGTTTAACCGTACCGCTGCTTTACATACTGGCTGGAAAGGCATTTGGTATTTCGACCAGCCTACAGGAAATCGGCGCGCTTTGTGCGCCGAACAGCAAACTTGAGTATCTAAGGAAGTTTGACCGCCGCAGCAATTTGTGGACGCTAGTATTCGTTCTGGGCATAGTGCTTGGTGGTATGGTCGCTAGTCGTTTGCTTTCAAACGAGCCGATCAGCTTGCTGCCACCTGAATTCTCTTCAGTAGCTGGTGCAATTCAATTGCTGCTCGGTGGTTTTTTGGTTGGCTTCGGAACTCGCTACGCTGGTGGATGTACTTCCGGCCATTCGCTAACCGGCATCTCGAACTTGAATTTGCCGAGCTTAGTGGCAACTATTTTCTTTTTCGTTGGCGGGCTCACAGTGACGTGGGGATTCGGACACTTGCTTTTTTGATGGAATACCATGAACGACCGAGACCAGAATACGGCTCCACAGAAAAAGACCGACAACCCGTTACCGGGTCTGGCAATCGTTTTGGCGATAGGAGTTTATTTCGGGGTATTGCTAAACAAGACAGAAGTTGCCAGCTGGGAACGCATTCATCAAATGTTCTTGTTCCGCGAAGCTCGCATGTACCTAATCATTGGCACAGCTATTGTTGTGGCTATGGTTTCAATGCTAGCTATTAAGGCGGCGGGTGTTAAGTCGCTATCGGGCAAGCCTATTCGTTATGAACCCAAGCCGTTTCATAAAGGTGTTGTGATCGGGGGCATGATGTTCGGCGCTGGTTGGGCGATCACCGGCGCCTGCCCAGGTCCTATTTACGCGCAGATTGGCGCCGGGGACTGGATGGCAGGCTTTACTTTGGTAGGAGCGGTAGTCGGCATGTTCGGTTATGCCTGGTTGAAACCTAGACTGCCGCATTAGCTAGCAATTTCTTGGCGGTGCTCGCCACGAAAGCACATGCCGCTCTCTGCCGCGGAATGGCCGAATTAGTCTTCGGCTGGATGCCTAAAACGGCTATAAGTGCTGAACATGGCGCTACGATTGGCTGCGCGTACCTACCAGGAATTGAGAACTTATGCGTACTGCGATCGTTACTGGAATAACCGGACAGGACGGATCGTATCTGGCTGAAATGCTGCTAGCTAAGGGGTATCGTGTACACGGCGTTGCTCGCACAAGCTCGGGCGATAGGCGACTCTCGCGGCAGCTGCTCGACCAGATCGAACTTCATCGTTTTCCATTGGATGATGCTCAACGATGGAAGCAGTTGATGGGAGAAGTGCAGCCACAGGAGTTCTACCACCTAGCCGCAGACAGCTTTGTTCCAAACGGTTGGTCGGATCCGGTTGGGAACATCGAATCGAATCTAGCTTTGACCGTTCGCATACTCGAGGCGGTGCGTACGACTGTGCCTGAGGCCAGATTCCTAAATGCCTGTTCGCGTGAGGTGTTTGGCGCGGCCCGACACTCCTTGGCCTCCGAAGAAACTCCCATGCAACCCGTTACACCGTATGGCATCAACAAGGCGGCTTCGCGGCATTTCGGGCGAGTTTATCGCGAGCAACACCAGATGTTTGTTGCCAATGCAATCCTCTTCAACCATGAATCGCCTCGTCGTCCGGTAGAATTTGTCACCCGCAAAATCTCTTTTGGAGCAGCCCGTATTGCGCTAGGTCTGGACGATCGACTGGAGTTGGGTGACTTGTCGGCGCGACGTGACTGGGGGTATGCGCCGGACTTTGTTGATGGAATGTGGCGCATGTTGCAGTTGGATCAGCCACAGGACTTTGTGTTGGGAACGGGCCAGCTATACTCAATCGCTGAATTTGCTGAATACGCATTTTCGGCAGCGGGCATCGACTGGAAGCGACACGTTGTCTCGCGAGCGACCTTTCTTCGACAATCGGATACTGCTGCCCTAGCCGCTGACAATGCGAAGGCGCAAGCATTGCTGGATTGGCGTCCAAGCATTACGCTGCCTCAATTGGCAGAGCGAATGGTGCTGCACGATTTGGCGATGCTCCAGCAGCAGGCAGCGCACTCGCGACGGGCCGCTTAGCGCAATGGATTGTCCTGCTTAGGACGAAATTAGTCAAAGTATGGATCTACCAACTCTCCTTGGGGCCTTGGGTAGAGTTCCGTGTGGGCACACGCGAAGCGGGTCGGCGAGTGGAGAGGGGACCTCCCCGGTCGCATTATGCCCGCCTCCCTCTTGACATTTTGCGGTGGGAGGGTGGGGTTGACGAATATAAGCAATGATTTGTCGCCTCCCAAGCAGGACACGCAACGCAGGCGGATGGCATAACCCGTTTCAACGCGGCTCAGTCGAATTTGCGTGGATCTTATGCAAGAACAGGATTTCGGAGAATAGTGAGTGGAAAGATCGACCAACCAGCGCACAACTGGCGACAAGAACGCCGTCGAGAACGCTCAGTCTTTAGGGCACCTTGAAACGAAAGATCACGAACAAGCTGAGTTGTTCGGCAATCGTCTGCGGAAGCTCTCAAGGCACTTGCGACGATGGCCTACCAAACGCGGCATTACCTGCTACCGCCTGTATGAGAAGGATATCCCAGAAATACCGTTGGTCGTTGACCGCTATGAAGACTATCTTCACATCACGGAATTCGAGCGTCCTCACACACGTGATGCAGACCGCCATGCGGCTTGGCTCCAGTTAATGCAACAAACAGCTGCAACGACGCTCGACGTCCAACTTTGCAATACATATGTCAAGCAGAGGTTCAAAAGTGGTGAGCTCAAACAGTACCGCAAGGTGGGGGCTTCAGGGCAGCTGATTCCAGTTCGCGAATCTGGTCTACGTTTTCTGGTGAACCTGCAGGATTACGTCGATACGGGACTTTTTCTGGACCACCGCAATACGCGTGGATGGGTCCGCGAGGAAGCGGAGGGCAAACGCTTCCTCAATCTATTTGCTTATACCGGATCGTTTTCCGTTTACGCTGCCGCTGGAGGTGCGATCACTACCACCAGCGTCGATTTGTCCAAGAACTACCTGCAATGGGCTCAGCAGAATTTCGAAGCGAATCAACTTGGTGGTTCGCAGCATCGCTTTGTGTCGTCGGATACTCTCGAGTTTCTCGCCGAAGCTGCCAAGAGAGGGGAGCAATTCGATTTGGCGGTTGTGGATCCACCAACGTATTCCAATAGCAAACGCACTGACCAGGATTGGGACGTGCAGAAGCAACATAGCCTGCTGTTAAACCGACTGCGAGACGTAATGCCAGCGGGAGCAATCGTCTATTTCTCGACGAACTTTCGACGATTCAAGTTTGCTACCGATGAGATCGATGGGTTTGAAGTTCACGAGATTTCCAACCGTTCGGTGCCTGAAGATTTTCGCAATCGACGCATTCATCGTTGTTGGCGGATGGTCGCTTGCGATCGGTGCGCAACACCAGGCGGGCCAGATGCCGATTAAAGCGGCTACAACGCTCGCTCCGCGTCCTGAGCTGCTACAGGCTGCAGATTGGTAATCGCATTTTCATCTAGCTCACCGTACACGGGGGCAGAGGCCCACTCGGTATCCATCATCACCGAGTTGATACCGGAGCCAATCCCCAACAAGGCAACTCTTTTGCGATGCTGAAAGAAACCGGTTCTCAGCCCCAATGCCAATGCCATAGGCAAAGCCACGGACCCCGTATTGCCGAGCCAGGCAAAAGTGGAAAAATCAGTTTCTGTTGGCAGACCTAATGATTCAAGCATCATTTTTCGGTGCGCGGCGCCTACCTGATGACAAACTGTTGCATCAAACGGTTGCGGAACCTTACATACCGACAGCAACTGTTGAAACGTCCGATTGCCGACGCCCACACCCGCGTGCAGCAGCTGTTCGGAATCGGTCTGCATTAGAGGCTGCATTTGACTGCCAGCTTGATCGGTATCGCTCTGGCACAGCTGGTGATGTTGGCACTCTGCCCGCGCAACGCAGGCGTGTAGTCGATTGTCTGTTTGGCTTAACTCTCTGTCAGCCAAAACAATCGCACAGCTGCCCGAGCCAATTGTTAGCGATGCGAACGATGGCTTGATCGACTGACGCGTCAAACTCAGATCTTGATTGAGCGTGTTAACCGTAGATTCGACGAGATTTCGGCTGCTTTCGGTTCCGACAACGACTCCTGCGCGAATCGCACCCAACTCGATCAGGGTGGCAATCTGCACCATGCCGCTCAGTAGTCCCAGGCACGCATTCGATAAGTCGTAGACCCAGCAATCCGCGCTCAATCCCAGGCCAGCATGTACACTGCAAGCGGTTGCCGGTTCGAGGTAATCCCGGCATACGCTGGCGTGAATCAAACAACCAATTTCATCTGGACTGATTGAAGAACCTTCCAGGGCCAACTGCGCACTTCGCAGGCTGGGGTGACTGATTGATGTTCCGCGAGGCCAGAACCTCCGTTCACGAATTCCGCTCATCAGCTCCAGTCGCCCTGCAGGCAAACGCAGTCGTTGATAGGCCGGCTTCAGCAGCTCTTCAATATCGCTACTGGCATAGACCTCTGGCGGGAGAGTGAAACCGATCGATTCGATGTTTACACGTTGAAAAAGCACAATCAGAACAACTCTTGCGAGACTATGGAGGGTACGCGGACAAATTTTGCGAAGTTCTTACAACGACTTGCATT
>JAGQPR010000535.1 GCA_020426625.1 Planctomycetales bacterium
CAAAAACCGCGTGCTAGCGCACAGCAGCTAATTTTGCGGAAGGATTACGTGGAACTGAATTTCCAATTCTTGACACTAGCTAGCGGAAACTTCGACAAGCTGCTTCATCGCATTTAAGAATAGGACGGAACGCAAGTCAGCGCAAAATCCGTCAATGCAAGCAAGTACAACAAACCCAAAAGCTCTCGGGAATTTGCCTTTTCTGACGGTTATTCCGAAGGCAGCGGTTGTGCGTCGAGCGTAACAAAAAGGTTCACTGCGGAACGACAAATCCGTCAAACCACAGACGCACCGACTAGCTCATGCCAATAGCGTGGAATTCAAACCCTAACTTGGGTAGCGCCCGTCGATCTAGGATGTTTCTGCCGTCGAAGAGAAAAGCTGGCTTGAGCATACTGGTGTAGATTTTCGCATAATCTACGGTCTTGAACTCGTCCCATTCGGTCAACACAACGACTGCATGTGCTTCGTTGGCAGTTGCGTAACAGTCTTTCTCAACCGAAACATTGTTCTCTAACAATTGCCGATCTGCTTGAGAAACCACTCCCGTATCAGCACTCATGGCTAATTCCAAGTCGGCCAGAATTTGTTCTTTTTGCACTTGCGGATCGTAGATATGCAGCCGGGCACGTTCGCGAAGTAGATCCCGGCAGACATAGATAGCCGCTGATTCGCGAGAATCGTTGGTATCTTTCTTAAAGGCCCAGCCCCAAATGGCGATTCGTTTGTCGGAAACCGTACTGAACAAAGTCCTGACAATGCTTTCGGCAAATCGGCGTTTCTGGTAATCATTCATCGTTACAACCTGTTCCCAATAGGCTGCCACTTCTTGTAAGCCGAAATGTTCGCAGAGATAAACCAGATTCAGGATATCCTTCTGGAAACAGCTGCCACCGAATCCCACAGACGCCTTCAGGAATTTTGGACCTATTCTCGAATCAGTACCAATGGCCCGCGCCACTTCGTCGACGTCAGCCCCCGTCGCTTCGCAGAGGGCACTAATAGCGTTAATCGACGATACACGTTGAGCCAGGAAAGCATTTGCCGTCAGCTTTGACAACTCGCTACTCCAGAGATTGGTTGTCAGGATGCGGTTTCGAGGAACCCAACGTTCGTAGACACCAGCCAAAGAGCTGATTGCCTGCTCCGATTCCCCCCCGATCAAGACGCGATCCGGTCGCAGCAAGTCTTCGATCGCCGTCCCCTCGGCCAGGAATTCAGGATTGCTCAATACGTCAAATGTAGCGCCGGTACTGACGCTGAACAAAATGCGTTTGACAGCCTCAGCAGTTCGCACAGGTAATGTCGATTTTTCTACAACAATCTTGTGCCCACGTGAAACCGAGGCTATCTGCCGAGCGCATTTTTCGACGTATTCTAAATTGGCAGCCCGACCGGAGCCTATCCCGAAAGTCTTCGTCGGCGTATTAACGGAAATGAAGATCATGTCTGAATCGGCAATCGCTTCGTCGACCCGTGTCGAGAAAGTCAAATTGCGACCACGCGCTTCGTTAACGACCTCATCCAGTCCTGGTTCGTAAATTGGTAGGACATCTGAATTCCATGCATCAATTCGAGCCTGATTCAGATCTACAACATGCACGGGAATATCCGGACATTGCTTGGCGATCATCGCCATAGTCGGGCCGCCGACATATCCTGCGCCGATGCAACAGATTTTCATAGTCTTGGACTTCTGATGGTTAAGTTGGAACTCAGGTTGGCAACTTGGCGTTTGCCCGGGAGCTCTCAAGCTGTTTCTCTTGTTTGGCCAATTCGAGGTCATGGTCGATCATGATTTTGACCAATTCATTGACTCCCGTCGAAGCCTGCCAGCCAAGTGCTTGCCTGGCCTTTGAGGCGTCTCCCAACAGTGAGTTGACCTCCGATGGTCGCTTGTACTTTGGATCGATCTCGACGTAGTCCTGCCAACGCAGGTCCAGTAGGCCGAATGCTATCTCCAGGAATTCGCGAACGCTGTAAGATGTACCCGTGGCAATTACATAGTCGTCGGCACTCTCCTGCTGAAGCATCCTCCACATGGCGTCCACATAGTCCTGAGCGTATCCCCAATCGCGACGAGCCTCGAGGTTTCCCAAGTAAAGCCTTTGCTGCAAGCCCATTTTGATTCTGGTGGCAGCACGCGTAATCTTTCTTGTGACGAACGTCTCACCGCGCCGCGGCGATTCATGATTGAACAGTATCCCACTACAAGCAAACAATTGGTAGCTACGGCGATAGTTGACCGTTTGGAAGTGCGCGTAAGCTTTGGCGCATGCGTAGGGCGATTGTGGATTGAAGGGTGTCGACTCAGTCTGTGGCGTTTCAATCGCGTCGCCGAACATCTCCGACGATGAAGCCTGATAGAATCGCACTGGCTTGGATTCATTCAATAGACGAGCGGCTTCCAAAATATGGAGTGCACCGACGGCGTCACACATTACTGTGTAGACTGGTTGCTCAAAGGAAACTCGCACATGACTTTGCGCCGCCAAATTGTAGATTTCATCTGGCTGTATTTGCAGCACCAAATTCGTTAGCGCTTGGCCGTCGGTCATATCTCCAAAGTGCAAATACAGTCGCCCATGTTCCTCGTGCGAATCACGGTACAAATGATCGATCCGGCTGGTGCTGAATGTGCTGCATCTCCTTACAAGTCCATGCACCAGATATCCTTTGCCGATCAGCAACTCCGCCAGATAGGAGCCATCTTGTCCGGTGATACCGGTTATCAGTGCTGTCCGCGACATCTTCGGCCTGACATGTCCCAAGGCATATTAACAAGCTGATCGCGACGCACAACCAGCGAAAGGAGAGCTGAGGAAAAACAACCTAAATGCCCACCAGACTCGCTCTGGGATTAGGCGTGAGATTTGGTTGCAATACCTGATGCGCGTACACGCAGTTCTACACGGAACGCAACGTGCCATCGGCTTTGCGGCGTTTGTAGTCCTCATAGGTCCATTGGAGCCCCTGTTCCAAGCTAACCTGCGGCTGCCATCCCGTCGACTTCAACAGATCGATGCTGGTTAGTTTGCGAGGAGTGCCATCAGGCATGGATGGGTCTGTTGCGATTTTGCCAGTAAATCCAATGACGCGGGCAATCATGGTTGCGGTATCCAAGATGCTCTGGTCTACGCCGCTGCCGACATTGACCCAATCGGGAGGCGATTCCAACTTTAGCAAGTGAATTAGTGCATCCGCCAAATCATCAACGTACAGGAATTCTCTCCGCGGCGTGCCCGATCCCCAGATCGTCACCTGTTCAGCACCAGATTCCTTAGCTTCATGAATTCTCCGGATCAAGGCTGGCAACACGTGACTGTGTTCGGGATGATAGTTGTCACCCGGGCCATACAAATTCGTTGGCATTGCCGAGTGATAAATAACACCATGTTGCTGACGGTAGTACTGGCACAACTTCAAGCCGCAAATCTTAGCCAGAGCATAGGCCTCATTGGTTGGTTCCAATGGGCTGACCAACAGCTGATCTTCGGTGATGGGTTGCTTCGCCATGCGCGGATAGATGCAGGTGCTGCCCAGAAATAGAAATCGTCGAACACCTGCATTGAAAGCCGCATTGATCGTTGCTAGCTGCGCATTCAAGTTCTCAACCAAGAATTCGACTGGGAAGGTGCGATTGGCATGGATGCCACCAACTCGCGCCGCGGCAAAAATGACTGCATCCGGTCTCTCCGACTCGAAGAATGACATCACACGAGCCGCATCTTCCAAATCCAATTGGGCACGATCTCGCGTAATCACCCGCATACCATTCTCAAGAGCCAAGCGACGGCAAATCGCCGAACCAACCATGCCACGGTGCCCCGCCACGAATATGGTAGACAGCCGCTGATCAATTGTTTCCATTATCCACTCGGTTCCTTCGGTCGCTAAATTGGGTCGGCCTGACAGTCGTCGATCGCAACGGAAACGCCCTGTTCCATGAAACGCACGTAAACCTGAAGCCGAACGTCCTTGTCCCGACGAACGATGACGCCCTCGTATCCCGCGAACGGTCCACTGCGAATGCGAACTCGCTGCCCGGGCTCCAAACGGCTTTCGGGCGACAGCGGGGCGTCTGTCGAGATTAGCCGGTTGATTTGTCGCAAGTCAGAAACCAGCTCATCGACCTGCTCAACAGGCAGCCAACGGCTTACCGATCCCGTGCAAACCGTTTTATAACGAGTTGTCTCGTCGCCACAAACGAATACATAATTTGAAAAAAGTGGCTCGTAGCTGTGCCTCAACCGACCGTTGGGAGAGCGATAGCGGCGTTCTATGACGGGCGAGTAAAACGGGATGTTCAATCCCACTAGCTGCCGCATTAGTTTTTTCTCTTGTTTCGACATGGTGTACATGACCCACCAATCCGACTGAGTCGCTCGCTCCTCTTCCAGCAGATACTCCGGGTAGAGATCGATTTCCCGCTTTAGCAATGGCATAGGATTGTTCGTTTCTGCGCTTTGCCGCTTGTTCTAGTCTTCAAAAATCAAACCTCGCGTAGCTGAAGGGGCGGAGTGGGAGCAACGAGGAGGCCATTTCCGCTCGCCGACCCGCTTTGCATGTGCCCCTTCGTGTGTTCCCCTTCGTGAATTTCCAAAGGGAAGAGTTATGTCGTGGTGGCGATTAGCGAGAGGTGATATTTTTTCGTCGTTAGGGCTATAAGTCAAAGCCTGGATAACTGTCGAAATCTAATTCGTTCCGAAAGGACTCTCCAGGTCACTGTATTTGCGTCAACATACGCAACCACCCCACCCCCCCGAACCGTTTTTTTTGCCCCATCGCTTATACAGCTTGCATTCCTTATTACACTTCTCCTCCTTGGACACCTCCTTGGACACCTCCTCAGGCACCTAGAACACAGCTTGTATTACACAGCTCCTAGGACACAGCTCCTAGGACACAGCTCCTAGGACACAGCTCGTATTAGGCTCCATGAAAACGGTGCGATAAGTTTGGCATAGTGCTCGGCAGAGG
>JAGQPR010000536.1 GCA_020426625.1 Planctomycetales bacterium
AGTCTCTTGGTTGACATCAACTTCCCCATGACAAAACGGAAAAGGCTAGCAATGCAGGAATCAGGATTCTGGCATCGTGAACGTTGATTCTGGTGTGAACGTTAAATCGTTCACGATCAATCAGAATCAGTGTTCACGTTCGACCAGAATGGGTGTTCACGATGGGGCACAATCGGCGTTCACGTTGGGCCAGAATACGCAATGCTCGCGCCAGAACGCGCGCAGTTCGTCCGCCGATAGATATGTGACGTATCCATAGCTTGACCCTTCGTGATTCACGACCGGTTCAGTATCCAATACGCTCGGCCGCTTGCCTAGAATGCACTTCCTCGGACGCTTACTGACCAACGGCGTCGCTGGCTCGACACCGTCCACTCCCAGGTTCCGACCGGCAGCCTCACAGGCAACGCGTTGCGCGATCTCAAAGACCCGTGGCCGCGGCTGATCGGTTACTGTCAGGATAGTTGTCTCGCGATCGATGACAACGCCTGCGAGCGGGCGATTCGCCCGTTTGCGATGGGTCGGAAAAACTGGTTATTTTGCAACACGGTACGCGGGACGAAAGCTAGCGCTAATCCCTACAGCCTGGTAGAAACGACCAAAGTCTGTGAGTTGGAACCGTATCAGTATCTGCGCTGGATCTTTACTGAACTACCCAAAGCGCAATGCAGCGAAGCGCTCGACGCACTGCTGCCGCAGAACCTCACTGCCGAGCACATCGCGGTTCAGTAGGCTGCGTGGCCTTTGACAAGTGTCGTATAGTTACCGCTTACGTTTCAATATCTCGGACTTGATATCCGTTCGCTTGGGTACGCTCGGCAATATTTGCGCTAACCGCTCCAGCGAGAATCCGTTCAGCAGCGGTTTTTGCACGACTTCAGTCGCGCCCAGTTGTTGGGCTTGTTGATGTACATTTGGTCGCTGGGAACTTGTCAGCACAATAATTGGGACTTCGACCTGTTCGTCACGCAGACGACGCAATAAAGAAAGTCCAGTCATGCCGGGCAGTTCGGTTTCAATCAACACACAACGGGGTTTCACCTCATTAGCGGCAAAGAAGGCAAGATAACTTTCGGCGTCCGGGAATATTCGAACGGCAATGCCGTAAGTACCCAACAGCGCTCCTAATGCCTCGCCGATCGCCCAATCCGGGTCAATGATGTGGATGATGTTCTCGTCTTGCAATGGGGCCTACTCGAAACGATCATTTCCAGCGAATGAGTATGATCGCCCACGCGGACCGCTGCTATTCGGTTTAGCCCGTAGAGGAATGTGGCTGGCAACCACGCCAAGACCGTGGCGGCCAATAGCCTATGGAAACTTCAGAAATTCGACATTTGTTCTGACTCGATCTTGAGGCGCACTAGCTGGGCCAGCGTCCGAACGCCAAGCTTTTTCATGACTTGCGAGCGATGCACTTCAACCGTACGCTCACTGATCCCGAGGTCGAAAGCGATCACTTTGTTCATTTCGCCGTCAGCGACACGGTGGAAGATCTCTTGTTCCCGCTCCGTCAATGCGCTCACTCGGTCCACAAGTTGCTGCCGATCGACTAACTTCTTGCGTTGATTCGTATCTATATCAAGAGCCTCGTTAATTCGGTCGAGCAGATCCTGCTCTCGAAACGGTTTACGAATGAAGTCCAGCGCACCAAGGCGCATCGCTTCAACCGCCATCGGAATATCACCGTGCCCTGTAATAAAGATGATTGGAAGCGATGCCCCTCGCTCTTTGAGCTTCGCTTGCAAATCCAATCCGGTCATTCGTGGCATGCGAATATCAAGCACCAAACATCCGCCCTTACTCTGATCATAGGAGTCTAGGAACTCGGTGGCGGATGCGTACAATTCACAGCTCTGCCCCACGGTCTCGAGAAGTAGACTCAGCCCCTCACGAATGCCCTCATCGTCATCAACGATAAAAACCGTTTGTTTAGTACCCATCCTGATCTCCTTTCTCGGCCGCTGGTAACGTAAAAGAAAACGTTGCCCCGCCGGATTCGTTGTTGTGGAATTCCAGTTGTCCGCCATGTGCAACAATGATGGCGCGACTTATCGACAGTCCCATACCCATTCCCGACTCTTTGGTGGTGGCAAACGGCGTAAACAGCTTCTTTGCGGCATCTTCGGTGACACCGCAACCGCGATCAATGACCGCGACTTCGATGTCGCCGTCATCGCGCGTTCTTGCCTGCAGCCTAATAGTATTTCCTAGATTACTCTGACCAGTCCGCATAGCCTCCATGCCATTGCGCAGCAAATTCAGTACAACTTGTTGAATCTGAACAACGTCAACCTCCACTGGAACCAAGCCGTTACTCAATTCCAACTCGACGTCAATATCCCGGATTCGCGCTTCTGATTCAGCGAGCTTGGCGACTTCCTTGAGGAGCGACTCACAGCCAACGACCTCCTTTGTCGGTTCGTTTTGCCGCGCCATACTCTGGACGCGCTCGATGACGGCGCCCGCACGCTGTGCATGTTCGCTGAGTTTGTCAAAGATTGCCGGCAATTTTTCAGGGCTGCCAGCGTCGAATAGGCGTTTCCCGGCTTGTGAAAACAAGGAGATTGCAGTCAATGGCTGATTTATCTCATGCGCGATACCGCTAGCCATCTCGCCCAGTGTACTCAGGCGATCAACGTGTGCGAGCTCCTCGCGGAGCAGTCGCGCCTCCTGCTCCGCAGCCTTCTCGAAGGAAATATCGCTTATCATGACAACAAACTGTCGCTCTTCCTGGTGCTGCATTTCCGCCACCGACACATGTGCCGGGAACTCAGATCCGTCTTTGCAACGAAGTTGCATTTCGCGACGACTAAATTGGTACTTTAGTTTGTTGGTTCGATCAAAGTGTCTAATGTACTCTTCGTGTTCGCGATGGTAGATCTCCGGCAACATCATCAGGAAACTCCGGCCGATTACCTCTTCCATCGTATAACCAAATGTTTCCTGGGCCTCTCGATTGAAGCTAATGATTTGGTCATCGGCACCCATCGTGATTACCGCTTCAATGGCGGCGTCGACAATTGCTTCGGCATAACTTTGCGCTGACACGAGTTTCGACTCGGCAGCTTTACGGACGGTGATGTCCGTTACGAATCCTTCGATGCATACAGCATCGGTTCCCGGGCGGTTAACAACACGGCCGCGATCCCACATCCACCGCTCTTCATCGGCTCGAGTGATCAATCGATACTCAATTTCGAACGATGTATCGGCATCAATCGCCTGTTGTACGACCTTCCCAACACGATCGCGATCGTCTGGATGAATCAAATCCGGACCCCACAGCACGCGTTGCTCCTCAAAGTCACTTCGCGAGTAGCCGGAAAGCTGTTCACAACCTCCACTGACATAATCAATAGGATTGCCTGGTTCGTTGACCCATCGATATGCCATGCCAGGTAGATTTTGAAACAGGCTCGCCAACCGGCCTGTGGTTTCCTGAAGTTGGCCGGTGCGGTATCGGGCCATCATCGCCAGGTAAACGGCTGCTGCAATCAGCCCGCTCACTAGCACACCAGTAATCAGGAGTAGTGATGACCAGCGGGCCTGAGTTGCTGACAAGAATTCACGGGTCGGCGTGACTACCGTCGTGAAGGCCAATCCGTGGACCGAAAATTCGCTTTGCTTGGTCCATTCGTTGCTGGTCGAATCGACAGCCGAGTCATTTGTATAGAACTCGTCCCCGTCCAGAAGTATGCGAATGCGATGCTGCGCATACGGCGAGTTCTTAAAAACTTCTGTCAGCCACGACTCCAATCGGAAGACGCCGACGATGACACCGTCAAACTGATCGCCGCGCAATACGGGTGTATAAGCGGTGACTCCGAAACCACCCAGGGCAATATCGAACGGCTGCGTCAGCGTCGCCGTCCCAGTTTCGCGTGCCGCGTCAAGCGCGGGATGTGCGGCCTCGACGACTCCGATATTCATATCCTGCGCCGCTTCGTTCCCAGCCAACGGGACGATCCACCGAATGTGCAAGGTCGCGTCGGCCCATGCGATCGCCTGAAATCCCGGTATGTCTGCAATGTAAGCCGCCGCGTCTGCTTCCCACCTTGAACGCGGTGTGCCGCCAACCTCTGTCCAACGTCGCGCGAAGCGGTCAAGGGCAGAAAGGCGATGATCCAGGTCCTCTCGTATGAGCATCTCGATGTTCCAGCTTGCGTATTCAGTCACCGCGTCGATATGCTTTTGCGCCTGATTATTGAGCGCGAACCAGACTGATATAACCGCGATCGCCGTGACGACTCCTGTCAGCAAGGCAAATAACAGCGCTTGCTGGATTGCAAAACGCTGTGTCATCTTCGCTTGCGATTTAGCGGGTATTGCGGCCAACATTGTTAGTTCAATTTCCAGACTGCGTTCTTACTTTTTCTTTGCTTTATCAAACGTGGGGATACCACGGTACCCGAAACCTTCCACTACTACATCAGATAAAACCAATGTTGATAGGTTTGAGCCTTTGGAGGGTTTAGCCACGCCGCCCGTCACATAACTTGCGTAGTTATATCGGCGTACACCCTGCGGACCACGTCCAAATTCAAAGACATTTTCATCGCTTGGTACTTTAGGATCGTTACGTTGCGCGCCAACACCAGGTGCACCAGTCCATACTTTGGATGGACTGTCATACCCCCTGGCTCGTCCAAAGGCGATATAAGTAGCAGCTGAAACGTCACTTGGGTAACTGATCAGAGTTGTGCTGCTCCAGTATTGTGCCAAATCCTTTTGTCCTGCTTCATTAGTGATAGGCGTCATGTTAAAAAGTTGGTCAATAGCCGGACTATCAGTGGTATCAGGAGAGCGGCTATAATCAACAACAGTATGCAACTCTTTAATGTTTGGTAAACGCCATTTATCAGTACCGCCTAATGAAAGCACTTCACAATAGGCAAGCGCACTGTCGAAATAGAGTGCTTTACCGCTGTCGTTCTGTGTCCAGGTCAAACCGGTCGCTTTATCGGTAATGGCCC
>JAGQPR010000537.1 GCA_020426625.1 Planctomycetales bacterium
TGGTCGGCGCGTGGCGCCTTCTTCAAACAGACCGGTCAGAATAGCGCCACAGCAAACCTACGCGCCATTGGCTCATACGTGTATCACGCGAAGATGGAAGGTGCCTCTGGCGAGACCTGGGGTTGGGGGCTTGGCCCATCAGGGCTTCTAGAGAAGAACCGTTGGTACAGCGTGGAGCAGCATATACGGTTGAATACCCCTGGAAATGCCGACGGCATACTCAGGGCCTGGGTCGATGGCCAGTTGGTATTCGAACGCAACGACATACTTTTTCGCAATACGGATGAGCTTAAGATCGAGTCTGTGTGGATGAACGTCTATCACGGCGGTATGACGCCACCCGATACCGATTTGACCCTATTCATAGACAATTTGGTCATCGCTCGCGACTACATCGGGCCGATGCCGAATGCGGAATAGCGCTAGATGTTTGCAGAAACCTGCCAAATGAAACGCACTAGGCAGGGTGCTCTGTCTGTAGCTGCGTGTCTCATCTGGTTATGTCTCGGAGGAGTTGGGGTCGCCTCAACGAAGGGCGTGCCTGGCCCTGCGACGCGGGATGCAGTCCCCGGGATCCTCGTACGATTGGGTGATTTGTCCGACAACCAGGGTATGACGCTTGGAAAGGCACGCGTGGAAGGTGAATTCAACGAGGTTGCACGCCGGTTCGGTCTGCAAAAAACTGGACCGCGAAGCCGCAACTACAGTCTGAAGATGGTTTGGGCTCCAGAGCGCGAACGGAGTCTATATGTTGGGGCCAATCATGGTCAGCCGCATCGGCTCAACGACGTCTGGGAGTTTGATCTTGCGGCGATGACCTGGATTATGTTGTATGCGCCGGATTGTCCGCGCAGCTATAAGGGGCTGGGTGAAGATTTCCGCGATGTCAATTTCCGCGACGGTTTACTGATCACCAAGCGTGGCGGTCCGGCGGTGATTGGACACACTTGGTCGGGAATCACCTATGATCCCGTCAATCGCCGCTTGTTGTATATGAATACATGGGTTACCAATCAGGATGATGCGATTCGACAGCTCGGCGGCGATCCGGGCGAGCGATACAAGGGGCCGCCATTGTGGTCCTTCGATCCCAAGGCGCGTGAGTGGGCGCCGATTAAAACCGATCCCCCTGGTCCTGCTGCCCCTTACGGTGCGATGCTCGAGTATGTGGCTGATTTGCGGGGTGCGATTTGGCACATGAACAATTGGCAGATGCGTGCGACGTGGCTTTTCGATACATCGGAGCACCGTTGGGCGCGTGTTGCGGCGAATGAAGTAACGAGGGGCTTCAAGACCGAGGCGCCTTCGCGCGAACTGGTCGGATATTATGACCCCGGCCGAAAAATGGTGGTGGCGCATCAGGGAACGAGCACGTTTCATTTCGACATCGCCGCCAAGCAATGGACAAGAGTGATTTCGACACCGAAAGGATCCCAACGCGTGCCGATTGGGCACGATGCACGTGCGGCTTTTTATCATGATGCGGCAAGTGGCCATGGATTGCTCGTCAATCTGATGGAGCGAGAGATATGGGCTTATGATCCAGACGCCATAGAATGGAGCAGGCTCGAACCGACAGGCGATCCGATGCCGTCGGGCGAGCGTATGCTGGCCTATGTTGATCATGCGCGTAAAGTGCTCGTGGTAATTGATGATGTAATCGTCTGGGTATATCGTTACCGAAACTAAGATTAAAAGGTTGTGCTGAAAGTGGCGGGTGTTTTGCCTGCGTCAGCCTATATGCTTGGAGGTCTTTAGTGCACTTGATGCCTGGGCCGGGTGTGTGGAATTGAAACCGACTGATTAGAGGATCGTTTATGCAACTTGATGGTGATCGCTGTCCAGCTTGTCGTGCGAGCAGACTAAAAACGTCTTCAGTTGTTGCATCTGATATGCCTGCAGGATACGAGATTGAGATCAAGGAATGTGGTGCTTGTGGGTTTGCTTGGCAGTGGCCTCCCCAGCGCGACCTTGAAGCTAGCATTCAACACGCAAAGACTCGCTACACGGCCCCGCAAAATAGCGAATACTACAAGTCGGACAAGCGAGAGCGAGTCGCGCTTGAGCAAGTTCTTTTTGTCGAATCGCTAACGCATCGACTTGGGAGTTTGCTGGATGTCGGAGCCGGTGACGGGACCTTTGTAAAGGTGGCTGCGTCCAGAGGGTGGTCGGCGGCGGGATTGGATCCCGCTGCACCGGAAGAGATTATAGGTAATCCATCTATTCGTCAGACCACTCTGGACAATCTAGGTGCAGAAGAATTTTTTGATCTAGTTACGCTATGGGATGTGATCGAGCATCTGGACCGGCCTTTGGATGTGCTAAGAGAGGCGGTAGAGCATGTAAAGCCCGGAGGTTGGCTCGTCGTTGAGACTGGCAATTTTCAAAGTATGGATCGAGTCAAAGCAGGCAGCACTTGGTGGGCATATGCGGCTGATCATCGCTGGTACTTCGCGCCTCCAGTTGTGGAAAAAATGCTCACGTCACTAGGGTTGATAAACATCAAATGTGGTGACAGGGTATTGCGTCCTGGTTGGCAGGGTAACAAGCAAGCATCAGCCCCTTGGCTTGGCAAGCATATCAAAACAGCTTTGGCGAGGCCCCATCACGCGGCTCGTGAGTTTCACGGTTACATGCAAGAGTGGGCTGCCAAAGATAAATGGCCGTTGTGGGGTGGTCTGTCGATCTTCAACATGGTCGGGCAACGTCGGCTGTGACTTGTCAGACAGGATAACGAGTATGCGCAAGCTCGTCTCAATAGGTAGACAATTCATTAGGCATCAAGTCAAAGCCTCACGTGAGCAAATTGCCTTCTGTGAAATTTTGGAGCCAATCGTATGATACTCCCACAACCCGTTGACGATAGCGTGCATCCGCCCGGGAAGTTTGGCAGGCATTCAGAGCGGTCAACAAACGATTGAGTGTATAGCGAACTCGAGCGAGCGAAAAATCCGGCTCCTTCGGCTTAGGAGTGCCATACGCCGCCAAAAAACGCTGCTGCAGGCGGGATAGGAAGCTGTTTGAATAGGTCCAGTCGCATTTCAGCATCTCCAGTTCAAACCAGAAGTTGCAGAGATCAAAAGCCGCCGCGCCACTGTCGAACATGCTGAAATCGATCACACGAATAGAACCATCTTTGCTGACTACATTGTGGCTTGCGAAGTCGTTGTGCCGCCCAGTAATCAACACGCCTTCCGATGATAGGGATTCGCCCAGTTGTCGCACTGAACTGGTCAGGCTTTCGGCGAGATGCTTCGAGAACTCTGTCGCCTCGCTCTCAAGTAACATCTCGATACGTGGATTGCAGTAGGACAGCAACTCGTCAACGTCGAAGGGGCCGCGTCCGATGACGGTGGCGTCCTGGAACTCTCTAAGCCAGACGCCACAATGCGATACACATTCGAGAAGTTTCCTACGGTGCCGCGGAAATCCCAAGAGACGGGCCGCGCTGCGGTATTCATAGCGCAGCGGATATCCAGGTGCTGCACACGTAACGATGGCGGGGAGGTCGGGGTAGAAGGCGAGCGGCTCAATGACGCCGTAAGGTGAGTCGCTGCGCCATTTTTTTGCGAGCAGCTTCATCGTGTCGAACTCAGAACCCAGTCTTCTTTGATGTATAGAGAGATTTTTCGTGTTGCTATGAGGGAGTTTTGCGTACACCAATTCCGTGTTGGCGCCCAAAGCGAACTGAACTCTATAAACGTCAGAGTATGGATTCTCGATCCGCAAGACGTCAGTGATTCGTCCAGGCTGTGGTGACCGCAGGAGAGTCGCTATGTCTCTCGAAAGACGACATTCCAAGCCGCTAGGCAGTATTGGATGTTCAGTCATTGTTTCGTTAAGTGTTGAGATCGGAAATTAACTTCGGAAGTTTCGAGTAATATAAACCGCTTTTTCTAGCAAATATCTCTCTGCTCCTTCTGGCTTGCCCGCGAACCACCAGACGAACAGTACGGTAGCGGGAAACACCACTAGCCCGATCCCAATCTTCAACTGCAGCGCGACCAGCGGCGCTATCGTTGATGAAAAAGGCGCGGAACCGATCGCTACAGCCATAGCCGAGGCGCCAATAATCGGGCGATATACTGTTCGAAGCATATCGAGTGAGCTCAGATTCACCAGTGTACGTTTGAGGAGGATAAGGGCAAGCAATAGCCCAAGCACTACCGTGGCCAATCGTAGCTTTGCCAGATCAAGAGCGCCCGCTTCGGGCGATAACACCAAGGCGCCAATCACAAACAAGGCCACGTTTGCCCACGTAACGACGGCGGCATCCTTAACCTTGCCCATAGTAATAAGTATGTATCCACCACTGGTTGCGATCGCGCTGAAGGCACTTCCCAATGCAAGCCATTCCACGAACGGGACTGCAATCAACCACTTTTCACCCAACAATATCAGGACGGCTTCATGAGCAACAAGGGCAAGGCCCACTGCGGCCGGAATCGCAGCAAGGGTCTGTACGCCCTGAGCGAGGAGGAAAAGCCGCTTCAGTTCAGAGATATTCTCTCGCGCTTGTACAAACGCTGGAAACAGCACACGGTTCAATGGCGCGAGTAGCTCAGTCGTTGGCATGGCCGAAATTTGATCGGCAAGACTGTAGCCGCCCATTGTCGCAGTATCGGCCCGATTGCCGACGAAGAACATGTGAAGATTTTTGTTTAGGTAAGCTCCGATGCTGCGCACAAGCATCCATTGCGAAACAGAAAAAATGTCATCAAACTTCTGTAGACTCAGACGTGGCCGCATCGGGTGAATGAGGTAGCTTAAGATTGTGCCGAAAGACCGCCCCGCCAGTGCCCCGATTACAAGCGCCCAGTAACTGCGCATGAACCAAGCTGCAACGATCGTGGTAAGGAAGCCAGCCAATCGTTTGAGGAAAAGGTAACGGAAATCCAAGTGGAACTTCATCTCTTTTTGGAAGCAAACTACCCCAATATTCTCGAGACCCACGAGTA
>JAGQPR010000538.1 GCA_020426625.1 Planctomycetales bacterium
TTGTCACCTCTCCCAGCGATGCACGAGCGTCCGGGAGAGGGTCTTTGGCTTGCGGCTGTAGAAGCCTTAGTTTCCAGGTGCGCACTGTGCTATGATCCCCTTCAATCAGGGAATCGCGTCTATTTGCGGCGACGCACTGAGAAGCCCCCCTACCGCTCGCTTGATTCGTGACCTCCCCGCTGCACGGGCTGAGTGACAACTCGGTCGCTTAGCTGGCGCCGCGTGCAACTTTCCTCAAAATCGTCAGTAACTTGAATCGCGTCACCAGCGCGGCAACCGAGGGGATTCGCTTAGCATAGGAAAGCTATTCTTGCAGCTTTTCAGCAACTTTCGTTAGCACTGCGGCAAATCCCGGTGCATTGCTCAAGTCCACGGATTCGGCAAGGACTAGCAGGCGATCCGCCTCGGCAGGGCCAAGCTGTGGATGCATATTCTGCCACACAATGTGGGGAATCAGTGGATCTTGGCCGCAGTTACCGAGCAACGCAACCCAAGAGCCGATTCGATCTTTCAGCGGAAATTTTCCGATAGCGATCGCCAACTGCAACTGCACGTCCGGAGACTCATCTTGCAGCAAATCCATGCAAGCGGAAACCACCAGTGGTTGTTTCACGAATTGCGATCCCGCCACACGCACGCCCCAGGCTCTCAGCATATCGTCAGGCTGCTGCAATAACTGCGACACAAAATTGGCGGAAAGTGATTGGCCGCCGGTCAGTGCCCACAACGCATGCATGCGATTCTTGTGATGCGCGTCGGTATTGAGAACAACCGACTGCAGCTGCTCAACGACACCTTGGCAATTTCGCTCGGCCAACATTCGTTGCGCAGTTTCCCTCAAGTAAACATTGGGATTGGCTAGATAGTCCACAAGTTCTTCATTGGTGGCGTTGGCGAGGGAAACCGACGCCGGACGCCCTGTCTGACTGTGAACAACACGATACAGCCGACCGTGTCCGCGATCGACGCCCTCTGGATCGGCTGAGGCATCTTGATAGCAATGGTAGCGGTCGTACCAGTCGAGAACATACAGGCAACCGTCGGGACCAACCTTTTGGACCACAGGCATGAACCAAACATCGTTCCCGCTTAGAAAATCCTCTTCACCAAAGCCGGCGTAGGTTGACCCTTGACGCTCCAGCCGGTCGACATTGATGCAGTTGCCATGAATGTTGCCCATCATCAATTTGTCGCGATACTCGGCTGGATAACTGGCAGAGTCAAAATAGGTGATTCCGCAGTAGGCTGCCATTTGATGCTTGTGTTTAACGATCGAGTCAATCTTCCAGGTATTGGGCGGA
Source organism: Planctomycetales bacterium (assembly GCA_020426625.1). Taxonomy (GTDB): domain Bacteria; phylum Planctomycetota; class Planctomycetia; order Pirellulales; family Pirellulaceae; genus Aureliella. The sequence continues at coordinate 1,302 of JAGQPR010000538.1, forward strand.
TAGGGACCGCCCTGCCGATGGTAGTAGCCCGTTTCCGTAAGGTGCCACAAGTGGTCAATAACACAAGCGCTGATAAATGCGTGTCCATTGGGGTCGAAGGCAATTCCCCATGGGTTACTCGTTCCCTCGCAGAATAATGAAAACTCGTGTGTTCGGGGATCGATGCGAAACATTGCACAGGTGAATTCATGTGTTTTTCCTTGGGCTTCGACGCGGCAGGCATTGAACACGCCGTTCAATCCATAAAGCGCGCCGTCGGGGCCCCAAGTTAAGCTGTTGGGTAACTCGTGCGTATCGAAGCGGCCAAAGCCGGTTACCACCACCTCAGTGGTATCTGCCTTGTCGTCGCCATCTGTGTCTTTCAAGAAGAGAATGTCTGGCGCATTGGCGACCCAAACGCCTCCGTGTCCTACCGCGATGCCCGAGGGAATGTTTAACCCCTCGGCAAAGACTTTCACCGAATCGACTCTCCCGTCGCTGTCGGTGTCTTCCAATATTTTGATGCGATCGCGTCCTGGTCCAGGATCATGCCGCGGGTATTCGAAACTCTCCGTGACCCATATCCTCCCGCGTTCGTCAAACGCCATCGCTACGGGATTGAGCAAGTCTGGCTCAGCAGCTACTAACTCAACGTGAAAACCTTGCGGTACCGTCATCTTGGCCAGGGCTTCTTCAGGTGAAAGTGGAGGCCCAGGTGGCTTGCTCTGCTTTCGCGGAATCAAGACTTTCCCTTCTTGTCCGAAGACTGTGGTGGACGATCCAACAGAGCTTACGAAGAGTAAAAATACAGTAGCAAACTGTAGCGAAGACGTTTTACAGAGTAGTTTGAGCATGGGGGGATTCACCAAGAAAGCGAGGGAACTGTGAGGAGTTTGACAGACATGCCACACCTTGGCTGACTATCAAGTGGCGTTGATCGCAAGATCTGTCCGCCGAGACCAGTCTGCAAGCACAACATTGATTATCAGCCTGTTAAGCTCGACATTCAACTCGTGCTCGGGCATAATAATGGGTCATGTCCCGGATATTCTGTTGCTGGGCAGACCAGTTGCTGTTAACCAAGTCTGGCTTTGCTACTCCTGTGCCCAATATAGAGGTGGAAAATGAATCGACGACTGCTGCTCGTTGGCTGGCTCTCCGTTAGCGTGCCCTGCATGGCATTGATCGTGGGCTGTGGTGGCAATGAAGACGATGCGAATTCTACGGTGGCACAGGCGTCTTCTTCCGGCGCTGGTTCATCTAGTGGTAGCTACGAGGAATCCTACGATGGTGGCAGCGGCGGTGGCAACCCGTATGGCGCAGAAGACGACTATGGTGCTGGCTACGGCGGTGGTTCCTCATACGGCGGCGACTACAACGCTGGTGATTCTACTGGCGGTGGATACAACGGCGGTGGTTCGAACGGAGGTTACCCAGGCGGCGATGGTGGATATGGTGGTTACGGCGGAGCGCCTGACGAAGGTTTCGGGCAGGGAATGGGTGACTACGCTGGCAGCGGATCCGACATGTACGGATCTGGATACGACGGTGGTTACGACGGCTATGGCGGTTCAGGCTATGGTGGCCCAGGGTACGGTGGCCCAGGGTACGGGGGCGCCATGGGTGGCTATGGCCAAGCTGGCGCCGGTGGGACTCAGTCCGGTTTCGCGTTGGTGAATCAGTTTGTAAATCAAAACTGTGGCATGTGCCATTTGGGGCGCGCTAGTCGCGGCGACGTCAGTTTGGTGGGTATCAACGCCAATCCAGATGACGCTCGTAGTACGGAGTTGCTGAGCTCTATTGTCGCTGTGCTGGAAGACGGCTCAATGCCGCCGCCAAATCGCCAGCGTCCCAATCCGCTGCAGCAACAGCAGGTCATTGCGTGGATCCAGGAAAACATTGGTTCGGTTAGCCAGGATTTGTTCGCCAGTGCGACCCGCTCTTTCTCAGCTGGACGCGAAACGGAAGGCGTAGATTTCTTGATAGCACACCTGGTATCGGGCAGCCCTGAAGAAGCCAACGCATTGCTGTCTCAAACACGCTGGTTCGCTGCCCAGAAGCGTCCTGCGACCGTGCTGCGTTTTGCCGTTGGCGTCGACCTGGATGCTCCTTCTACGCTGGATGATCTCAAACCTATTGGCTCCAAGCAGATGGGGGGCGCAGGCGGCGGAGGAGAATATGGCGGCAGTATGAGCGGTGGCGAAAGCTACGGTGGCGGTAGGAGTGGCAATCAGGCGGGAGGCAGAGCGTTCCAATCCTTGACAGGTGATTTTGGCAAGGCATTCGTCGGTGCATTTGAAGCCCGCTGGGCCGCTGGTGATTTGGGCACAATCTTCAATGAAGTTGTCGCTGCGCCGGCTGCATCCAACAACCAGCCAGGAACTGGCGCAGGAATGGGTGGCGGTCAAGGACGTATGATGGGTGATCAAGGTTACGGAGGCTACGACGGTGGCGCCGGGTACAGCGGTGAAGGTAGTTACGGCGGTGGCAGCTATGGTGGTGGAATGTACGGTGGCGGCTCGCAGTCAGGTGGCGCCAGTAGCCGCACGAGGACTTTGCCAGGCAAAGCGATCGTACCTGGTTTGATCTACATCGGTACCGGTAGTCGCGCTGAACTACTCGCCAAAGCGGGAGAAGCTGGCGTGGACGGTCTATTCCTATTCGACGTCAAAGCCGAGTCGAATCCCCGAAATCGAATGGTGAATAACGATACACGCGTCTCGCTGCTCCAAATGGACGGAAAATCACTTGGAGCCACAAGAACCTTAAACAATCTCAAAATTGAACGAGAGGGCATGCTTGGCGAAGAGAGCGACGATGTTCAAAAGAATGTCGATCGGCTGTTTAGAGCCTTTGACGAGAATATGACATTGACGAGCATGCCGAGCTTGTTGCCCGAGCATGCCCTGGCTCGAATGGCACAGGTGCTCTCGGACAGTAAGATGAGCCCCTTGGCCAAACTGTTCGAAGCCAGACTTTACCACTCGCTGAACCTGCTGAGTGACGAAGAATTGTCGATGGCTTACCAGATCACCTTGAAAGGCAACGAAGGTGAATCGCTGGCGACCGGTACGCCGGAAGACAAGAAACTGGTGATGCAGTTGGTCATCGAAGACCAATCCAAAGTCAACTGAGGTCCTTGCCGAGGCACAATACTGGGTGGCGCCGAATTACAGTTGCTCGGTGCCACCCACCTCCTGCTGCTTGTTCCGATCAAGTTTTGCGGTGTAAAAGTTCTTCTTTACTCGAATTTGCAGAGAAACCTCACCTGAACGTCACTAGTTCACGTTCGCATACTATCTCGCTCCGTACCCGGTTCCTCTGCAAATTCCCGGCCGATTTTCCTGCCTCCATCTTCCTGCCAGATACGTGTCCTTCCTGCCAGATACGTGTTTCCAATCAAACAGTGGCAGCGCAAAACGTATTCCCATTGCGAAGCTTCGACAGTTCGAAACAATAAGTTGGCGAGGGTGGCAGCATAGGCCAGCATAAACCCTTATCGCCGATGACCAAGATCAATGACCCTGGTTGCGTTTTGCTCGCCGGTAGCTCGCAGCAGTTTTTGGGACTCCGCCATCTCATTCGTTTTGATCATTCTCCGGCTTCGCGGGTGACGGTTGCGCGTTTTATGGCGTTGTTGCGGCAGCCCGCGCGTAAAATACTGC
>JAGQPR010000539.1 GCA_020426625.1 Planctomycetales bacterium
GCCAGCGATTCGGAAAGCTGGAATGCAGTACGCTGAACGAGTGTGGAGGCGATACGTTTTTCAACTTCTGGCAGCTCAGCCATAGCCGTTATCTTTTCCCAAGCCTGCTCATCCGATTGTCCGCCAGCCACAGCCGCGAAGTTTTTCTCTCCCAGCTTTTCCTTGACGAGCGCCAGTTGCTCGGCCTCCTCAGTGCTCAAACTTGCTGTTTCGCCAGAGCCGGACGTGGGAGCCACCTCCAATCTGGCCTGCAACGACTTGAGCGATCCCATGAACAAAGGACTCGTGACAAATTCCTCGGGTTGCTGGCTGAGGTAGGCGTCGTCGATTTTCGCATGGAAGCTTGCCGCAGAGGCAATCACTACGCAGCTTGTCACAATGATGTATGGGATAGCCATTCCCGTACACAAGTCAAAGCGGGCCAATCCGCGGAAGGGTTTGTCCCAACCTCGGTTAAGCATTGAATACGGCAACAAGAATGTCATATTGATGCCCACCGCCGTAGCTGCAGCGCCAATCATGACTGCGCGCTGTTCCTTGACGATTCGTTCCGACCAAAACGATTGGAGCGACTCGGGCAACGAAGCCACCAAGCTTGCGACATCGCCCGTGGGATTGGTTGCTTGACTGAGGTCGGGAATAAATCCGCTCAGTATTTCGCCCCAGTTCAAATTGCCATTCACTGTCAGGTAGATAACGACACCGAAGAAACAAAGAACGATCATCCCCACCAGCGCCTTGAGCAGCAGGTCAAAGAGTCTCGCACCAACACCTTGCTTGCGGTTCATCAGCACGACAGTGAAAGTCGCGGCCAGGATGACAGCCGAAACCATTAGTTTCCCACTTTGGCTATCACCTACAGCCGGGCCTATCAGGTTTTCACGTAGAGCCGCGTAACACAAGCTGAACTGGGGCATACACCAGATGACATTAGCCATCACCGTGGCAATCAGCCAGCCCCAACCCAACACTGGGTTAATATGTTTGTTGATCGCCTGAAACGGCTTCTGGCCGGTAGATAGGGTGACGTAGCTGATGGCACTGAGCATGACGACTCCCATGGCAATCGCTACCAGTTGCAGCCAAAGGAGCTTGGTACCACCTAATACTCCCAGGAATAAACTGCCAGCCAGCGAGCCTCCGCCCAGTGTTATTGCACTTTGCAGCCAACCTGGCCCGGATAGACGGGTATAAGCGCCCAGCGTACCAAACCAGCCGCTTTGCTGAGCTCGAACGAGCATCTCCCGATTCTCGGAAACCTTGGAATCCTCGGATCCTGTCATTCGACAACCCTTCCGCGCAAGATAAGAAAAGATTGAGGCTAATTGAGTAGTTCTAAACGGGCATTGATCAGGTAGGATCGCGACGGCCAGATTGCAACGCCCAAGCGGTTCTTCCTCAGCTGCTAGAAGTTGGGAGAACACCAATCCGGCTATGTTTGATACGATACCTTAACCGCAAACCGTTGGTAAGAAAAGTGACTGTAGTTGACAGTTGGCAAGGGAGTGCGCTTGTTTAATAGGCTTAGCTGAAGCCCGCGACACTAACAGTCAATGCTTTGCTCACGCTTCATTCAACGCGACAAAGATTCGTTGAGTGACATGAATTGTGTTTTTCATCCAATTGTGGAATGCCGATGGCAGGTATCTGGATTTCCGAAAACCTAGAAATACCCGAAGAACAACTTTCGTGGAGTTTTGCCCGAAGTAGCGGTCCGGGTGGTCAGAATGTCAACAAAGTCAACAGCAAGGCTACCTTGCGCTGGCTACCGGTCCCAGGGACTGTTCCGGCTGCAGTATGGAGAAGGTTCTGTGAGCGAGCCAGCCGATACCTGACTACCGAGGGTGAAGTCGTTATTCAATCACAGGAATACCGCGACCAGCCTCAAAATGTTGAAGCCTGCCGTGAGAAGCTACGTTCGCTACTGCTTGGATCGCTCAAAGCCCCGAAACGCCGAGTCGCTACTAAGCCTACCCGCGCTTCCAAACGTCGCCGCTTGGATGAGAAGCGTCAGCGTGCTGACAAGAAAAAGTCCAGGCAACGGCGAGATTTTGACTGACCGACGCCGTGACACTCAATTGGATTCACTCCTGTCCACCTCTGCGGAAAATTCTAGCTCACGCCAAGGCCGCAGTCGTTCGTTGTGTCAAAAACCGAATATACTGGCGCAGCAGCGTGTTGCCGTTGGCCTCAACTTCGCTCCACCGGCAATGCGGTGCTCGATTTCCTGATTGTCGCTACATGTCTCGAGTAACAGATTGATTGCCAAATCACAACTTACTAGATCGATTGGCGGGCTGTGCTGGAGTCGTCCGTGATAGACAACGAAACTGCGAAATTTGAACAATTCCTGGCCAAGATCCGGGCTGGAGACGAGCCTGCGGCTGCCCATCTGGTATCCGAATTCGAATCCTTGGTGCGACGAGAAGTTCGCATGCGGCTACTCGATCCGAGATTGCGTCGAGTGTTGGATTCAGGTGATGTGTGCCAATCAGTACTGGCGAGCTTCTTTGTACGCGCGGCAGCAGGGCAATTCGATCTCGAAAACCCTCATGCTCTACTGAAGCTGTTGGTTTCCATGGCCCGCAAGAAATCGGCTGAGGCAGCTAGACGGCACTATCAACAACGCCGCGACGTGCGCCGCCATTCAGCCCCTGCTGAGTTTGACCAGCCTGATGGGCAACTGGAGACTCCAAGTCAAATGGTTGCCTGCCAAGAAATACTCGACAGGGTCAACGAATTATTGAGTCCGCAGGAAAAACAGATCTTGGATATGCGTCGGGAGGGGGGATCGTGGCAGGAGATCGCCAATCGACTGGGAGGTACTGCAGACGGTCGACGAGTGCAAGTTGCTCGACTAATGGATCGCGTGTGTTGTTCTCTTGGTTTGGATCCCAAGCATGTCGGACGAAACTGAAAACTCCCGAACTCTGTCGCTGCGACTATCGCGATTTCTTTTCTCCCGCAAGGAGGACAGCGACTTCGCCTTAGCTGAATACTTTGTCGATCGGGACAAGGTATTGCCAGCTGAAGATTTTGATTTGATTGCCGTCGACTTGGGCCAGCGATGGCTCGCCGGGCAACCGCTGGATGCAGAGGCCTACCTAGCGCGATTTCCGGAATTGGAAGTCGATCAGCAACGACTGCTTGACTTGGTATACCAAGAGTTTCTACAACGTGAATCGCAAGGGCTTGCACCTGAGGTCGAGTCGTTCGCAGAAAGGTTTCCAGGCATTGCGGATCCATTGCGTGCCCAAGTTGCCTTCCATCTAGCTTTGGAAGCAGTTTCAGAATCACAAGAGGCAGCTACAGACAGACGCTCGGGTCCTGCCGATTCCACACCCGCCATCCAGCAAAAAGAAACGGTCACATCGAGAGAATGGGGCCCGCATCCCGATTTGCCCGACTATGCAAATCGCTATCGACCGATTCGAAAAATTGGCAGCGGAGGGATGGCGGATGTGTGGCTGGCCTTCGATTTGCAGCTAGAACGCCAGATTGCACTCAAACTGCCCAGGCAAAGCAGTCTTGCCGACGACCGAATTCAAGATCGCTTCCCTCGCGAGGCCAGGGCGCTGGCTTCCCTGTGTCATCCCAACATTTCCGCAGTCTACGACTTCGGTCAACACGGGGACCAGCAATTCATGGTCATGCCCTATTTGTCCGGCCGTACACTTGCCGAGGAACTGGCCGATAAGGGACGGCCACCTTTGGAAACCACACTGGCTCTTGTTGCTCGGGTCGCGTGCGCCCTGGACGCAGCCCATCGAATTGGCATCGCACATCGCGATATTAAGCCCAGTAACATCATGCTAAACGACGAATGGCAGCCGACTGTCATGGATTTTGGTTTGATGGTTAGCCCAACGCTCAGTCACGCCAGGCTGACTTCGCTGGATACGATTGCTGGAACTCCCGCATACATTGCTCCAGAACGCATTATCGCAACCGAGACGTGCGACAATTTCAAAGCCGATGTCTACAGTTTGGGCGTGGTATTGTATGAAATGCTCACCGGCCGCCTGCCCTATGACGCCACCTCTGCACCACAGATGCTGGCGCACATTGTGACGGAGTCTCCGCTACCGCCTAAAACGCGGCAGTCGGATATCCCACCTGAAGTGGATGCACTCTGCATGCGGGCCCTAGCTAAGTCGCCATTGGATCGCTTCAGTTCGATGAATGAATTTGCAGACGCCCTACGCGATCCCAAGTGGTTCGCCAACATCAATCCTCAAGATACTGCAGGGGGTGCGACTGATACTGCTAGCGATCAAACACGAAAGGCTCGAAGGCGGCCACATCATCCTGCTTGGAAAATTGCCTTGGTCTCCATTCTCGTTGTTTCGGCCCTCTTGACCTTTGTGTTCTGGCGGCCTGCTCCCGCTCCTTCCCTTCGAATCAATGACGTTTGGTCGGGCACGTTCCAATTCGAAAACGGCGGACCACATGGTGACGTGATATTGACGATCGATGCGATTTCGGGTGACCAAGTGGCAGGGACGTACCGCACCGAGCACGGCGAATTCGTGTGGGCCGTCGAAGGTACCATCGTCGGGGGGAGCCTCTCATTTGATTTGACGGAAGCCAAGTCAGACTCTGCGAAAGCGGTTCGCGTCGCAGGTCAAGCCAAGTTGATAGGCAGAATCCAGAACGATCTCTTTAGCGGTGAATATCGCGATCAGGAAAGCGTCGCGGATATAAAACTGCACCGTCAGACCGACCGCTGAAGACGAAGCCCCAAGCTTTCCATTTCTTAATCCGGCAAGCATTCAGGCAGTACAGGCAAGTTGCCAAGCATCTTATCGCAGCATTTTGCCCAAGGCCGGACAGTAAATCTGAAATTTCTTGACACTTCTCGCTAATCGCCACCAATTCAACTTACTCTCCCTTGGGTCCTTGGGAGAGTCGCGAGCGGGCACACGCG
>JAGQPR010000053.1 GCA_020426625.1 Planctomycetales bacterium
CGGACAGGACTGCACGGCGGTAGTAACGCACCGCGTCCGTTAGTTTCCCATTGGTGGTGGCCACGTCACCCAGTCCCCGCAAAGCATATACAAAGTTCGGATTGACTTGCAGAATCGTGTTCCACAACTCGCTGGCTTTTTCGATTTCTCCAAACTCAAATTCATAGCGAGCGCTCATCTCCTTTGCTTCGAGGGAATCTGGTAGCTGAGAATTGAGATGCTCCAGGACCCGTCGGCATTCGGCCACGAATTGATCCCCCTTGGTCGGCAGCAGCGGACTCAGCGGTGGCGTCGAATCTGCTATCGAATTGGCATTCTTCAATGCCTCGGACTGGTCTGGAGGCGTGGCCTCAGCTGTCACCAAGTCCGTTGACGGGGCATCTTCCTGAGTCGCTTGTCGTTCCAGGTTCAGGAAATCCAACCAGTCCGTACTACTGGCAAAACCCGCAATGGCAATAACAACAAACAAAAGAATGATCCACAACCGCGAGCGCCCACTTTCCGGCGGAGTGGTGGAACTGTTGGCTTGGGATACCGCTAACTCGGTCAATTCCGACTGCGGAGGTTCAACAATAGGCCTTACTGGTTGTTCTTGCATTGAAGTGGAGCCTGTCCCTGTCGAATCAAGAATAAGTGGTCAGCTTGGAGGGCTTCGAAAGTCTCGGGTTCACTGCCGTGCCAATGAACGACAAGACGCTGAACCTGTGCATCTTGCCCCAGACCAAAATGCAACCGGGAGCCAAAGTGACTCTGGTACCCTCGACCACTGTGTACTTCCAAGATCTGAGTTCGATACTGGGTTTCCACCTCAACACGCGTGCCAACAGCGCTGCGATTTGAAGAGGATCCTACCAAGTCGAACTCAATCCAGTGATCGTTGGTTGGCGAGCTATTGCGCAATACGCTGGGCCGTTCACGCGAGTTCAAGACGATAATGTCGGGTCTTCCATCGGTATCAAAATCGTCAATCACGGCTCCCCGACTGCTAAGAACTGGGGACATTCCGCTCCCAGCCTGTTTGGACACATCGGCAAATCGCTTGCCATTCAAGTTTTCCAGTACCTGATTGGCAATGCGATAGCTGACCGTATCGTCCAAATCGTCCATGTTATCGTGAATGTGCCCATTGGCTATAAACAGGTCCTTGTCGCCGTCGTTGTCCAAGTCGACGAATCCGGTACCCCAATTGACGTGCAAGAAAGTTCCAGCGCCAGCACCAGTTCGCAACGTTGCGTCACGGAAGAATCCGCCTCCCATGTTCTGGTAGAGGGTGGCATGTTGCTTGGTGTAAGCGGTTTGATAGATATCAGCTTGTCCGTCGGCATCAAAGTCGGCAACGTCGATTCCCATGCTGCCCTGCGGGTCACCGCGATGATCGTAGGCCACCCCGGCGAGAAGCGCGAGCTCGTTGAACTTGCCAGTTCCATCGTTTTCGAATAGCGAGTTGGGCGTCGAATCATTGGCAACAAAAATATCGGTGTCACCGTCCTGATCGTAATCGAAGCAGATTGTCCCCATGCCCCATTCGACCGCCGAGCGGATACCCGACGATTCGGAAATGTCTTGAAAACCGCCTTGACCGTCATTGAGCAACAAGTAATCCGGGGCCTTCTCGAAGAGCAAGGGACCGCCGTAGACCGTTCGGCCACGAAAGTGTGAACTGGGCAACTCGTAATCGAATCGAATGTAGTTGGCTACGTAGATATCCAAGTTGCCATCTCCGTCCACATCCAACATGCTCGCGCCGCCACCGGCCCAATTGCCGCAAGCCAGCGCAGTTGTCTGAACTGGGGAAAAAGTGCCATCCCCATTGTTCAGCAGCAGAGAATTGGCGCCGATATTCGACAGATAGATATCGGCGAATCCATCGTTGTCGACATCGCCTATGCAGATTCCCAGACCGAAACTGGAATCACCAGCCCGCGATTGCTTGGCAGCGCTTGCAAACTGAAATTGTCCGAGGTTTCTCCAGAGCTCGTTGGTCGGTTGTTTTTCGTAATTCGTACCGCGCAACGCAGCCCCATTCAAGAAGTAAACATCAATGTCTCCATCATTGTCGTAGTCAAAGCTGGCAAGACCTGAGGCGACGGTCTCGACCAGGTAATGTCGACCACTGCTTCCATCGACATGCCGAAACTCGATGTGCGACTGCTCGGTCCAATCCTCCAGACGTATCGCAGTCGCAGCGTCTTGGGAGAACGCTGGGGCCGCGAGCGTGGCAAGCGCAAGAAAAACACAGCGGCTGCCATTGGCCAAGATCCACCGCTGCAATCGTGTTGCGGAATGCCCTGGTGCTACTGAGCAAGTCATAGTTTACCTAGGCTACTAATGATGCCCTTAGCTTTTTGGCACCGCGGGTCGTCTGGCGAAAGCTCAATCGCTCGCGAGAACGCTTCGATCGCTGGTCGGGTGCGACCCTGTTCGGCGTATAAGTGCCCCAGGTTGAGCCATTGTTCAAGATTGTTTGGCTCCAAGTCTACCAGCCGCTGTCCCACATCGCTGGCCGAGGCAAATTCACCCGCCGAAAAATACATGCGTTGCAGTTCTTCCAGCCAACCGACCACGTCTGGCTGCAGTTTTTGTGCACGCAGCAAATAGTCAGCTGCGCGGACAAAATCACCTTGATCGCGGTAAATCGCGGCGGAATCGACATAAACTTGGGCGGCAATATGTGCCGCGTGGTCGCGATCTTCGAACTTCTGTGCTTGCTCGGAGTGTTCTTGACTGGTACCTCTCGCGAGTTCGTTGAATCGTTCGCTGTAGAGCTTCGCTTGCTCGCGGTCACCCATGCCACCGTAAGCTCGAGCCAGTCCATAATAAGAATCCTTGGAATTGGGAGCGTGTTGTAAGGCCAAATCAAAACACTCACTAGCGCGCTCATAGCGTTGCGATTGAAGATAGGCATTACCCAACATTTCGAAGGCTTGTACGGAGGTTGGCGCCGAAGCGATGTGCTGCTCCAGGATTAGAGCCGCCTTTTCCGGTTGACTGTCGTGGATGTAGATATCTGCCAGCAACAGTGGAATTCGCGGATTGCTGGGAGCCAACTGCATCAGGTCCTCGCAAATAGCGATCGCATCCGCGTAACGGCCACTCTCAAACGCCAACAAAGCAAGGCCAAACAGCGCGTCGGGATTCGTTGGCTCGAGCTCCGTAGCGCGCAACCAGGCTGACTCAGCCGCAGCGGTGTCGCTGACCAAGTAATCGCGATTGGCTTTTACGTTGTACGCCTGAGCGGACTGGGGGAAGGCTATTAGTACAGAGGCGACAGTGCGCTCGGCAAGTGCAAGCAATTGTGACGCTTCCGGCTTTTCCGCAAACTCAGGTTCGTCAAAGTGAACATTGAGAACGGAATTCCTGGACTCCTCAGACGGCTGGAGGTTACCAGACCGCAGATAGAACCAAAGACCGCAAAGGCATAGCAGCACCGCAATCGATGCTGCCAGGATGAGCCCATGAGCGCTCCCGCGCCGTTGCGAACCGTTCACTCTGTAACGAAGTAGACACGGACCAGTTGGAACGCGAGAGTGCATCGCCCATGCCCATCTCAAGGAAAAAACGGCTCAAGCCTAGCGTTTCTTGTTGCCTCGAACATTGAAGTCGAATTTATTTTCACCGCCCGATTTGACTTCTGCCGTCAATCCAGAGCCGCGATAGTTCGAGTACATGTCTTCAATCAGATTCTTCGATTTTGCAGTCTTTCGAGCGTCGACTTTGCTATAGATTGCGTCCAGCGACGCTTCGTCGTTTGGATCAACTTCCTTGGGCAGATCGTCCTCTTCCGCTTCATGCTTGCTCACGGAAATCTGGTAGGAACCCGGCAAAGCCCCATCTCCGTTCACCTCAGTCGTCAACGTGTAGACACCCTGTGCGTCGGTGCGTCCTGAAGCCGCCCGCCCGCCATCACCTGGGTTGAAAACTACCATCACCCCTTCCATTGGCTCGCCATCAACTAGTACCGTTCCTGTAACTGGTACGGTGCCAATGCCGCCAGGACCACAACCACTCACCAAAAGCAACAGGCCCATAAGTAGCGATGTGGATAAATACGATCGGAAAATCAATTTCATTCTTCAACTCCTAAACGGTAGGTGGGGGATTCAAGGGGTTGAACGTGCAGTTGACACAGATGGCATTTCATCGTTGCCAAGCCAAAGAAGAATACGTTCAACGCGGTCATAGGGTTCTGATACATGCATTCCACCGGAAACCAAATCCAGCTTGCCGTCGGAATTGACGTCGCCAACTGCAATTGCCTGAATGTGGCTGGGTGTGTTGGCCAAGGGGTGGATAACAAATTGCATGTTATCAGTGTTTTCTAACAGTAGCAAGCTTTGAGATTCCGGTGTGTGCCAATCGTTGAACGTGCTGGATGCAAAAATGTCCCAATCGCCATCGTTGTCAAAGTCGGCAACCTGCATGTTCACAGCGCCGCCAAAATCCGCCAGGCGGTGGTAGCGAAATTGCTCGTTGCCTTGGTTCTCCAGCCATTGCAGCCCATGCCAGGGCCACGGTTGTGGCGGCGAATAATCGAAGGCATCTCCGTTCGAATACAAGATATCTTGATCGCCGTCCCGATCCAAATCCCAGACCCAAATTCCTGAAGAACCAAAGTCAGGATCGCCAGCATCGTAGGCCAGCGTGTCGCGGAATTCCCCTTTGCCAGTTCCGACCAGCACACGAACTTGCTCGATTTCTTGGCTGAGCAAAATCGCGATATCCTGGAGCTGATCGTCGTTGAAATCGCCGGGAATCGCGTGAATCCCACCCGGTTGTTCCATCAGCGTGTGACTCTCGAATTGCCACGGATCGCCATCCGGAGTACCCACATTTTCCAGCCAGCGGCACTCGCCCTGGTGATAACCGAATTGGCAAACCACCAGGTCCAAGTCCGTGTCAGCGTCGATGTCTGCACATCTCACGTCCGAAATTCGCGCGACCTCCGAGAGCAACAAATGGGAAGTGAAATTTTGTTGACCGTCGTTCTCCAGCCCGACAAGCGAACCAATCTTTTCGTTGCTAGGATTCAGCTTTCCGAGATAAGCCACAAAAACGTCGATATCGTTGTCGCGGTCAAAATCAACACAGGCCACACGAGCTGGAGCGATCAATTCACTAGCGATAATCTTCTCTTCGAACTCGCCCGACGGCAATTGCTGCAGCCATGAAACCGTATCGGCAGCGCAATCACACACAACGATATCCTGTAGCCCATCGCGATTCAGATCGATGATTTGCAGATAGGAGATTTTGGGAGGTTCCTCAAACTTCCTGCCAATAGGCATCGTTCGAAACAATGATAGTGGATCACCAAGCGTCGCTTCGCTGACTCGCTGTGGCTCAACATCTGACCCAATTCCGAAGATTGAACGAGGATCCAGACCAAACATCCAGCAGGCGACCGAATAGGCGGCGATTCCGAAAATGAGGATGGAGACGATTCCAATCACAAGTCGCTGCATGGAGCAAGCCTAAGACACAGAATTAAGTTGATGGATCCTATTATTCTCACCTTTCCTGAGACCGCAACAATCCTAGCTTTATTCCAAAACCACAGCCGATCGCGAGCTAGCCACCCCAGCTCCGCCGAACCATAGCCGACATGGCCAGCTTGTGGCACTTCCTCGAAGAGCCCGGTAGAATCTAGACGTAAGCTGCGGAAAAGAGGTGGCCCCACGGACTGCTTTCCGTGTCAACGAGAGCCGCTTGGACGACTCGCGTTTCATTCCGGCATTTGACTGCCCACAGCCGACCGCGCTCAAACAACAGACCGTACAGTACGATCGTTCCTCAATGACTCATTGGAAAACTTATCGCCAGTTCTCGCTTTGGCTGCTAGTTGTGGTGGCCGTTTTCGGAGTAGGGCGAACGGCTGGCTGGTATCTCAAACGACGGCAAGTTGTCTCTCGACAGCGAGAGATAGTAAAGCTGCTGGACGAACTGAATGCCCATTACTATTTCGACTTTCAGCTGGATTTGGACAATGGCCAGGAAACACTGATTGATCTCGAATCGGATCAAGCTAAGGTGCATTGGCTGGCCAGATTGCTCGGCGATCCTGGTTGGTGCCACGATATTTTCTACGTGTCTTTTGCCCAATTCGATCAAATCCAGGAAGATGGAGGCATGGCAACCGGCAGACCAGATATTGGTCCCAAGCAGATCGATATGCTCACCGATTTGAAGGGGCTAAAATGGCTAGCGCTGATTGGCACTGGCGTGACCGACGAAAGTCTACGGAAGCTGTCAATTCAGTTGGAAATTGAACGCTTGTGGCTCAGCCAAACGGGAATCAGTGATCTCGGTGTGTCGCACTTGGGCAATTGCCCTCAGCTAACGCATTTGTTTATTGAGGGAACACAAACTACGGATGCTTCGATTCGGGTTGCCGCTCGACTACCATGCCTACAAGTTCTTAGTGCGGGCAGCCGAGCCATCACCAGCCTTGGCTTAACGGTGCTCGCCGAGGCCGATTCGCTGCAAGAACTTTATCTCGACCAGCTCCCTGCGGACGATCGCGCGCTGTTGGCGTTTGGCAATTTGGCTCAGCTAAAAAGACTTTCGCTGCGACAGTCGGCAATTAGCGGCGACGGGCTGAAGCACTTAGAGAAACTCTCACAACTCGAACAGTTAAGGCTGGATGGTACGCGAGTCACGGATGAGAGTCTGGAAGCTGCGAGAGGATGGCCACGACTGCAAGAATTGTCACTCGCCGGAACCGCAATCAGCGACACCGGACTCGGCAAATTGGCTCCCTGCAGTCAACTCGTCAAAGTCGAACTATCTGGAACACGTTGCACCTTGGGCGGTATTATTGAGTTGTTAGTTGGCAAACAGCGCAAATCATTGGCCGAAGCATTGACGGTCGTCTTTGCAACGCGTCGGAACAAGCTGGGCGACTTGATTTCGTTGGACTTGAAACCAATCACGGTCAATGACAACGATATTGATGCGCTGCGGCCATTGAAGAACCTACAATGGTTGGAAATGCCTAACAATTCGCTTACAGACCTGGGGGTAGATAAACTTGTGGATGTGAATTTTCCGCAGCTCTCCCTGCTGCGAGTCGACAATTCAAGCATCACCGATCGTGGATTTCAACGGTTACTGCAAATAGGTAGCCTGCGCGATTTGCACATCTCGAACTGCCAAGTCTCCGAAACCGCCGTGCAGCAGGCGCGGCGCCAGCGACCGTCGCTGAGAATCACTTGGCGAGGTCTATCACGCTAGAATCCCTGGTTGAACCTCGTGTGCTGTTGAATCAGCAGTAAGGGCGGCATTGGAAACCTCGAAACGCAGGCACCGGAGGGATGGACGTCCCGTCTGCCGGACAGAAAGTAACGTTGATTTTGTTGACTAGCAAGGCGCCGACGTTCCGGATCGAGAGGACCAAGCGCGGCGCGAATCGCCAATTCCAAACTAAGCCAAGTCCAAACTAAGGTGGTGCGGCGGTCATCTTTGTGCCATCATATTCGGATGGAACAAGCAGCCGCCCTGGCCCAGCCCTCATGTATTCTCCTGATTTTCCCTTCCTAACTATTCCCAAAGGCACGACATGAACACCTCCGCGAGTGACCCAGCAGCTCCCAAGAAGCCCACCGTTCCGACCTGGTACTTGGTTTGCCTAATCCTAGCTTCGTTCCTAATCGCTTATGTCAGTGAATTGGTTACTGCTGAAAATAAGGAGCGGTTCTTCACGGCAACGGGATTGCCCCCCTTTCCTCCCGAGCTGTTGCTCAAGGTGATGTGGGACAATATCTACAACCATTCCATTTGTTTTGGATTTCTAGGTGCCGTCCTTTGTGGAACACTAACCATGATCAGCGGTGGACTGGTCGGTCCAGCGCGGGCCATTTCCGGATTTCTCCTGGGCTCAGCTTTTGGCTTGGTAATGGGCGCGGCAGCTGGAATTACCGGCTACTTTATTTCAGACAGCCTGACAGAGCAGAAGATCGATTCTATTATCAAAGCCGTCATCGTCTTTACCCCTGTGTGGGCGATCATCGGCTCAGTGGCAAGTGCTTGTTCGATGCTTATCCTCGGGCGTCTGGCACTGATTCCCAAGGCAATTGGTATGTCGATTGCGATGGCCCTTTTCGCCGCTATTACTTACCCATTGATCGTAACGGCGCTATTTCCGAACGACTGGCCCGGCGTGATTATTCCTGAATTTGCCAGAACTCGCTTGGTGTGCTTTGCTGTGGGAGGCCTGTGCGTTTCTCTTGGCATTGTATTCACTTTGCAGCCCGCAAAAGAACAACGTACTAAGTCAGCCGATACGGCTGGTACTGATACGGTACTAGAGAAGAATAACGCAAGCGTCTAATCGGATTGGCTGGGGAATCGCTCGCGGTCGAATGAGTTCGCCGTCCAAGTGCGGATGGCTGGCAAAACAACATGCAACCTCTCGATCGCTAGTTGTGCGTTCCAAGTATTCCGAACGCGCCTGGTCGAGCCAAACGTCCAGTCTTCATCGCTTGAGTCTAGACCAGGATGTCGTGGACAATTTGACCACCGACATCCGTCAGGCGAAAGTCACGTCCCATGTGGCGGAATGTCAACTGTTGGTGGTCGATACCCATGCAATGCAGGATGGTCGCGTTCAAATCGTGAACATGCACTGGGTTTTCGGCCACGTTGTAACCAAATTCGTCGGTCTCGCCGTATACGATCCCAGGTCGAATTCCTCCTCCCGCTAGCCAGACGCTAAAGCAACGCGGGTGATGGTCTCGACCATAGCTGGCGTCGGACAATGCTCCCTGACAGTAGACAGTTCTGCCGAATTCGCTGCCCCAAATCACCAGTGTATCGTCCAAGAGTCCCCGCTGCTTAAGGTCAAGGACCAGCGCTGCTGACGCTTGGTCAACGTCTCGAGCTTGTTTCGGCAGATCGTCGTTGATGGCACTGTGTTGATCCCACCCGCGGTGAAACAACTGAATGAATCGAACATCTCGTTCAGCGAGGCGGCGTGCCATGACGCAATTGGCTGCGAAAGTGCCTGGCCTGCGAGCATCTTGACCATACAGCTGGAAAGTACTCTCGGGTTCATCGGATAAATCAGCAATGGCGGGCACTGAATCTTGCATCCGAAAAGCCATTTCAAATTGCTCGATGCGGTCGGTAATGGCCGGATCCCCATAGCGCTGATAAGCATCTTGATTAAGCAAGCTCAGGCAATCCAATTGTTGGCGACGTTGCTCACGACTCAGGCCAGCTGGGTTGGAGAGATACAACACTGGATCCTGATTCGAACGAAATTTCACTCCTTGGTGCTTGGCCGATAGGAAGCCATTGCTCCACAATCGTTGTTGCAGCGACTCGCCACCGCGAAAGGCGGAGCCCTTGCTGGTCAACACTACGTAGGTTGGGAGGTTGTCGTTCAGGCTTCCCAAGCCGTAACTCAACCAAGCCCCCAAACTGGGCCGGCCGGGCTGCTGGCTTCCCGTATGTGTAAGACTTGCCGCTTGAACGTGATTGATGGCCTCCGTATACATGGAACGCACAAAACAAACGTCGTCCACGATTTCTTGATGGCAGGGCAAGATTTCACTGAGCCAGGCCCCGGCAGAACCATACTGTTTGAATCGGAACTTACTGGCCGTCAGTGGCAAAGAAGCTTGGTTGGCGGTTAGATCGGTCAGCCGCTGTCCCTGGCGCACGGAGTCGGGCAATTCCGAACCATGCCACTTCGCTAACTGCCCCTTGTAGTCAAACAAGTCCAACTGAGAAGGCGCTCCACCTTGGTGGAGGTAGATGATGCGATTGGCAGCGCCTCCCGGGCTGTAGCTGCGGCGCGAGCGACTGGCAACTAGCTTGCCCAACGGCGGGTGGTCATCCACAGCAGGATTCCTGCGAACAACGCGTCGCGTCGAATTCCATTGATTGCGAACAAACAACGTCGCCAACGCGGCCAAACCAATGCTACATCCGGCGTTGACTAAGAACCTGCGGCGATTGCTCTGCAACCAAGTCTCCGTTGCGACTGGAATATCCGTCAATTCGCGATTCATGCTAAGATACTGCCCTACTGAATGCCTCGGCCTCTCCAGCCCAATTCGACCAGAGCATAACGCCAGCTGAATCAAACGCAGTTAGTTAATCGTAATCGCTTCGTCCATCGCTAGAATCACTTGACCAACCGTTGCTAGTGCTGCAATCGACTCGATCGACATAGCGGCTGCTGAACGGTCGAACTGCGTCTCCAGGACGTTGAGGAACACGGCCGCGTTGGCATGCTCGAAACTCTCGCGTGTCTGCCGAAAGAGTTCCTCTAGGGCTTCCTGTTCAACAGGCGACGGTCGTCTACCGAGGACACGCTCAAACATCTGGTTGATGCTAGCGAGTACATCAGATTCCATCGAAGCGTTCAAGGCTAGCGCGACAGCAGGCTGAACAAATACGGGATCGTTCAGTAGTACCAGCGTTTGCAGAGGTGTATTGGTTGTCGTCCGTTGGACCAGACACACAGCTCGTTCCGAGGCGTCAAATATTTGCATGTTTGGCGGCGGACATGATCGTTTGCGAAATGTGTAGAGACTGCGTCGCAAGGCATCGCCGCCCTCGCTAACAACGTATTTCTGCGACGTGTGTCCAGAAAGGAACGACAGCTCTTCCCAGAGTCCCGCTGGTTGGAAGGGCATTACGCCCGGGCCCCCTGGCTGCAAATTGAGCAGACCCGCGCAGGCAAGAGCAGCATCACGCAGGGTTTCCGCAGGCATGCGGCGTCTGTTGAACCTGGCCAGCCACATGTTTTCTGGGTCCTGTTCCAACATCTCCCGCGAGACCGAAGACGATTGCCGATAGGTGGCCGAGGTGACGATCAGCCGGTGCAGCGATTTGACATTCCAACCACTATCCATAAATTCGCCGGCTAGCCAGTCCAACAATTGTGGATGCGATGGCTGCGCCCCCTGCAAGCCGAAGTCGTCAGCTGTGGTAACGATGCCGCGACCGAAGAAATGCTGCCAGTAGCGATTGACGGCTACCCTGGACGTAAGTGGATGGTTGTCGGAGACTAGCCACTGCGCCAGGCCAAGGCGGTTTGCTGGCGCGCCCGCAGGCAGAGGCGGCAGAAACAAAGGAACATGTGCAAGGACCTCTTCAGCTGGTAAATCGTATCTGCCGGATGTTAATCGGTAGGTCCGTCGCGGATCAACGCGTTCTCGCATGACCATTGTCGTCATCCGCTGGTCACGAGCTGAGTAGAGTTGGCGTTTCACAGCCGCTTGTTGGTCGAATAGATGCTGAAACTCAGGAACATGCCTTTGCAGGAAGTACTCATGCAGTTGCTGCTGCTGAGTCTCACTTCGCGATTCAAGGGAGATATCGAGGTAATCGCGCAGCTGTGCCACATTGGCCAATTGGGCGATCTCAACTGGAGCTAGAGCTCGCGGATATAGCCGGACATCGTCGATGCGACCGCGAAATCGCCCCGGAGATTGTTCGTTGCGTCCGCCAATCACCAATGGCGATTCGGAGGCTATGGAGCCAGTCAGATCGTCTTTCAGAGTTTCCGTCTTGCGTTCTACTCCGTCCACAAAAACTCGAACGCCCGCAGCCTTGCTGGTACCGTCGTAGGTCACCACTACATGATGCCATTGCTCGGCCGCAAACTGTTCTTCAGTGCGCACAAAAATGGCGTTGATGTCCCAGCGATTGACAAATTCGGCCAGAAAGTGCCCGTTGTCAAACTGCAGATCATAGCCGTGGAATTTCGCGCGCCCCAAGATCGGCGTGCCTTGGGCGCCATCGGCATATACCCACGCTCCATAGCTGAATGCATCCTCTGAATCGAACTGCCCAATGTCGCCGCAGTCGATCAAGGTGCTGCCATCAAAGTGGAGGGCTGAACCGACTTTTCCCTCACACTTGGTGAGGCTGCCATCAATTCTCCAGTTTTGAGCCGCTGCCTTAATACCCTCCGGCCCGGCGGAAACAATGGAGCTCTCGGTTCCATCAAGCGGCAGATACACAAGCATGTCGCCAGGCGGCTCGATCGGCTCGTCTCCAGCCAGCACCCGATTCTCCCATGCGTTTAACTCTCGCCTGTGGCTATTGACCAGTTCGCTGGTCTGACTGGCCAACTGCTTCAATTGCTCTTCTAACTGCGCGATCAGTTGGTCGTGAGCTGGCCACTGCACGTCAACTGTTGGCTTGGCATTTCCCTCAGTTCCGGCAAAGCCTTCATCATCGTTGTTGTTGAAGTAGGCCAGCAGTCCGTAGTAATCGACCTGCGTCAGGGGATCGTATTTATGATCATGGCACTGGCTACACCCTACGGTCAAACCGAGAAAAGTCGTGCCGAAGACGTTGGTACGATCAACCACATATTCGGTCAAGCTCTCGGCTGCGATGCTGCCACCTTCAAAATTCAAGCCATGGTTACGATTGAATCCAGTTGCAATCACTTGTTCCTCCGTGGGCTCTGGCAGCAGATCGCCCGCCAGTTGCTCGACAACAAACTGGTCAAAAGGCATATTGCGATTCATGGCGTTGACAACCCAGTCCCTCCAGGCCCACATCTTGCGGCCATTATCGTGCTGATAACCATTGGTATCCGCGTATCTGGCTGCATCGAGCCAGCTGGTCGCCATGTGTTCGCCATATCTCGGCGATGCCAGCAGTCGATCAACATAATCAAGATAGGACTCCTCCGACCAATTGTCGCACAGGGCTTGCAGTTCGCTCGCCGAGGGAGGTAGGCCAGTTAGATCCAGAGTTACTCGGCGAATCAGCGTCCTTGCGTCGGCAGGTGGATTGGCCGTTAGCCCTCGGGACTCGAGCTGCTGAGCCACAAATAGGTCAATGATGTTTCGCGACGAAAAGAAAGGTTGTGTTGGGGGAGTTACTTTTCGCACTGGTAAGAACGCCCAATGGCTCGTGTATTCAGCCCCGTCATCGATCCATGCCCGTAACAACTGCACCTGCGCGACGCTCAGCGGATTATGGCCGTCGGGAGGCATAATCTGTTCGCCGGAATGCTGCGATACTCGCGCTATCAGCTCGCTCGCTGCAGCGTCACCAGGCACGATCGCCCTTCGTCCGCTATAGGCCCTGGCGGTGGCGCCCCGAAAGGTGTCCAGTCGCAAACCAGATTCTCGCGCCGAGGTGTCCGGGCCATGGCAAGCGAAGCAGTGCTCGGACAACAGGGGTAGAACACGGGACGCGAAATCTACTTTCGATAGAATCTCAGTGCGGCTGGCGTCGTTTAGCTGAGCTGTTTCTGCTGCCTGAATCAAGCCGTGCATTGCCAAAAATATGGCAATGGCGTTCATCGTGTCTCTCGATAGGGTTGGCATCGTTGTGATTCCATGCTGAGTTCTTGAAGCAAAGAAACATACGACGCAATGAGAGTATGTTGCGAAATGTCATCATCAATATGGAATTCTGCCCGACTTACAAGTGTTACCAGCCACATTATCCGCAGCACCGTCACGAAAATAACCGGTGCATGCAAAATGCGTGCACCGGCTATGCGTGGCACTTTTTCTTGGCTGACCAGCATCGCACAGGTCAGCAACAGAGCCCGTTGCCTTGTTGCCCAGCGGCGAGCAAAAGGATTCTTAGAATTGAATTCTCAGCGAACCAATTCGTACGCTTCCTCCAGATGAACGTCGGTAGCCGTCGCTATGACCTGAGTGATGCTGTCCATGGCTCCAACGATTTTGGATTATCACCGGAGGTGCAACGGGGGCTACTGGAGCAATCGGAAACGTAGGACGCAAGACAGTTCTGCTTGACTGGCTATAAGGAGAACTTGATGAGAAACTTGCAGGTCCTCCTCTGGAAACGGCGTGGCCGTAAAGTTCCACTTCGACCCGACTGAGCAACGGATAGGCTTCGTGCAAAATGACTTCCTGCATGTGTAACAACATGCTGTGATCCTGTGCTCTAGCACCTTCAAAAGTCTGTCCAGTTATCAGTCCGTAAAGATCATTCAACAGACCTTGCGATTCGATCGTGTCATGTTTGATGTGTTGATCGAGGCTGGAAGTGTACGTCCCCAGGCGGGAAGCATCGGTCAACATTTCGTGCATATGCACTTTCAGTCGGTCGAGCCGATCCACGTAAGTCTCAATCGCTTGCGAGTTCCTGTAATCTTGCGATAGTCCATGTGCGTCCTCGTGCAAATGTCGGCAAACCTCTTCAAGTTCGCCGACCAAAGCAGTCAGGCGAGCCAGGTCAGGACCGTGTCGGTGGTGATACCAGTAATCGTGCCCAGCTAGATCATTGCTTCGATGCAGTCCAGCGCTGCCTGAGTAAATCTCGACATGCTGATGCTGCGCGAAACCGCGAGTTGACGGAACCAAAATGAGGCTTGTGATTGCGAGGCAAATGAGGCGCTTCACGGCTTCTCTCCTAATTGTTTGCGGGAAAGTGGATTACACCTTCCAAGCTAGCAACACGCGTGCCATTCTCTCAAGCCCTTTGCTGGAAAAGACTTAGGGGATACTTCCCGCGACGCGCGCTATCACATTGACATCACTGGCGTGACCAAAGGTGTCATTAGGATCTCCTGCCAATCTTTGATTGAATTATCGCGACAGAACTACGAACCATTCGTCCGGACGAGACAGTCTATAATGCCGCACCCCGCTCCTTGTCTAGCGAATTTTGGTTGGCACGCGTCGGCCAGAACTGAAGCTCGCAGGCATGAGCAGAACTATCGCTTACATCAGTAATATAGAAACATTTGATGTCCACAGAATATCGAATTGAACCCGCTGGTCCCAAAGACGTCGATGCAATCACTGATTTCAATTGTGCGATTGCGCGGGAAACCGAGGGCAAGGAATTGAATCGCCCAACCGTCTTGGGCGGAGTCGCACGAGGTTTGAGGCAGGGTGGAGAGGTGACATATTTCGTGGCCAAATGCAATGGCGAGGCCGTGGGCTGTCTGATGCTAACGCGAGAATGGAGTGACTGGCGCGATGGTTGGCTGGTCTGGATACAAAGCGTCTATGTGGCCCCATCGCACCGAGGGCGTGGTGTTTTTCGATTGCTCCTGAGCACCTCCGAAGCACACGTGCTGCAGCAGCAAGACGTGGTCGGCTTGCGGTTATATGTCGAAGTTGACAACGCACGCGCCCAATCGGCCTATCACCGCTCCGGATTTGTCGATCCCAATTACAAAGTGCTAGAGAAAATCTTTCCCAATAGAAATTTGGAGTCCGATTGAGCGTGGAATCATTGAGCTAGCCAGCCTGAAGGACAACACAACAACCGCCGGTGGCGTGAGCTGGATTGTGGCCTCCGCAGAGGTTGTGTCGAGCCGTCGGTCCTGTCGGGTACGCAAACTCGCTGGCTGCACGCGATTGCCGAAAAAAATCTATACAGCTATGCTAAGCCTGTTGTTTGACTTAACTCGAATAAGCACAGGCTACTTCCATGAATCAGCGGCAGTACAGTGTAGTACCGACCGAGGCAGAATTGGCGGCCATCGGACGCGATCTTAGATTTCATCGTTGTCACAATCTTACGCCAGCGAAGTTGAGCTTGCTACAGATCGTGGATTACAACGAGAAAGGCTTCATCGCTCCATTGTCTGTATTTGAACCGGAGGAGATTGGTTCAATTCGGACCTACTTCGATGATTTGTTGGAGCGTGTCATTCAGTCTGGCGGGGACAGTTACTCGATTAGCTCGGCGCATCTCAAGTACGGCCCGGTGTGGGACATTCTAACGGAGCCAAGAATCGTTAGCCTGGTCGCAGATCTCTTGGGCTCAAATGTGGTGGCCTGGGGTTCACACTTTTTTTGCAAGATGCCTTTTGACGAAAAGGAAGTCGCTTGGCACCAGGACGCTAGTTATTGGCCGCTTTCGCCGTCCAAGGCGGTAACCGTTTGGTTGGCAATCGATGATGCCGATCGCGAAAACGCTTGCGTTCAGTTTGTGGCGGGCTCTCACCACCAAGGGCACCTGACTTATCGCCCAAGCAGCCCAGAGGAACACAATGTGCTCAACCAATCGATCGACAATCCGCATGATTTCGGTGAAATTGTGCTGAACGAATTGCAGGCTGGGCAAGTTTCCATCCATAGTGATTTGTTACTTCACGGTTCGCAGGCCAATCGATCGTCGCGTCGCCGCTGCGGCTTGACGTTGCGTTATTGCAGCGCTGACGTGCGGGCTGAACTGGGATGGAATGAAAAAGGAGTTCAGGTCCTTGGCAGCGATCCCTCCGGTCACTGGCACAACAATCCGCGGCCGGTCGAATAGCTGCGAAGGTTTACATTTGGCCAACAAGTTGGCAAATGTAGGGCTCAGTCCGGGTACTGGGAAACGCTGCGATGAAGCTCCAGGCTGCGCGAGCCTGGGCTGATTAGGCCAACCGACTTTGCGCGGAAACTGCGGTTTCATAAGTCCGATACGGCTGTGTCTGGCCGTCGGATTGTCCAATGTTTTGAATGGCAATGTCGTACAGGCGCTGGCCATGTTCCGAGGGGTAGTTGCCAGTAATGCAAGCGCGACAAAGCTGTTCCTCGGACAAATCAATCGCCTTGGCAATGCTGTCGACAGGTAGGTATCGCAACGAGTCGCACCCCAGCGTCGCAGCCATCCGACGTTGCCCTTCGTCTGTTAGCAAGCCATCCTCAAGAAACTTGGGAGCGAACAATTCGTCGATCGTCGACATATCAATGCCGTAAAAGCATGGGGCGATGATTGGAGGGCAGGCAACTCGCACGTGGATTTCTTTGGCACCACCCAACAAGCGAATGCGATCCAACAGGACCTTCATTGTCGTCGAGCGGACGATGGAGTCTTCCACCAAGAAAACGCGTTTCCCCTCGAGAACCTCTCTCAGAGGAGTGTATTTACTAGAAGCTTTGGCCTTGCGGGCTCGGCCACCTTCGATAAAGGTACGGCCACTGTAGCGATTGCGGATGAGTCCCTCGCGACTTGGAATCCCAAGCTCGTAGGCCATGGCGTCGGCGGCGGCCTTGCTGGTATCTGGGACAGGCACGACGATCGTATCGCGGTCGAGAGGCACTTCGTTCTCGGCGATTTCAATTCTCGCCAATTCTTCGCCGAGGCGCGTTCGCGACAAATAAACGCTCCGATCGTCCAGCGTACTGGCTACGTTGGCAAAGTAAATCCACTCAAAAAAGCAATGCGCGGTGCGGGAAGATGGTGCAAACTTGTGAAACTCAACTCCCTCCGGACAAACGGAAATGAGTTGGCCCGGTGGCACAGAGTGAATGTTGTCTGGATCAAACCCTAGATTGAGCAAGGCAACGCTTTCACTGGCGGCAGCGAACAACGGACCTTCCAGTGCGTAACATAAGGGCTTGATACCGAGTGGGTCGCGCGCCAGCACCATCTCACCGCGAGCATTGAGAAAGGCCAGGCTGTAGGCACCGTCAAATTGCCTCGCTACATTGGTGAACACATCGGCAATGTCGCGGCGGTTTTCTCCAGACAATTCACGCCCGAGCTCATGCATGATGATTTCGGTGTCAGTGTCCCGCACCAGGTGGTGATCGCCTTCGCGCAGCAGCTTCGCCCTCAGTTCGGCATAATTTGCTAGCTGACCATTGAAACAGAAACTGAACCACTTGTGTTTGTGGATGTGCTGGCGTTCAAAAGGCTGAGCGTAATTGCGATCGTCTTTGCCACATGTTGCGTAGCGAACGTGCCCGATGGCAGCACGCCCGGCATACTCTTCCATCAAATTGTCGTATTTGCCACGGTGTGACATACGAAACACTTCTGCGACTGAGCCGATATCCTTGATCGTGTCCAGCAGATTTGGGCGCCGAGGGTTGTAGCTGGTCATGCCTGCCGACAATTGCCCGCGGTTCTGGATGTCCTGCAGCATCCTGGGAAGCAAGCGAGAAACCTCGTCAGGTCCCTGCTCTGGGCATAGCGGGCTGGGTTGCTGCCCAGCCAGATGGTAGATAGCCGCGACCCCACATTCGTGATGTATTTCGCTCATGTTCGGGGAATTCTCCGACTCCACGTATTGAAGACTTGGCTAGCTATCGCTTCGGCAATGCAGTTCGCAGCACCAACTTAGTTTACCTTGTGGGGCTATATGAGCAAACGAGTCTGTGAGTTCTGGGAGTAAATCTCCGAAAGTAGAACTCACCCTCGCCGCACGCGCCCCACTCCTAATGTTGGCATAGCACTAGTCGAAGTTAGTTTTGTGGCGATAATCTGCCGCTTGTCACGAACGCTAATACGCGTGTACTAGGCAATCTACCCGAATGGCGGGAGCTACTCGATTGAATCAACGGTCCCCCGAAACATGTGCCTATCTGCAATCGGCAGATACGATCGTGGTTAAGGTTGGTTCGCGAGTTTTATCCGGTAGCGATGGAAGGCTGGATACAGCGCAGGTGGCCAACCTGTCGGCGCAGCTGGTCAGACTCGCCGATTCTGGAAAACAGGTTGTCTTGGTAAGTAGCGGAGCCGTTGCCTCGGGCGTTGGCAAACTGGGGCTTGCGTCTCGCCCCAATTCACTGGCAGAGCTACAAGCAGTGGCAGCCGTTGGGCAAGCTCACTTGATTCAAGCATACGACCATTACCTGACCTCGCTTGGTAGAACAGCGGGACAGGTGTTGCTAACTGCTGAAGACCTGGATCACCGCACTCGCTACCTGAATGTTCGCAATACGCTTCGGGCATTGCTCCAGATGCGGGTTATCCCGATTATTAACGAGAACGATACCGTGGCGATTGAGGAGCTGCAGACCACGTTTGGCGACAACGACCGTCTGGCCGCTACGGTGACTGGGCTGTTCTCTCGACCTGCGCTGATCATCCTGAGCGACGTGGCTGGTGTTTTCGACCGCGATCCCGCGCTGCCGGGAGCGAGCGTCTTGTCCACTGTGGAAAAGATTGATCAGCAAATCCTTGATTTGGCGGTCAGCAAAAAGTCGGGCATTGGAAAGGGAGGAATGTCCAGCAAGTTGACTGCCGCGAGGATGGTCACGCGCAGCGGCGCGCCAGCAGTGATTGCGGGAGGGAGAACGGAACGAGTGCTCGATCGTCTGCTAGCAGGAGAAGAACTGGGCACGTTGTTCTGTCCCGAGCCAAGGCGCGATGCGCCACGGAAGCGGTGGATCGGTTCAGCAATTGTGGTTGGCAGTATCGTTGTTGATCAGGGGGCGGAGAAGGCGCTATTGCGCGACGGCTCGAGTCTGTTGGCTATCGGAATCAGGTCGTTGCAAGGCTCATTTGACAAGGGTGATATCGTTTCCATCCGCAATCAATCGGAGCATGAGATCGCCAGAGGCTTGACTAATTACTCGTCAATAGAGGTTAGTAAAATTCGCGGGCTGCGTTCACCGCAAATCGAGCAGGTTTTAGGGCATTGCCCGTACGAGGCGGTCGTCCACCGGGACAACATGACGATCGTATCGTCCGATACCGTGACAGAATAGATTGGCGGCAACCTCCCGCTAACTAACCTTGTACGATACCGTTGCTCAGTGTGCCAATTCCGGAGATTGTAATCTGCACTTGATCCAATGGCTGAAGAGTGAAATCGCTGTCCGGTACAATCCCAGTTCCCGTCAGCAGGAACGCACCTTGTGGGAACGAATTGTCTCGCCTGAGCCACGAAACTAAGTCTTCAAAACTCCGCGCCATTTCGCGTACGGACGTGGATTGGTCAAACACGACTTCGTCTCGACGACGAATTTGCAGATGGATATCAATCTCGTGTGCTGGGGGCATGTCAGCGGCCAAGGTAATCCAGGGGCCCAGGCCGCAGCATTGGTCGTACATCTTGGCTTGAGGCAAGTAAAGCGGATTGTCGCCCTCAATATCACGCGAGCTCATGTCGTTACCGATGGTAAAGCCGACAATCCGTAGCGAAGGTGAAAGTACCAAAGTTAGCTCGGGCTCGGGTACATTCCAGCTGGCGTCTTCACGAATTCGCAGGGCATCTGCATGCCCGCGCACGCGATGCGGCGTCGCCTTGAAGAAAATCTCTGGCCTCGGCGAGTTATAGACGCGGTCGTAGCAGGACGCCGCGGCTTCCGACTCCTCCATCCGAGCCGTCTGGCTTCGCTTGTACGTCACGCCTGCCGCCCATACTTCCTGGCCGTCGATGGGTGGTAATAAGCGGGCAGAGCTGGTTGGGATTCGTTCGCCGGTAGCTGGCGTGGATGCAGCGGTTGCCGAAACGTCCTCAACCGCCAGCAAGGCAGCCAGGCTCTTGACGCCGACGGCCTCCAAGTCCATCACCTCCAGGTCTTCGCCAACCAATCTTGCGACACATGGGGAACCAGCACCATTGAGCAATTTTGCGAGCTTCATCGGAATTTCAATAAAGTCTTAAATGAGTTACTAAGCTAAGAAAAGATCAAGAACGGACCGCTCACGCGACCGCATCCTGTGGTACTTCGGACTGCTGGTCCTGATCCCGACGGCCGTGCCGACGGTGCCGCGGCGGAATAACATCACTTGCCAACCCCAACCAGGACATCAGCTTGATCTCATAATAACTCACGTCGATTTCCCACCAACGATGCTGGACGCTGGCAGCAGAGGGATCCTCGTGGTGGTTGTTGTGCCAACCTTCGCCGACAGTTAGCAAGGCTACAAACCAATTATTACGACTATCTTCACCGGTTTGATAATTCTGATATCCGAACATGTGGCTCAGCGAATTCACTGACCAAGTGATATGCCAGACCGCGATTACACGCATGATGACACCCCACTGAACCATACTGGCACCAAGCTTTATTGCCTGCGACAACTCTGAACTGAACGCGAAGCTGATCGCAAACCCGAGACCGAAAAAAAACGGCAGCTGACCCAGAATGTAAATAAACTGATTGTAGGGATTTGTTTCCAGACGCATGTAGAAAGGATCGCGTAACAAGTCCTTGGCGAACTTCTCCAACCCTGCGACACTGTACGTTTTCCGATTGACGTACATCAGCCACCCCATATGAGACCAAAAGAAGGTGACCCGCGGACTGTGTGGATCGGGGATTTCATCGGAATCGACATGATGCTGGCGATGTGTAGAAACCCACCGCGCCGGTGTGTCCTCCATGCAACAGATCCCAAGGATGGCGATGCAATGCTCGACCCATTTGGGGCATTTAAAACTCCGATGAGTCAGCAGACGGTGGTAGCCAATGGTGATTCCCTGTCCGAAAATGTGGATTCCCAACAGGAAAGTTAAAAAGGCGGTCCAGCTGAAGAGGTAGGGAACCAATGCCAGCAACCCCAACAGATGAACTGTCACAATGGTAACTGCGTAGGTCCAATTCAAACGATAGGGCAAGACGGTCGGTGGTACGGGATTTGTCATGAACTTGCCTTTAACGATTCCAGGCAGCTGTCGCAACACAGGCCCAGGGAAAACGCTAAGTAGCCTTAGTTGACGCTACAGCGACGAAGCCCTTGATTCTCTCACGTCGATTCCCGATTGCATACCCTGATTTGTCAAATACTAGCTGCGACCGGTTGTCGCCTACCTGGCATTCGATTTCGATAGTTCCATGACAAGCAACCAACATACTCTGGCAAAATGTTCGGAAGAGAAACTGTACCACGCTTGGCAAGTTGCCAACCAGTTTCTGCTCCAACACAAGATTGGCTGCCACTGGTCCGGCAAATTATCGACATCGGCCCTTTCTACGGCCACGGCCGTGAGCGCGTTGTGTGTGTTACGGCAAATGCGCTCGACGAACTTGTCCGCTACGCTGCTCGCCCGATTGGAAATAGCTGTCGAAGAAGGGTGCCTGTGGTTGGTTGGGCAGCAAAACCATGACGGTGGCTACGGCGACACAGATCGAAGCCATTCAAATATCGCCACGACGCTTCTAGTGCTATCCGCCATAGAATTGGCTGAAAAAACACGCCAGTATCAATCGCAAGTCGAGCGAGCTTGGGCGTATGTAGATGCTTGCGGCCGATGGGAGGGGCTGCGTCGGCGATACGGTAAGGACAAGACGTTTGTCGTCCCCATCCTAAGCAACTGCGCCTTGGCAGGTTTCGTGCCTTGGAGTCAAGTTGCTGCGCTGCCGTTCGAAGCTGCCTGGTTGCCGCAGCAATGGTACCGCTGGGCAAGGATGCCTGTCGTCAGCTACGCTGTGCCCGCGCTGGTTGCCATCGGTCAAGCGTCATTCCATCACAATCCACCAGGCAACTGGCTGGTGAGATTCATTCGCCGACGCGCTCTTGCGCCAACATTGGCAGTTTTGAGACGCATGCAACCGGCCAGTGGCGGTTATCTCGAGGCAGCCCCACTAACCAGTTTTGTGTTGATGAATCTCGCGTCGATCGGAAACGGACACCTGCCGGTCGCAGAGGATTGTCTACGTTTCTTGATGGACACGCGTTTGCCCGATGGCAGCTGGCCAATCGATACCAATCTCGCGACCTGGGTAACCAGCCTCTCGATCCATGGTTTGACTAGTGCAGGCCACGCCAAGCTCAAGCTCGCGGAGCACTCATCACGGAAGCATTTACTTGATGTAGACGCCAACGATGAGATGAAAATGCAGCAAGCACCCGCTGCTGGAGATGAACACCGAGACTCGCCGAGTACCATTGAGATTGTTGGCACGCCCTCCGTGAAAGAACAAATGTTCACGCCAGAGATTTCGGCTGCCACGGTGCGTTGGCTGCTTGGGTGCCAACAGATGCAACGCCACCCTTTCACCGGCGCCAATCCGGGCGGCTGGGGGTGGACTAATCTATCGGGTGCCGTTCCAGATGCCGATGACACCCCGGCAGCTTTGCTGGCACTGCGGCGACTGGATTTAGCACATGACAAGTGGCTAAGGCTGCGACACCAGACATTTGTCGCAGTCGCCGCTGGCCTAAAATGGCTGTGTAGGTTGCAGAATCGTGACGGCGGTATGCCGACTTTTTGCCGTGGCTGGGGAAAGTTGCCCTTCGATCGCAGTGGGACGGATCTGACTGCTCATGCCCTGCGTGCAATCCAAGCATGGCTGCCGGACCTTGATGATGTACGCAAAGTTGCCGGCAGCAGTACTCCGTCGCGGCAGCAATTGCAAAGTGCGATGTCTCGCGGACTGCGTTACCTTTCCAGGCATCAAAGGCTCGACGGCAGTTGGACACCGCTCTGGTTTGGTAACCAAGACCATTGTGAAGAAGAGAATCCGGTCTACGGCACTGGGAAAGTTTTATTGGCATACGGTCATTTGAATATGACTACATGTGACTCCGCGATCCGAGGTTTAGATTACCTACGGCGGACCCAGAATCCAGACGGGGGGTGGGGCGGCGGCAAAAGCGTCCAATACCCCCACCCTACAAATTCCCAGGCACAGAGTTTGTTAGATCATCGGGCGACTGGCGAGAAAAGTGTAGGGAATAATACACAAACGACGTCCAGCACGATTGAAGAGACCGCTGTTGCTCTCGAGGCGCTTATTCAGTGTGCTGGCAATCCGAGTCACGATGCAACTATAATGCGTGGGCTAGAGTGGCTGGCTGACCAAATCCTGGCGGGCAATCTCCAGTGCTCTTGGCCCATCGGATTCTACTTTGCCAAGCTCTGGTACCACGAGCAGCTGTACCCGGCTATTTTTAGTTTGGCCGCGTTGGGTTTGGCAATTAAGAACCTCGGGGGCCGCGATTCGATTACGATAAGCGCTACTACATCAGGTCATGGAGATTGATTTTTAGCGAGGTTGGTGTTCGACGCGGTCTCTGTGCCCGAAGCCGCTGTCGACGATCGCTTGGGCTCTTGATAAAGATCTGCACAAGATTACCGGTATAAGATTATTCGCGAAACAGAGGTAGCTGGATGGTGTTATTAAGCGGGACGCTATACTGCTTTTCGTCCAGCCTCGGTGTCTGCGGGATACTTTGTGCGAGATGTTCCAGTTAATATCGACAGATAAAAGCAATTTGTCCTGAGATCTCTCTCGCCGCCCCTCCCTGAATCATTACGACTCACCAGGAGTTTCAGCTTTGTCATCAGTTTCCGTCGGATCCCCGATCCCCCAAGACCAGGACGACACACTTGCTACGAATTCGGGCATTGCTGAGCAAGCTGCGAATAAGGGCAAGGCCTCTAGACGCAGGAAGACAAGTCACCTGAAAGTCGTTCCTGAGACGCTAGAGCTACGCGAACGGCTGAGAGTGCGCTGTGCCGAGGTGGCATCAAAATTCGATCGTTCGCGACCTTTGACCAAGGATGAAATGGAGTCTGTCGCCAGGGCGTTGCTCGAGAACGAGGGGCTGGGCGAGAGCTACGTCGGCTGGATCATGGTGATGCTCAGCAGTGAGTTTTATCGAGAGCAGGTTGCAGCCACGGATCCCAAACGTCGACTGTTTCTACTGCCCCACTGCCTCAAGCACGCTGAGGGCTGTCCGGCGGATTACGATGAATTCGGGATGAACTGCAAGCAGTGTGGAGCTTGCAGCATCGCCGATTTCCGAACCATCGCCGAGGACATGGGCTACAAAGTTCTCGTGGCAGAGGGCTCTCCGGTAGTCCTCAAGATCATCGTCAGTGGATATGTCGATGCGATCGTGGGAGTGGCCTGCTTGAACGTACTCGAGAAGGCGATCGACAAGATTCTCCTGGCTGGCATTCCTTGCATGGCGGTACCTTTGTTGTCCAGCGACTGTCGTAACACGAGCGTGGATGAGCATTGGGTAAGTGAAATGATTCAGACCCGGTGCGTTGAACCCGTTCAGCAGACACGCAGCTACGTGCATCTTTTGCGCGCGGCTAACGATTTGTTCCAAGGCGATTTATTTGAACGCCTGGCACCCAGATTGCGTGAGAGCCGTCCGGCGCAAAATGGTAATTTGGCACTCGCTGACTTGGATCCTGTCGCTGCGACCGAAGGGCTCGCATTGGACTTTCTCGCTCGGGGCGGCAAGTATTCACGGCCGTTCATGACTCTGGCCACCTACGATGCGCTCACTGGTGGCGACGCTACCTTGGCCAATGGCGCTGACTTCCTTTCGGGCTACTCCGATTCCGTGCTGCGGGCCGCCATGAGTATCGAGACTTTCCATAAAGCCAGTCTCGTCCATGATGATATCGAGGACGACGATGGCTATCGCTACGGCGAGCCGACCCTGCATCGAAAATTCGGGCTCTCTACGGCGATCAATGTTGGCGATTACTTAATCGGCCTGGGATACCGCTTGGTCAGCCGCGAAAGTCGTACTCTGGGAGCTGACTGTGTCGCAGACATTCTCGATTGCCTGGCCGGTGCGCACACTCGCTTGGCCGAAGGGCAAGGTGCCGAGTTGCTGTGGCGAGATAATCGCGACAAGCGGCTCAGCCCGCTAGATGCCCTGAAAATCTATGCCTTGAAAACATCCCCAGCCTTTGAAGCAGCGCTTTACACCGGCGCACGACTGGCTGGTCCGACGGACGACATGCAAGAACCGATCCGCCAGTACGCCCGCAACATTGGCGTCGCCTTCCAGATTCTCAACGATTTGGGCGACTGGCAAGGCGATTCGAATAATAAACTGGTTGCAGGCGGTGACGTCCTTGGCGGTCGACCAACACTGCTCTGGGCGTTGGCCTTGGCGAACTTGAACGACGAAGAACAACAGGAATTGCTGGGATTGTCCGCTGCCGATTGCCCACTTTCTAGCGCGATGCGTGTTTCTCGCGTTGAACAACTTTACCGGCGGGCAAACGCGTTTGAACAAGCAAGAAAGTTAGTCGACAAGCATGAACAGCGGGCGCTCGAAGCAGCGGCGCAAATCAAGTCCGAACCAATGCAGCGATTGTTGGTCTATCTTGTTGATACTGTGCTAGAACGCAATGATGCACCTGTGCCCACCGTTGTGCCGCTGCAATCTTTGGGAGCGTTACCCGTTGTTTCCCGCTAAGCACACGACAATTCCTTGGGCAGCGGAGACTGCGGGAGATTTCGTAGAACAAGTGCAGAATTGGCGAGCAAAAAGCACTTTAACCACCGACCGGCAAACGCTGGCAGAACTTTTGACCGTAGGAGACACTTGAGCTATGGCCAAGGCGACGCCACCGACCGTTGAATTGGATGAACTGACAGCCTTATTCTACGAGTCGCAAGAGGACCTGGGTACATTTGTTGCCGTACCACCGGAGACTTGCCCAGCACCCTATCGAGCAATACTGGCACATCAGTCCCACATGACGGTGGCAGTCGAAAAGCGTCACGGCTGCTCAGTCGATGTGGAAGTCCTGGAGGCTCGTACGAGCGGTCCCCACTATCTACGGAAGATTTTGCTGCGCCGCCAGTCGGATCAGAGGGTCGTTCAGTTTGGCATCGTGCGATTGGCAACTCTAGCCCTGCAGCCACAAGTGCGAGATGAAATCTTGGCCCAACGCATCCCCTTGGGCCGCGTCCTGATCGATCACAATGTGATGCGACAGGTTCAGCTGAGCGGAATTTGGCAAGTTACCTGTGGCCCCGAACTAGCTGCTCTTTTCTCGTGTCCCCAGGGGCACCGTTGTTTCGGTCGAACTGCGCTCATTTACTGCGACGGCGAGCCAGCGGTTGAATTGCTTGAAATCGTCGCTCCGGAAGACCTGTTTTAGTCAGGCTCTCTACCCTTACCTGCAGAATTCGCTTTTTTTCTGACACTTCTCGCTAATCGCCACCACGGTTTCATCGCAACTCACCCTCCCACCGAAAGTT
>JAGQPR010000540.1 GCA_020426625.1 Planctomycetales bacterium
GTCAGCTCTACAGTCAGCTCGACAGTCAGCTCCGCAGTCAGCTCGACAGTCAGCTCCACAGTCAGCTCGACAGTCAGCTCCGCAGTCAGCTCTACAGTCAGCTCGACAGTCAGCTCGACAGTCAGCTCTACAGTCAGCTCCGCAGTCAGCTCTACAGTCAGCCGTGGTATGTTGGATGCTGGTGGAGGGCGTGGAGTGGTTGGTATTTAGGAGCAAAAAAGCTTGGGGTTCGTTTTGACAATCAGGCTCTCGACTTATTTGTCGATTGGAATGAAATGGCATCATGCTGGTGTGCATACGAGGGGCTGTGCGTGGTTTCGCGGAATCCGGTAGATGTGCATTGGCAGGATGGAGAGCTGCATAATGATAGTGGTATGTCGGTACGATATGCGGACGGGTGGGGAGTTTATTCTTTAGCAGGAGTAGCAGTTGACCAGCAGATAGTTGAGTCGCCCGAAACGCAGACCATAGAGCAAATCCAAAAGGAGGACAATGAAGAGGTCAAGCGAATTCGCATAGAGCGATTCGGATGGGAACGCTACCTGCGGGAAGTCAATGCGAGCGTTGTTGATTCCCGCATTAATGAAATTGAGGGCACGCACGAAGGTTTATTTGCAACGCCTGACGGGATGCGTGCATTTGTTGGTCGGTGCCGAAGCACTGGCCGGGTTTACTTTTTGGAGGTTGAGCCGTCTATCCAAACGTGCGAACAGGCGCAAGTTTGGATGCGTGGCGGTCGGCAGGACTTAACATGCATAGGAGCTAGCTAGCGATGCAAACAGCACTGGAAGTTCTCAGGGTTATTCAGTCAAGCGAAAATATTCAAAGCGATGCACCGCAACGGTTCAGTGATGCGTCGCAGGACGGGGATTATTACCGACAAGGCGATGTGTACATTGTTCGGCGAGATGCTGTCCCTGACGGTCTAAGTCGTACAAAGCTGGAACTGCAACTTGCACCTGGTACCACCAAGGGCAGCCGGCACGTTCTGGATAGCGGTGAAGGCGTGGAAATGTTTGCAGACCCCAATGGTGATGCATTACAGGGTCCGTGGCTCAGGATTGATTCGGAGCGAACAATTACGCATCCGGAGCACGGCGACATCATTTGCCCAGCTGGTGTGTATGAGATTACCTACCAGCGAGCTTACGCGGACGAACTACGGCGCGTCCAGGATTGATTCACTGGATGGGTGCAAGGAGTGACGGCATGAGGCATCCCGCCACGGAAGGCGGGGCATGGATGGTTTTCAAAGGTACATGCGATGGCCGAAAAAGTGAATGTCCTTGTTCTGGTCCGTGATGAGCATCGCTACGTGTTCATCTACGTGGACAAGTACTGCACGGAAACGCTCAGGATGCTCGGTCGTTTTGCTGCTGACCCGGGCATGAATTTCAGCTGGCTGGATGCGGCTGTTCTGAGCAAGAAGCTGCGCGATGAGACTAGCAACAGGGGCAGATATGAGCGTTGAAAACAGAATGATTAATTCCGAACTGGCAAAGCAGGAAGCACGCATTGAACGTGGCTTGGTTGATGCAGGAAATGCCCTGCTAGTGATCAGGGATGAAAAACTTTATCGGGTGGAGCATAGAACGTTCGAGGATTACGTGAAAAGTCGCTGGGGGCTTTCCAGGTCGAGGGCATACCAGCTGATCGAGGCTTCCGAAGTAGTGGACAAAGTAGTGAACAAAATGTCCAAAATTTTGGACAAAAGTCTACTCCCAGCAAATGATTCACAATTACGGGAAATAGCCAAAGCACCCGAGGAAAAGCAGGTTGAAATCGTTTCCAAGGTAGCGGAAAAGGCGGCTGCGGAGAATCGCAAGCCCACTGCTGCGGACTACCGGCAGGCGACGGAAGAGGTGGAATACGAGGACGCTCCAGAGGAGGTAGTCGTTCAAGAGCCAAGCCGGGATGAACTGCTAAAAATGGAGCGCAAAAAAGCCCGTTCCTATGCCGAGTATTTGCAGCGTTCCGTAGATGACATGAATCGAATCAAGCGTAATACCGTGCTTCACCCGGAACTGATTAAGTTGTGCAGTCAGATTTTGAAGGGGCTAGAACGATGGTGATTCTGCCTGAACTCTATCCGCACCAATCAGACATGGTGGATAGGCTGCGCAGGTCGATAGCCAAGCATAGAGCTTCCATATTGCAGGCACCTCCAGGGACCGGGAAAACACGCATAGCGAAATGGATGCTCGGAGCGGCAGCCAATCGGCAGCCCAGAGAAAACCAGACTGGCAAGAGCCTGTTTGCGGTTCACAGGCGGGGATTGGTTGATAACGCTAGCAAGAGCTTCGGAGAGTTTCCCGAGTTACCTCATGGCATCCTAATGTCAGGAGTAGAGCATGATGCAAGCCAACCGGTGCAGGTAGCATCGATTGACACGCTATTGAGTTGGTTTTGCGAGGATGGGAAATACGGCTGGGATGAGACGTTCGATTTGATTGTGTTCGATGAAGCGCATAGCCATCACTCTAAGCTACAGACGTTTTTGGCGGCGCATAATCGGCGAAGACTCGATGAAGGGCTATCGCTGCCATACGTGATAGGATTGACGGCAACGCCTCAGGCCAAGGGGCTGGCTGACCTGTACCAAGAAATAGTTCGCGGGCCGGAAACACAGTGGTTGATAGACCAGGGGTTTCTAAGTCCATTTCGATATTTCCGGGCTACGCAGGGCAAGCTAGGGCTGCTCGTGAAAAGGGGCGATGAGTACACGAACGACAGTGTAAGTAACGCAATGGAGGGTCTCAGCGGTGATTTAGTAAGGGACTGGAAGAAGCATGCAGAGGGTCGAGCAACGGTCGGGTTCTTTCCTCGGAGAACACACGCCAGGGAAGCCCAGGAGGCACTTTGCAAGGCTGGAATCAATGCTGAGTACGTGGACGGAGAGACGGACGACGACCGCAGGAATTTGCTTTACAAATGGCTGAACGACGGGAATATCGATTACCTATGCAATGTGGGTGTTGTGGAGCGAGGCACCGACATTCCAAGGATTGGTTGCGTGCAAATGTGCACGGCTGTGGGAAATGTTGTCAGGTGGCTACAGATGATTGGCAGGGGGTCGCGGGTGCATCCCGATGTTCCAGACTGCTTAATTCTGGACCATGGGGGAGGGATTGCTAAACATGGGTTCTTTGAAGACTCGATACCCTGGACTTTGGACTGGTCGCATCGGCCGAGCAAGGAGCATGTTGCGAGACCTAGGATTGAGTGTCCAAAATGTTCAGCTGTTTATCGTGGTGGGAGATGCAAGAGCTGTGGATACGAGCCAAGCAGCGGTGAGCGAAGGTCTCAGGGGCTAGAGTTCGACGGCAGCGAGCTGAAGGAAGTCCAGCGCAAGGAAAGATCGAAGTCCAAAGCAAAAAGCTGCGAAGAGATTATGGTTTCTGCCCTCTATGCATGCGGGCGTAGTGGGAGGACGTGGAAGCAAGCACTTGCTATTGCCTACTCAAAAGCGAAGCAGCAAGGAACGCGATTCCAGGTTCCGAAGCGATTCGAAGTTGGGGGAAGAGTGTACAAGCCAGTTCCGTATGGGAGTACACATAGCAGCCGTCGAGTGGTGGACTTATATGACTTCGTGAGCAGGAGCTAGTAAATGAGCAAGACGCGCGAAGAGTACGAGCAGGAAATAGCGGACCTCAAGGCAGCTAACCGGAAGCTGCTGGAGAATTACGAATCAATCAGCATGGCTTACATGGCAACGAGAATATCTCGGCTAGAAGAAGACCTGATAGCTACTCGGCGCAATTTTGACGATCGCATGTCGAAGGCAGCGGGACTATACAACCAGGCGCTCCAGGGAATTGAAACGCTTTCGACGGAACTACGCGGCGATGTTTCCAGGTTGGCACAGAAAATTGAGGGGCAACAATGAGTAGGAATTCACTTCCCTGGACATTCGAAGAACTAGGCAGGGCACGGAACAAGTGCCTTGAGGTTGAATTCGATGTATGCGTTAGCCCAGGCTGCAAGGGGAGTTACTGGGAACCACCGGAACAGGCAGAGGTCGAGTTTTTTAACGTCATCATCGTTGGGTTTTCCGGCGACAACGGCGAGATTCTGGTTAGCGATATGTGGCGAGAATTTTTGAAATTGCGTTTGGCTTGGCTGAAAGTGATAGGCACATTCTGGAGGAAGCATTGTTCGAGAGTATCGGCAGTGCAGAGGCGCTATATGATTACTATGACCGCAAGCGTGATGAACTGAGGGGATGTTAATGGAACTAATTCAAAAGCTGATGGCGGCTATTAACGCTAACAACGGTCAGTGCCCACTGGTTGAAGAGGCGTTGACGGATGCAGTGGATTTCGTCATGCAAAAAACACCCAAGGAGAAAAAACCATCAATTGAAGTCCTGACTGTGTTGGGTAGAACCAGAATCCAAATGACGGATGGCGCTGACGTTGTTTGTCTCGAAGTATCACAGAAGACTCTGCGTGAATTAGTGCAGGAATTTGAGACAGTGCTTGAGATGGCTAGGGAAGACTGAACAACTTGCTGGTGGCGTAGCGCTCGCCGCCTGGGAAAGTTCCTGGAACGAAGTGGTTCGAATCCACAAACCAGCATTGATGCAGACCATGGTTCACATGTGTCGCGGAAGACCAAATCCGCACTATGGGTAGCTGCTTTTGCTACAAACCATGAGGGGATGCTGATGGGAATTTATCTAGGAATCGACCCAGGCAAGTCGGGGGCTATTGCTGCGATTTACAGTGATGGGAGTGTGGACTGTGTGAGACTATCTGAAACGGAGCACGATATAGCTGAGTGGCTAGAAGAACATCGGTTTGATTCGTTCGCGATGCTGGAGCAGGTTTCTTCCATGCCAAGGGATGGAGTGTCGAGCGCATTCAAGTTTGGGACTAGCTACGGCTTCGTGCGGGGCTTG
>JAGQPR010000541.1 GCA_020426625.1 Planctomycetales bacterium
GTAACAGACCACTAGAGCGCTTAGGACGCTCAAAACGGCCAGCTATTCTGTCCGGCCAATGGCAATCGTCATTTCGACATCGGCGTTGATTTCGTTCTTCTCCGTACCGTAGTTCATGCCAAACTTGGTGCGGTCGAGATTGAACTGGCTTTCCAGCGTCACGTTGCCAGCGTCGGTACTGATTGTGGCGGGGAGTTCTACGTCCGCAGTCTTCCCCAACAATGTCAACTGCCCCTTCACCGTAAATTGGCCAGGCTGCCCGTCGGCCGCCGTGATTGACGTAGTCGTGAATTCTGCCGTGGGAAATTCATTGACATTGAAGAAGTCAACATTCTTCAAATGGCTGGTTAGTCGGTCAGCATCCGAAAATAGCGAGTCGGTTTGAATGGTAACTCGGATGCTGGACACAGCCCCCGTCGCCTCGTCGAGAGCGACAGTGCCGGAAAAATCTTTGAATCCGCCCGAGTGGCTCGATCCATCCGGCTTGGAGCCCTTAAAGCCAATCATTGCATTCTCGGAGGATATCGCTAGTCCGCCCGAGCCCTCTGACGGACCCGAGCCCTCTGACGGAGTCGAAGTGCCACTGCTGCTTGACGCCGTAGTGGGCAGAGTCTCAGCTTGTTCCGTCGAGTTGCAACCGGCGATTCCCAACGCTGCTACCACCAGAATCTGTGTAATGTACTTCACTTATGAGCCCCCTGAAAGTTTATTGACCAACTAATGTGCCGCTATCCTTCGTCGATAGCGTTTAGGTGCTTATTGAGCACACCAGCTTGAGAGTATATCGCGTGCCGCATCGCGTGTACACGATACGTTTTTCTCCAACGATGCCATTCAAATCGAGCAAGAGTCAGCTTGCACGCCTTACTGCACCGGTGCCTGTTGGATATTGGTCGCGTTCACAAATTCCGCTAAGCGCTCGAAGCATTCATTTAGTTCTTTGCGAAATCGTCTGGTCACGCGGAACCAGGGCTCGAATTGCAGGGCCTTAATCTCGAGCTGCTGCTGGTTCCGATGCAACTTGGGGTCAATCTGCCCGACCAACCTGCCATCGTGCAGAATTGGCAAAGCATAATAGCCAAAATTGCGTTTTGCAGCAGGAATGTAAATCTCTATTCGATAGCGATAATCCAACAGTTGCTCGGCCCGTATGCGTTGCCAAAGCAGTGAATCGAAAGGGCAGAGCAACGTTGTGCCGCAGGGCGCGCCGAGTTGCGTGCACAAGTCAAGAGTTTCTGGCAAGGCGTAGAACGGCTCGGTGAATCCGTCGACTCGTACTTGCACAACGCGGCCAGAGCGCAAGTTGCGGTGAATTGTTTGCTTGCGTTCAGCGGCATTGGGCGACGGGGCAGTTACATAGTTGACGAGATGTTGTTCGCTGGCAACGCCGTTGCCTCTTAGGCCGACTAGCAACCAGCTGTCGAGATACTCCTGGCGACTCGCTGGTGGACAATCACGATATACGTTCTCAGCCAAATCATACACTTTTCGAAAATGTTGTCTGGCTGTGATGGCAATCCGGCCACCATGCCAGAACGCCTCGAGGGTGCGCTTGTCCTCTTTGGGCATGGCCGATCCCCACCCCAAGATTTTGCGGTTTTGCCGCTCCACTGCACCGATTTCGAAAGCTGAGCTACCTAATGGTCCTTCCTCGCGCAGCCGTTTAAGGACACGGCGTCGCGAGGCGATGCTCGTATTGAAATGTTGCCAGTAGGTCGATTTGCGCCAGCTGTCGGGAGGGAAATCTTTCATGCGGCGTTTGCCGATCGGCAAGTGGCTGATTGGCAGAATGCAGGCTTCGTGCCCCCAATACTCATATGCCAACCGATCACGATAAACCCAACCATCGACCTGCTCTCGTTCGTAGACCCCAAATCGACTGAATAGAGTTAGGTAGTGCGCGCGATCCAAAACGTTGACTGAGTCGACTTGCAGGCCCCCAGTTGTTTCGAGATGTTCGGTCAACGAATTGGCATCCAATTTTCTGGGACGAGAGACGTCCAGCAGCCCCTGTTGATGAAGCCAAAGACGAACAACCTGCTGCTGCGTTAGCTGGCATGGAGTAGTGCGTTGCAAATTCACTGGCCTCCAACGAGTATCGAGTCGACTTGCTGGCGCCTTTGTCGCAATTCTGCCAACAAAAGTTCTTCTGCTCTCGGCAAGTCGGCATCAGGTATTTCTATTTGAGCCTTGAGAGTGAGTATCGGCTGCTGGCAGGGCACGCTGGCGAAGATGGAAAATTGCTGGCTGTTATCTTCCGTGGTTTTTCGTTGAGAGAGTGGAAGGCCTGATGGGATGTCCGCCAGGGCTCCATGCGCCAAGCTCTGAAGCCGTCGCAACTGCGGCGCGTCGATGTGAACATCGGACTCAGCGTAGTAAACTGCTTTGGCGTGCATTCTGATTGATTCAGACCTCCCGCTTCCCCTCGTGCAACCACCCGATATGAGATTTCCAGTAGGTTCTCGGCTAGATTTCCATTTGGGTATGCGGACACCCCCGCCCGCAGTCATGCGAAAGCCGCACGCTGCGGCATGCTGCTGAACAAGGTCGGTGCCAGCCATCACGAAAATCTCCATGCCAGCTGTCCAGCGTGGATTGATCTCCAAGAGCCATAGCTGACCGCCGCCATCGAGTATCAAGTCCATTTGAATCCAGCCCAGGATACCGACTTGTCGTTGCACGTATTCTGCGGCAGCCAGCAACTGGTGGCGATGCGTGTCTGATATCGGCAGTGGCCCCAGGCTTCCTCGATAGATGAATTCGCTAGGACCAGGCCACTGATGCGAGCTGAGCGAACTGGTTATGCCGACCAACTGTGTTCCCGTTTGGCCAAGCAGGAAGCTAGCTCCCAGCGACCGACCGTCGACAAGCTCCTGCAGATAGAAGCCAGTTGGGGTAGAAGCCGTTGTGAACGGCTCTGCGGACAGCGGTCTGCTAGAGTGTGATCGGTGGATTCTTACACCTCCAGCCCCGTTGAAAGGCTTGTTGATGCAATCGGCGAACACTAACGATTGACGTTCACACGCAACGGGGGAGGCAAAGGTTCTTGGAAAAGCGACTCCGCTAGCATTAGCTGTCCGCTGCAGGAAATCTATCTTTCGCACTTCGGCCATTTGCCTGGGCTGGGCGCCCAGCACGTGGAAGTTTTCTGCCAGCATTGATGTAAGACAGGTCCAGTTCTCAGCGCCGCCGCCTAGTAGAATCAACGCCTGTCGTCCCGCAATCGCCTTAATTTCGGCAACCGTGGCCAGGCAAGCCGATTCGTGGCTGGCATCCAGCGGCAGAAAGGCGCTCGCGCTGGCTCGGGTATCCTGGTCACCAAAGCAATCGGCGACCAGGGGCCGGGGACCACTGATCGCAGTCGCTTCTGCTAGCGAACGGGCTGAAAATGCAACGACCGCGACCTGATAGCTGTCATTTTCACGTACGTGACCTGCCATTGACGGAACTTTTCGGAGTATTCAGGGTTGGAAACGACAGACAACAGGCACCTTGTGATGCGGCCCAGACCATTTTATGGGTTCCTGAGCATCAAGTTGCTGCAAATTGAGACTCGCCAACTAAATTAGAAGGTTGGCAAACTCCTCTATTATCCAAGTCTTCGCGCTGCCCCGCATCGCGAGTGTTCCTATTCAGGATTAGTAACTCAAATGCCGTACAGGTTACTCCATCGATACTTCAGTACAGTGGCTTGGGTGGTTCTGGCTTCCTTGTCTATTGCTCTAACCGCTCATTCCCAGGATTACTTGGGGGTGCTTAACGAGATGTTAACACCTGAAGTAACCGCGCAACTCCAGCTGACCGAGGAGCAGCAGGTCGAGCTGAAGCGGCTGGTTAATGATCGTCGCAGTGCGGCCATCGGCCTAGCCCAGATGGAGCGTGAAGCACCGCGCCAGCAGCGCGCACAGTTGCGTCAGCAGTTTGGCGCAGAGTCAGAGCGTTTGGCGTTTCAGCTGCTAAATCCCGCACAACAGTCACAGTTGGCCAAGTTAAGGGTTCAGTGGCGCGGGATGCTGGCATTGGCAGACGCCGACGTGGCGCGAGATTTGAACTTGGCCAATTGGCAGCAAGATACCGTAGCGGAGTGGCTTGAGCGAGTAAACGAGTCCCGGCGTTCGGATGACGCCGACCGAGTGCGGGACCAGGCCGAACGTGCAATTCGTCAGGAGTTGTCCGATTCGCAATGGGCGGCTTGGCAGGTTCTGGCGGGCCAGTTGGATGTCTTGCCTGAACCACCAGTTCCTCCTGAGCGGAATATTCCGGCTGAGACTCTGGTCTCGCAAGCCTCTTCTCAAGAGGGTGGGGCCCAAGCTGCAGCATCTCGCAGCGTCAGCGAAACGCCTATCGAAGACGTTAGGCTAACGCTCAATTTCAATAATGTCCCGTGGAAAGATGTCATCGATTGGTTGGCCGAAGAGGCAGATCTATCCGTTCAGAACGACATTGTTCCACCAGGGTCGTTCAAATACCACGACCGGTCGCGAACGTATTCGGTGATAGAAACTCTTGATCTGATGAATGCATCGCTGCTTGACAAAGGATACACCTTTTTCCGTCAGGATCGCATGCTCCGATGTGTTGATTTTGAATCTGATGATATTGCCCCAGAGGCTATCTCGGCAATGGCTGATCGCGTCACGGAGGAAGAGCTGGCGAGTCGAGGGAAATACGAGCCCGTCACGGTCATCTTTGCGCTCGAGAGATTGGAACCGGAGGATGTTGCGAAAGATATTGAACAGCTGCTGAGCGTGCAGGGCACTGTCTTTGCGTTGCCTTTATCCGGACAAGTCAAAGTTACTGACATGGCCGGCAATGTGCGGACAATCGCCGCCATGATCAAACGAGCTGAAGATCCGCATTCTTCACGCGGTGCTTCGATCCAAAGCT
This sequence comes from Planctomycetales bacterium, assembly GCA_020426625.1. Classification (GTDB taxonomy): domain Bacteria; phylum Planctomycetota; class Planctomycetia; order Pirellulales; family Pirellulaceae; genus Aureliella. Next base: position 4,888 of record JAGQPR010000541.1, read on the forward strand.
GG
>JAGQPR010000542.1 GCA_020426625.1 Planctomycetales bacterium
TAGGTCACTCACTTACTTCTTTGCTCGGTGAAGAATTAGACTTAAGCAACCATGCCTGCTTGACCTAAGCATCAAAGCTGGACGCGACCTGTATAACATTTCTCGGTGCTGGCGTCGCAACTCTCATGAGTCACCTACTTTTATATTACCAGCGACCAGAGCCAGCCACTTGGGTCTTTCTTTCCTCATTCTTGCTGCTGGGAATCTATTTCGTCTTTCATCGATTCTTCAGCATTCGCAACTTGGATATTATTTTGCTGCTGCTGCTAGCGCCGGGACTGATGATGGTCTATGAGGGCAGACAGTTGCGATTGGTGGAACATGAGGCTGTTGCGATCGGCGATTTAGCGATACAGCCCGCATGGCACTTTGGCAACCAGACGGCATCGCCAACTGGTGGACGTTTTGTAGCGACCCAAAACGACTTTGCTGGCCCCAATTTACCGGCCACCGACGCGTCGGGACAAAGCGGCTATCCGACGGTACCGGGGGATGCTAGCTCTGCTGGGGCCCTCGAATTCTACGGTTTTGTCGCGCTGCTGATCGCCTGCTCTTTTCTATTGCTGAGAATGCTGTTGGATCCAGCGTTGGTACGCCGGCCACTTTTGGTGCCCAACCTTTCCATTGGTGGCCTGGGCTTCATCGGCATTTCTCTATTTATGTTCTTGATGGCAAACGTGATCACTAGCAACCCGCGGGAGCAACGCGTGCGTGGCCCAAGCCTGGGACCTGGGTACGCGCTGCTAAACATGCTACCGGATCTTCCAACCATTCCCGAAGAGGATGCGCAGGCTGAAGGTTCGGCAGCTGACCTCACTGGTGTTTCTCCTGGCGCTGGCAGCGGATCGCCGGCGCTGCATTGGATTCCCAATGTTGCTCGAATTTTAGCGATCCTGTCGAACCTGGCGATCGTCTTAGGAATCGTAGGTGTAGGTTACTGGCATTTTGACAATGTGCAGACCGGCATTGGCTGCGCAGTAATGTACTTGCTTCTACCGTACACGGCACAAATGACTGGGAATCTCGAACACGTGATGCCCGCTGCAATTTTAGTTCTGGCGCTGTTGGCCTATCGTCAGCCCTTGGTTGCAGGTGTGTTGCTTGGTTTGGCCGCAGGGTTGGTTTACTATCCGATGTTTCTGTTACCACTATGGATTAGTTTCTACTGGCACCGCGGTGTTGCCCGACTGACGCTGGGTGTTTGCAGTAGTCTAACACTGTTGTCCGGGCTGCTCCTCTTAGAAGGCGTGGATGCGTTCGTCATGCACATCCGGCGAATGTACGGCTTCTGGCTGCCCAGAATGGAGGAATTGGAAGGCGTGTGGGGACCAAACGGTATTGATCCGCTATTTCGGCTGCCCGTGCTCGTAGCCTTTGTGCTGCTGAGCATCTCGTTTGTATTCTGGCCGTCGCGAAAAAACCTGGGAACTTTGATCTGCGGCACTGCTGCAGTCATGGTGGCTGCCCAGTTTTGGCACGGCAACGGTGGCGGCTTATTTATGGCCTGGTTCTTACCTTTTGTAATGCTGACGATCTTTCGGCCGAATTTGGATGATCGAATCGCAACTATGGTAGTGCGCGGACCGGCCGCCGCGCGTGGTTAGGATGCCTGTACTGTGGTAGCTGGCGTTTTGATTGCGTAACCCAACGCGATATGGACAATGGACGTAACCAACGCAGAGATCGACAGCGAATCGTGAAAGTATTAATAGCCCCCCAACGCGTCCCAAGTCGTCTGTTGTCATGCCGAGGGCACAGAATGCCAACTCGGGCCGTCACTTAGGCGCAACACATTGTTTCATCCGATAATACGAGCCCTGCATGATCCTGGTCCTTGATAATTACGATTCATTTACCTACAAAAAAACCTCGTGCAGCGTCTGGGGGAAATAGAACCCAACGTGGACGTGCGTGTCGTCCGTAATGACAAGATCACGGTCAGCCAAATCCGTGAACTTTCCCCCCAACGCATTCTCATTTCCCCAGGCCCTTGCTCCCCACTGGAAGCTGGTATTAGTGTCCAGATCGTCAACGAACTAATAGGCGAGTATCCAATTCTCGGCGTTTGCCTTGGACATCAATCGATTGGTCAGTCCTTAGGTGCGCAGATCGTGCGAGCGCCCGAGTTAATGCATGGCAAGACGGATCAAATTCTGCACGACGGACGTGGGTTCTTTCAGGGACTGCCCAATCCATTCGTTGCCACGCGTTATCATTCGCTGGTGATCGCCCCCGAAAGTGTCCCTGCCTCATTGGAAGTTTCCGCTTGGGTTGACGACCAATACGGCAATCGCCAGATCATGGGGGTCCGTCATCGCGTTCATCCGGTCGAAGGATGGCAGTTTCACCCGGAGAGTTTTCTCACGGAACCTGGCGTAGAATTACTGCGCCGCTTTCTCAGTTGGAATCAGATGAAGAAATGAAAGCTGCGGACAGCCTTCAATCGGTTTCCTTTCTCTTGCCCGCGTTTACTCAATTCACGAACAAACGACAATGCTCTGTGTAACCATCGGGCGTAGCCGCCATAAGGCAATGATTGCCGAGTACAAGTTTCTTGCCGAACAAGGTGCAGAACTGGTCGAGATGCGATTGGATTACATCGGCCGGCACATTGATTTACGGCGACTGTTGGCCGATCGCTTATGCCCGGTAGTGATCACCTGCCGCCGCCGCGAAGACGGCGGTCGCTGGGAGAAGACAGAAGACGAACGCCGCATGATTCTCCGCAGCGCCATTGCCTCTGGAGTGGATTTCGTCGATCTGGAAGAAGACATCGCTGGCGGCATTCCGCGCTACGGTTCGACCAAGCGAATCGTCAGTCTGCACAATTTCGAAGAGACTCCCCAAGACTTGGATGAGATCCATGCCCGGCTGGCAGCCCTGGACGCTGACGTGGTCAAAATCGCAACTATGGCGAACTCCTTCTCCGACTGCGTCCGCATGCTCCGTATGGTTGAAGCGTCGACGGTACCTACCATTGGCTTGTGCATGGGCGATATCGGCACGCTGACGCGAGTGATGGGATTGTACTACGGTTCTCCATTTACCTACGTCGCACTCTCTTCCGAACGAAAGATTGCGCCTGGGCAGGTCACTTTTGAAGCGATGCGAGATATCTATCGTCCGGATACTATCAATGCGGAAACCAAGATCTATGGAGTTGTGGCCGATCCAGTAGCCCATTCACTCAGCCCGCATATACACAATGCGGCCTTTAAGCACCATAACCTCAATTGCCGTTACTTGCCGTTTCGTGTGCCTGCGGATGAGCTCGCATTTTTCCTCCAGTGGTGTCGCGATTTTGGCGTCGGAGGACTGAGTGTTACCATTCCTCACAAAGAGGCGATGTTGGATTTGTTGACTCAAGTCGAAGCGGCTGCCAAAGGAATTGGTGCCGTCAATACCGTGGCCATCGATGGGCTGGAAACCACCGGTTACAACACGGATTACCGCGCCGCCATGGATTGCTTGACGGAAGCGCTGAAAACTCAAGGACGCGCCTTTGGGAAGAGCGACGAACCGGTTCGCGACGAAGATTTGTTCCGCGGACGAATTGCGCTGGTCTTAGGTGCCGGTGGTGCGGCTCGCGCAATTGCATACGGGCTGCGGCAGCGTGGGGCGCTTGTATCCGTGGCCAGCCGAACCGAAGAACGCGCGCAGCAGTTGGCTCGCGATGTCGGTGGCCGCGGGCTGGCTTGGGCGCATCGTTACGATATTCGCCCAGGTATTCTGATCAACTGCACACCGATCGGCATGCACCCGGATGTCAACAGCACGCCCTATGACAAAGATCGATTGCACGAGCAAACCATTGTCTTTGATACTGTCTACAATCCGGAGAATACACTTCTCGTCAAAGACGCCCACGCCGCGGGCTGCTTTGTCGTCAATGGACTGGATATGTTCGTACGGCAGGCCGCTTATCAATACAAGCTGTTCACCGGCTTGGAACCGCCGGTGCAACTCATGCGTGATACTGTCAAACGCATCATTTCACCGGTCAGATTTTAGTCGACTTATCTTGACCTTCCCGCCCGCGCAAACGCCCGAACTCAACCACTGGATTTGAGTACGACTTGCGATAGTTCTAGCTAATCGCCACCAAACTAAATTAGCCTTTTGGGCAGTCGCGAGTCGGCTCGGGGAGAGGGAATTGCCCTCCAGCCCCTCCGCCATGCCCCTTCTTCTGCAAGTTGCATGAAACCCCTGCAACTTGCGTGGATATGGTTAGTTGAGTTCACCCAGCGGTGCGTTCCCCGAGAACTGTACAAATTCCAGCAATATCGTGCGTTGACAAGCAGGATGCTTGTCCCTCGGCCCAAACGTGCTTGCCCCACGTTCACTTGGTCCTGGAACGACTCCTTTTTTCAGTTGTGGCAGGTCTCTGAGCCGGTTAGAATCAAGGCCCGGGGTGGTGCAACAATGCACGAATATCCCGCTCCCACCTGTGCCTCTCACACAACAAGCTTCGCCGCCTAAGAATTGGCAGACCATCCCGCGTTTGCTATCGCTTTTCGCAATATCACTGATAGCAGAAATAAATCCTTGCGTTAGGCTCCAGCAGCCCTCAGGAACAATACTGATGTTTAACCGACGAGAAATTCTCCAAAGCTTCGCCACAGGCGCCGGTGCCGCGCTGGGAATGTCTTTGTTTCCGGAAAACCTGCTGTCGGCAGCAAGTAACGGCCAGGGAAATCCCAAACGCATCATCTTCTTTATGCAGAATCAAGGATTTGATCCAGCGACCTGTGTCCCGAGCGGGATGGATAGCAGCGGTTCTCTAGCCAAAGTCAAACTGCCCGAACCGATCAGCGCACTCGAACCATACAAGGAGCGCTTGCACATCATCAATGGTCTCCACGGGATGCACACTAGTCCTTCGCACAG
>JAGQPR010000543.1 GCA_020426625.1 Planctomycetales bacterium
TGATCCGCAGTTCAACTGGCAGGAAGTCAGCCAAAGAAACATGGGGCCAGCCAGCTCAGTGGTGTGATTACTCTGGCACTGGACCGCAATCCGGCGGCATCCTGCTGATGGCCAGCGAAAGGAACTTCCGCGAAAGCTGGTGGCACAACCGCGACTACGGAGTCTTCGTCGCCAATCCTTTCGGCCGCGAAGCGATGAAACAGGGAGCCCGCAGTGCGGTCACCGTCAAGAAAGGCGAGGCGCTTCGCCTTGTCTACGCCGCAATGGTACACGACGGCAACGACTACAACCCGGCCAGCGAGTACGAGAACTTTCTAGAGCGCCTCAAGGAGTGAGCTTCATCGCTGAAAAGAACCAGCGAATTGTCAAGAATATTGTAGTGGATCTCGCCAGAGATCCCTTTCGTTGCAAATCGGCTAGATGAATATCGGAACTCTGGCGAGCTCCACTACAAAAGATATTGTTGAATATCGGAACTCTGGCGAGTTCCACTACGAAGGATACTGTTCCCAATCATGAAGACATTTTTCAGAATCCTTGCCGCAATGGTTGTCATTTCAATGACTTCGCTGCACGCAGCCGAGCCACGCCCGAACGTCCTTTTCATCGCCGTGGATGATCTGCGAACTTCACTTGGCTGCTATGGCGATACGCTGGTGAAATCACCAAACATCGATCGTTTCGCCGCCACGGCCCGTCGCTTTGATCATGCCTACACGCAACAGGCCGTTTGCGGACCGTCGCGCACGTCGCTGCTCACCGGTCGTCTGCCGGACAATACCCGTGTCTGGCACAACCGCAATCTCTTTCGCGACACGCAGCCCGATATCATCACGCTGCCGCAGCTCTTCAAAAACCACGGCTATCGTGCCGTCTCGCTCGGCAAGATATTCAGTGGCAACGAACGCGAACTCGATCCCGACTCATGGACGGAGCCGGAAATCTTGAAGCCCAAGGGGTGGAAGAACTCTGCAATTGACGACACCAGCAGCGAAGGCAAGGGCTCTGCCTGGGAGGCAGCCGATGTGCCGGATGAAGGCTACTCGGACGGCAAACTGGCGAGTTTGGCGATCGAAAAGCTTACCAGCCTCCAAAGCGACGGACAGCCGTTCTTTTTGGCTGTGGGCTTTTTCAAGCCGCACCTCCCGTTCAATGCTCCCAAGCGTTATTGGGACCTCTACGATCCCGCGTCCTTCGAACTGAAAGACGAAGGCCAAAGGGTGAAAGGCGTCTCCGAACATGCGCATCACAGTCACCGAGAACTCGGTGGCTATCGCGACATGCCGAAGGACGAGCACCTTGATGCCGCCACCACACGCACGCTGCGCCTTGGCTACCACGCCTGCGTCAGCTACACCGATGCCCAAATCGGAAAGTTGTTTGCGGCCCTCGATCAGCTTGGCCTCGCGCAGAACACCATCGTCGTGCTCTGGGGCGATCACGGCTTGTCGCTTGGTGAAAAAGATCGCTGGTGCAAAGGGACCAACTTTGAGCGAGACACCCGCGTACCGCTGCTGATTCGAGCGCCAGGTCTCAAGAAACCCGGAGACGGGGCGACGGGCCTGGTGGAGTTGGTCGATGTATATCCCACGCTCGCCGAACTTGCCTCACTGCCCGCACCGCAGGGGCTCGATGGCCGCAGTCTCGTTCCGATGCTCACGAATCCTCAATCGCCCGGCCGTGAGGCTGTCCTCAGTCAGTTCGCCCGCCCCTTCAGCGCGGACACACCTGAGTTCATGGGCTACTCGCTGCGAACCGCGACTCATCGGTACACCCGCTGGATCAATTGGCAATCACGCCAGACCGTTGCCGAGGAACTCTACGACTACGTCTCCGGCCCCAGCACCAGCCACGAAGGCGCGTTCTGGATCGAACAGGAAAACATCGCGCCGCATCCTGGACAGTCTGCCACGCGCCAGAACTTGAGCCAGCAACTCGACCAGATGCTTGCCCAACGCATCCAGATGAAACCTTATGACGGAGCAACTGTCAACAAAAAGCGGAAGAAGAAAGAACTATGAGGTCAGTGGCGATGCGTGGCAAGATTCATCCGGCATAAGAGTCCATATTGCCTAAGCAGGAGCGACTACTGGCTGGACAAACGCGGCACATACTGTGTGGTGGAGGAGAGTCGATCGCAATCGAGCGTCACGATGGAATGCCAAGGCCCCCCGAAACGAACCCGGTCACTCTTGGTGACGAGCGGTTCGGGCGGGATCATCGCTGCAACCTTCTCAGGGTTGTTGTGAAGTTGGCAGCGTTGGGTCAGCAGGGCGATTAGTTTGGGCTTATGGTCCCGAGCAATCAATCAAATTATCTTGTGCGCTCGGTTTGCGCAATCTATCTTGTGCGCCCCTTTTACGTATCGTCGCCCACATGCAACTCATTTTGCTCGCCGGGCCCGACGAACACATAGTCACCTTGACCTGAAGTTTGCGTGAGAGACAGACTACTTCTGGGCGGGGTCGACGATCACGGCTGGTTGGTTGCGGGCGGGATCGGGCAATTGATATTTTCGGATGGGACCACCACCGACATACACTAACTCACCGCGTTGGGCGGCGTTGGTTGACAAGGCGTTGCGATTCCAGGGGACTGCATAGGCCGCAAACATGCCTGTGGTCACATCCGTGACGTAAACCAAGGACGCCCCAGGTTGAGCTCCAGCAGTGCTCGACGACTTGACGGCTTGCCCGGTAACCATGAGGTAGCGGTTGTTCTTACCGCCAGCAACGCCACCCAAATGTTGGGCTACATTACCAAAGAAGTGAGCTCCAAACACGCCAGCTCGCGGATAGTAGACCATGCATTGCAGGTCGCCGGTGATAAAATCCAGAAAGAAGATTCCCTCAGCGTCGGCGCTAATAGGCCCAGTTGCTACTGCCATGGCTTCACTGAATGCAGCGGAAGACGCATGCATCGCAGGAATTTCCGTGGGCTGATTTTGATGGCCGAACCAATAGCCAGCTGCCATCGCAAGGCAACTGCATGCGCAAGCCGTCATGAGCAAGAACGGTGAACGCAATCGTGAAACGCGGTGCACCGCCGGTCGAAAATCTGCACTTGGTTGGTTGGCTAGCATTAGGATTCTCCGAAGGTTGGCGATTTGAGGGTACTGCATTCGTTCGCCGTAGTTGGGACGCAAGCTATGGGATAATCGCTCGTGCCCTGCCATTCTTATAGGTGTTTTTCTCAGCTACGGCAACATCTGCTGTGTTGGGAAAGTAGGGAACGTGGAAGGTTGCATTCCGCATGGTCGCTTCGCCTCGATCTGCGGCGAACTTGGCTGATGCTTCCATTATCGGCTTTTGACTGTATTGGGGCAAATTGCCCCAGCGAGGCTTTCTGACACCGTAGCCCATTTGCCTCGCCAGTTACATTTTGCCAATTCGCGACTTTTCGCGGCAAGTCGATTTATCTACGGACTTCAGTAGCAACTCGACCAGTCAAGCATCGTTTTCGCCTTTGAAAACCTGCCCGCTCGGTCCCACGTCAAGCAGCTCTAGCTCGTTTCGAGGCGAAGGTTTAGTAACTCTCACCTGAAGAGCTCAGTCCGCATTGCTGGAATTCTGTAGGGGAGATCTGGGCACAATGCAGCTTGGGAATGCGGTTCGCCGCTTCTCCGTGCCCTTTACTCGCGACTCTATCAAGGGATCAAGGGAGAGTGAGTTTATTGATGATTGGCACGGCAGATGCATTACGTCCGTCTGTCGTCTTTTTTGGCAACAAGGTGTTGCAATCGACGCCTAGAAACTCGGGAGGAGCAAACATGATCTCTGTACGAAGCGAGACGCCGGACGAATCCGAAGACGATTCGGTACCGGTCCCTACTCCCGAGGAGATTCGGGAGCGAGCCACCGCAATCCGTCATCGTTGGAGTGCAAAAACGCGTCGCCGACGCAGCGTCAATCCGACTGAACAGCACTGGTATCCACCTGGCATAAAAGTCGCTGACATCCAAGCCGACCTTGATTCGCCAACAAACAACTAGTCCTGTCGAGTTCTATTTGCTGAGCTCGACACTTTGCAAAATTTTCAAACATGAGAGGAACGAGCAATGAAAAGAAAGAATTTGAAGTGGTTCGCCACCTTCCTGGTGATTCCATTAACCGTTGGGGCGGGAATACTTATCGCCGCTAGTCCGGCAAGTAAGACCCAGCCCACCAAGACGCTTCCGCCGATTTCAGCCGAAACGAGGCAGGTGGCCAATGCGCTCTCCGATGCGTTTCGTAGTGTATCGACCCACGTGCTTCCATCTGTTGTGGCTATAGAGAATCGTCCAGACACCTCCTGGCAGAATGCTAAAAAATTCTCTCGCCGAGATGGAAGCTCGATGGGTGGCACCAATCCGTTCAAGGGTACGCCCTTTGAAGACATGTTCCCTGACGGCTTACCTCTCGATCCCCGCGACATGAGCCCAGGTGCAACACCGCGTTACAGCGCTGGCATTGGCTCGGGTGTGATTATAGATTCGGCAGGCGTCGTGCTGACCAACAATCACGTCGTCGCCGGTGGAGGCAAGGTCATCATCAAGACGCAGGATGGTCGCGAATTCGAAGCGACGGAGGTCTTGACTGATCCCCAGACGGATATCGCCGTGGTTAAATTCCAAGGTGACAGCGATTTGGTTGCCGCTCAGTTGGGCAACAGTGACGAGATGGAAGTTGGCGACTGGGTAGTTGCATTGGGACAGCCCTTTGGACTTGAGAGTACAGTGACGGCAGGGATCGTCAGTGCCAAGAATCGAGGTATCGGCATCACATCTCGCGAGAATTTCCTGCAGACTGACGCAGCGATCAATCCTGGAAACAGTGGTGGACCCCTGGTGAATTTGCGGGGTGAGGTGATTGGTATCAACACGGCCATTTCTT
>JAGQPR010000544.1 GCA_020426625.1 Planctomycetales bacterium
TTGATAGGAACGGGCGGGCCATGCGGAACATCCGCGGCGGTGAAATCGCGATGATCTTTCAGGACCCGATGAAGTCGCTCAACCCGGTCTATACGGTAGGGTTCCAGATCGCGGAAAACCTCAAGTACCACACACGATTGGCGTCTAGGGCCATACGCGAACTGACCATCGAAATGTTGGGCAAAATGGGTATTCCGCTTCCCGAGAAACGGGTGGATCAGTACCCGCACGAATTCTCTGGCGGTATGCGCCAGCGCGCCATGATCGCCATGGCGATGGCGTGCAATCCCCGGCTTTTGATCGCTGACGAGCCGACGACGGCGCTGGATGTTACGATCCAGGCCCAGATATTCGAGACCATGCTCAAGCTCAAGGCGGAACATGGCACCGCCATCATGCTCATAACCCACGATATGGGCGTGGTCGCCGAACTGGCAGACGAAGTGGCTGTCATGTACATGGGAAAGATTGTGGAAGGGGGAACTGTCGAAGAGGTTCTTCGCACCCCGCGGCACCCATACACCAAGGCTCTTCTGGCCTCTATCCCCGTTCTCGGGCGCGGCAGGAACCAGCAGATCGAACCCATTCGTGGATCGACACCGGACCCGTATGATCGTCCAGTCGGATGTCAGTTTGCGCCACGATGCGACTATGCCGGCGAAAAGTGCGCTGTCATGCCGGACGAGGAATATGTGTCGTTCACTCATCGTGTCCGCTGTTGGAAACACCAAGAAGTAGCTCCCGATGAATGATCAACTGCCCGAAAATATTCTCGAACTTCGGGGGCTTAAAACCCACTACCCGATCAGGGGTGGTGTATTCCGACGCACCGTAGACAGTATCAAGGCGGTCGACGGTGTCGATTTGTCGGTGCGCCGTGGAGAAGTGCTCGGTCTGGTCGGGGAGAGTGGGTGCGGAAAATCAACTCTGGGTAAATCGATCTTGCGGCTGGCCCTGTCGACCGCGGGCGAAATTGTGTTTTCTTCCGAGAATGGAGAAGTGGATCTGCGCCAGCTCACAAGGGCGGAACTGTTCCCCTACCGCCGCCGCCTGCAAATCATCTTCCAGGACCCGCACTCTTCGTTGAACCCAGCTTTCACGATTTTCACAGCGTTCGACGATGTGCTGAAACGCTATGGCTACGGTGACAAGGAAGCGCGACGGGCGGTACTTGGTGATCTGTTCGAAGCCGTGAACATGCCACGGCACTATATCGACAGATACCCGCACGAGTTTTCGGGTGGGCAAAGACAGCGTATCGGGATCGCAAGAGCGCTTGCGGTCGATCCGGAGTTGATTGTCTGCGATGAACCAGTGAGCGCTTTGGATGCGTCGATCCAGGCTCAGGTCCTCAAATTGCTGCAGAACCTGCGTCAAGAACGCAATCTGACATACATTTTCATCACGCATGACCTCAGCGTGACAGAATACTTTTGTGACCGTATCGCCGTTATGTACCTGGGCAAGATTGTCGAGATTGCGAAGTCCGAGGAGATCTTTGGCACGACGCTCCACCCTTACACACAGGCTTTGATATCCGCCATTCCCGTCGCTGACCTGGACAGAAAGTCGAAGCGGATTGTGCTGGAAGGTGACGTGCCAAGCCCAGTGTCACCGCCCAGCGGTTGCGCATTTCATCCGAGATGTCGCTTCGCCACTGACATCTGCAGGCAACAAACTCCCAAACTTCAACCTAGCAAGGACTATCCCAAAGACCACTTGGTAGCCTGCCATCGAGTTGAGGAGCTTGGTGTTCTCGGCCATGCATAGGTCACCTGCGCTGCAGCGATCAGGCACAGCGCAGTGAATTGGAAATAATATGACTTCAAGACAGAGTCGAACGCAGCTTCTGGAAACGTTGCGCGGAGGCGTGGTTGTTTCGTGTCAGCCGGTTGAAGGTGGGCCATTGGCGCGTCCCGGCATTGTGGCTGACATCGCTCAAGCAGTGGTGGCCGGGGGAGCCGCAGCGGTTCGGATTGAGGGGGTTGATAACCTGCGTGCAGTCCGCGCTCGTATCAGGGTCCCGATTATCGGAATCGTCAAAAGGACAGTGGCAGACAGCTTGGTCCGTATCACGCCTTGCGTTGATGATGTCGACGCACTGGTTCGTGCAGGGGCAGACATCGTCGCCTATGACGCGACAGATCGCAAAGGGCCGGAGACTAGAGAGGCGGTGCTGCGCGCAATTTTGTCCAACGGCGCGGTTGCAATGAGCGATTGTGCAACGCTAGACGATGGCAGGGCTGCACTTGCGAATGGGGCCGATATTCTTGGCACAACATTGTCCGGCTATACTGCAGCAACGGCTCAATCGGTCGATCAGCCAGACCTCCAGTTGGTGCGGGCATTTCGCCACCTTGGCTCATTTGTCATGGCGGAAGGCAGATACAACTCACCAAACCTTGCGGCTCAAGCAATTTGTGCAGGCGCCGATTGCGTGACGGTCGGCAGCGCGATCACACGCCCTGAACTTGTAACCACCTGGTATTGTGACGCCGTAACTAGATCATCACGCGAAATGTTGAACGGGTTCGCTATCGATCTAGGTGGCACCAAGACAGCAATAGCTAGAATTGAGAGGGGTCTGGTCGTTGCGCGAAAGCAGGTCGCGACCGAAGGGAATGCAGAACTGGGTGCATACGTCGATCGAATGTCGAACCAATTGGCCGACATTGGCTATGCTCGAGGCTCCCGACTGGGCGTCGCCGTCACAGGCCGACTAGACGCCGAAGGCCGATGGTACGCTGTCAATGCCGATACGTTGCCGTCGATCAACGGCGCACCCTTGGCTGAAGCGCTGAACAATCGGTTTGGACGAGTCAATTGCATTAATGACGCTGCCGCCACAGCATTGGCTGAAGCATATTTTGGCAGTGGCCGGGGGTGTTCGCGGTTCGTATACTTGACTGTTTCAACAGGCATCGGCGGCGGTGTCGTTTTGAACGGCGAGTTGCTGCGCGGGCAGATCGGTCTGGCCGGCCACCTTGGGTTCGTCGTAGGGCGACACAGTGACAAATCGTGCGGAAGTGGCCGTGTTGGCACGGTGGAGAGTGTCGCAGCGGGCAACTCGATTTCGCAAGCGGCTTCGGAAGCAGGTTACCCTGGATTAAACTCGAAAGAGGTGTTCGCCGCGGCGGCCTCTGGTGAAATTTGGGCACGCGAGATTATCAATCGATCGGCCCGGGTAGTGGCTGTACTATGCGCCGACTTAGCGGCGATTCTGGAACCGGAGTGTATCGCCATCGGGGGTGGAGTAGGGCTAGCACCCGGATATATCGAAAAGATTCGCGGTTTCCTGTTGGATGAACCCAAACTCTTTCATGTTCCGATAGAAGCCGCTGAGTTGGCCGGTGACGGTCCTCTTTTGGGTGCTTTGGTTTCCAGCAGTGAACGTTAGGTATCAATCGTGGTGTGTGTGTGAAATAAGCTCGCACGCTGAGTAGAACTTGTTGGTTCTCCGCCCCACACGCAGGATTATCAGTCAATCTGGCACATCCAGCCGGCCCGACCTGCGTATGCGCCTATGTGGGCAGCTGTGTGGGTCCAATTCTGCTGGGTGGGGCAACATGGCAGAATGTTGAGGAATTTGTCCCTTTTCAGCTGCTTCAACAACTTCGGCGACCAGATTGATCACGTGGTTGTGGCCGGTCGGCTGATGGTCACGGGCCGGCCAATCCGCCAGTAATCCACCGAGCAAGGCTCTTCTGCCAACTGTGACTTTGAGACCGGAACTGACTACTCACCGTGACCAGCGATGACGTGCTGCACATCATCGGCAATGTGATCCAGCATTTGCTCTGCAGCTCGTCTCGCACCCTTCGGATTTTTGGCCATGATTTCATCGTGCAACTTTTGATGCATATCGATGCGGTAGCTGGTTCCAAGTTCCATGTCAGTGGTGAGACTAAACAGCAGCAGCATGGGCACCTCCAGTAGGTTGCCCATCGATACCAAGAACTCGTTGCCCGAGGCGATGAGGATTGACTTGTGAAAGTTTACGTCAGCTAAAACATACTTTTCGCTAAACGGCTCAGATTCTTCAAGCTTGTTCATAGTCTGAAATGCTTCGGATATCTTGGTGATTTGATCCTCATTGTTGCTGGTCGCTGCCAGTTCGGCTGCTGTCGGTTCGATAAGCCGGCGGAACAGGAAGAAGTCCGCCACAAAAGTATCAATGTCACCTTTGGCGATCCGCCAAGCCATGACTTCAGGATCAAGCATATTCCACATCGCCGGCTCAGCGACACGGGTGCCCGTCCCCTGTCGAGAGACGACCAACCCCTTTCCTTCCAAGATCTTGGTTGCCTCTCGAAATGCGTTGCGGCTCACACCTCCAACTCGACCAAACATACTCTCCGACAAAGCAGCGCCGGCGGTTAGTGTTCCAGCCACAATTTTGCTGCCAATTTCAGCAGCAACGGGAGAGAGCCGGCGCCGGCCCGCGAGAACAGCAACACCAATTGCTCGCGTTCGGTCCTGACTAAGCTTGTGGGCCGTCATTGGAGTTCCTTCGCTATTTGCATTGGCTGCGACAACGGAAGTTCGCTTGAACACATGTGCATTTACCATTGTTCCTACTCAATTGAAGCTTGGTCGCAATCGAGGTCGAAAAATATTCCAAGCTGATCAGTCGAACCCCATTGACAAACGACGCTTCGATAAACCTATAATACTATTATCGTACTTGCAATTGCCTGTGAGACGAAGTGCGGCTCCCAAGAGCCAGCGCGCAACGGAGGAGGAGAACAAATGAACAAATGGCTGGTAACACTATCGTTCGCCGCGGTGTCAGCGGTGCTTCCGACCCACGCGTCGGCTGTGGAGCTGACTTTATGGGCGCCAAACAACTTCACGCCGGC
>JAGQPR010000545.1 GCA_020426625.1 Planctomycetales bacterium
CGCAACACGCGTTACCAAGGTTGCCCCCCGACGCAACCCTGAGATAAGAGATAGCTGTGTGTTGCGATGGCACGTGTATCCGCGCCCAGTCGGCGTCTGTTCTCGAACGCTGGCACAGGCGGGACAAGCAGGGATGTTACGAACTCAGAGATGCGACTTGCTCCCATTCGGCCGTTGGGAGTTACAATACGTCCCGCCCACCGGGCGCGACGTGGAGTCGCCAACATGAACATTGTCGACAGGCAAGCGATGATGCTTTTCAACCGCGAGCGCCCAACCAGGCTTCGATCTCACGCAACATAGCACTGGCGGCATCGCGGAGCTGTGGAAAATGCTTGATGGCGGTCGCCAAATCGCCAGCGCGAGCCGATGTCTCAACGACTGCGGCACTGTCCATCACCTGTTCAGCTTGAAATAGGCCAGCTGCGCTCTTGAGCGAATGCGATGCCCGAATCAAGAGCTTGGCGTCCTCGGTTTCAATCGCCAGCGTCAACTCGTCCAGCCGCTGAGCTGTTTCTCGTTTGAGCGTTTCAACCAATTTAAGTTGCTGTTCAGCCGTGTATTTAAGCTTCTTGACGGGAGCATCAAAATTAAGCGAGTTCGCTGGACTTGTTCCCAAGTTAGTTGCCGGTGCATGGGGTGATGCTGCTTGGCGTATCGGAAACGGTAGCCCGGTGTCAGTCTGATCGCGATACTCGGCCAATCGTCCGAGCAGCTCTCGCAACAGGTTAAGGTTAATCGGCTTGCTCAAATAGTCATCCATGCCCGCTTCCAAACAACGATTTTGATCGCTTTGCATAGCTGCCGCAGTCGTAGCGATAATTGGTATTCTGCGTCGTTTGGGATCCTCTGCCTCGGCCTTACGGATGACAGTCGTGGCTTCAACTCCATCCATGATGGGCATTTGCAAATCCATGAAGATCGCATCAAAGTCGTTCGTTTGCCAAGCTGTAACCGCATCGCTTCCGTCTTCGGCAACAGCAACGCGATGCCCCTCGCGCTCGAGCAAGCCAACCAAGACAGCCCGATTAACATGGCCATCTTCCACGACCAGTGTGTTGAGCGGCACGACCGATTCCTTGAGATCTGCTTCCGCTCTAGGGCTCTGCGCCACGGGTACAGGTGCAAGAGCGCGATCGATCGCTTGACAGATCTCCGAATGCAAGGCTGGTTTTTGCAGGAGGATGACGTCATCGGCGGGGGAGCTTTGATTTCCGATTCCAGCTTGACTTGCCGAAGTCAGCAGGATCTTGATCGGTCGACGAGCTGAGGCCATGGCCGCCAATTGCTCTAGCAGCTCGAGCCCATCGCAGTCAGGCATGACTTGGTCTACGATAAGTGCGATGGGGCTCTGCGGAGGAGACGATTCAGCACTTGGCACCTTGGCGTCCAGCGACTCGTCAAGAAGGCGTTTGGCTTCTGACGCGGTCGCGGCTTGGTACACCAACAAACCTCGCATGCTCAATGCATTTGCCAGGATGTTCCGGCTGGCCTGGCTATCGTCGACCAGCAGCACGGGCATTGCCCTAAGAGCATTCTCATCGACAGTGTCCTCAGGCGGTTGAGCCTCTTCACCGCTTGGCATGCGGCACGTGAAATGGAAAGCCGAGCCAACTCCCAACTGGCTGTTAAGCCAAATCCGGCCCCCCATCATCTGCACGAGTTGACTAGAAATCGATAGTCCCAGTCCAGTGCCCCCGTATTGGCGAGTCGTAGAAACATCAGCTTGAGAAAAAGCTTCAAAAATGGCTTCCTGCTTGTTCTTGGCGATACCGATCCCAGTGTCAGTGACCGAGAAATGCAAGGTGTACTCTGTTTCCGTGGGTGGGCCGTTCGCGACGGCGACTCGGATCGTGATCGTTCCCTGATCGGTAAACTTGATTGCGTTGCCCACCAAATTGATCAGTATTTGGCGCAATCGATCTGCATCACCAACCAAACAATCGGGAACATCAGCAGCGATCTCCAGAATAAGTTCCACGGACTTACTCGCGGCACGGACTGCCAACCCTTTGGCTGCGTGGCTGATGCATTTCCGCAAATCAAATGGCACCGTCTCGATTTCCAACTTGCCAGCTTCAATTTTGGAAAAGTCCAAGATGTCATTGATAATTCGCAGGAGGGATTGAGCCGATTGGGCGATCATATCCAAGAACGACCGCTGGGCATCGTTCAGCTGCGTGTGGCCCAATAGTTCCGCCATGCCGATAATGCCATTCATGGGCGTGCGAATCTCGTGACTCATGTTCGCCAGAAACTCACTCTTAGCCTGGCTTGCTTTGTCTGCTTGGTCGCGGGCTTCGCGGAGCTGCTGCTCCACTTGAATGAGCTCGGTAACATCGCGTGAGATACCGAACGTGCCCACGATCTTTCCATCCGAGTCCTTCAAAGGCAGCTTGGTCGTCGAGCACCAGGTATCGGTTCGATCGGGCCAGGTTTCCCGCTCAACCATGCCGACCATCGGTTCCCCGGTCTGGATAATTCGCAGTTCGTCTTCGCGAGCTTGAGCGGCGTGTTCGGACGTAAACACATCCGCGTCCGTTCGTCCAATGGCAACATCCGTACTGGCGAGATTGAATTTTCTGGCCATGCCGCGACTGATGCGCACAAATCGACTATCCAGGTCTTTGAAATAGATCGAATCTGGCACATTGTCGAGCAGAGCATGTAGCAGTGAACGTTCTCTCTCCAACTCTTGCTCAGTTGCTTTGCGCTCAGTTGCATCCCAGAAAAGAATTTGAACTCCACTTACATTGCCATCCGCATCCCAGATAGGTCCTTTGACGATCTCTGTCCAAGTGCGGCTGCCGTCACTGGCGACGTTCTCTTCCGATTTTTGCAGTACTTCAGCCGTCTGCAAAACATACTGGTCATCCCTGGAAAATTTCTCAGCGATATCTTCAGGAAAAAGATCTTCATCTCTTTTCCCGATGATATCACCCAACGATAGGTTCCGCAGTGTTAGGTAAGCTTGATTGGCGTACACGCGTCGCCCTTGAACATCCTTCAGTACGAGATTGACGGAAAGACTATCGACGATCGATCGAAAACGCGCTTGCGTCTGCCTCAATACCTCCTCAGCCAATTCTGAAGTGACAGCCTTGCTTCCCAGAAGCAGAGTGGCATGAGGAGTCGGAAACACAGAATGAATTTGGATGTCCAGTGTCGTTCCACCGAGACCGACACACCCCAGCTCGATTGGCAATAGATCACTCGAAACGCCACCACTTTTAGCCAGCTCCCACAAGTGGGCAAAATCCCTGTGGGAATGATTGCAGAGCAGCTTCTGCCACCATGGAACTAGCGATTGAATTTCTGCTTGAGTCCACCCCAAGTACTCGGCGGCACGTGGATTGACATAGTACAACTGCTGAGCATCCGCAGAGCACAGGAATGCCAAATCGCTCAAGCGACTGATGACACACGCTGGTGGCAATTCCTCGAGTGCTTCGATAACAAGCCGCTGCATGTAGGCTATCTCCCGCCTCCTTTACGCTCGCTGATTTGCACGCTGGTGCCTGCCGCATATTCAATCATGGACCAGCCTTTTTCTCCAGCTTGCATCGCACTGACATCTGCGCGGCGCTCGACACACGTTACGATTGGATACAGTGTTTGACCAAGGTGATTTCGTTGCCTGCAGTATTGAAACTGACTTTGTCCATGAAGTTCCTGATGAGAACCAGTCCTCGCCCCTGGTTTTCGTCCAATGATTCGGATTCAGCAGCAGCCAAAGCGTTTTTGGTGTCAAACCCCGGACCTTCATCTCGAATGACAACTCGCACAAAATCCTTCATCAGCCGCGCGTCGTAATGTACGTGACGGTTCTGATACCGCGGCGACGCCAGTCGCTCTGCTACTATCGGATCATCCGAATCCATGGGAGCGTCGTCACCGCCCATTTGTTGCCATTGCTGCCGCGAAAGTTCAAGGTTGCCGCGATAAATTGCGTTGGACGCCGCATGCCGCAGCGCATTGCCGACACGGTAACGGTCAACGCCCGATAGCAGTTGCATACCAGCAGCCAATTGCATCGTCAAATCAATTGCCGTGACGAGCAAGCGGGGACTATTGGGCAGTTTGAAAACCAACCGGTTCTCTACTGTACAATCAATTAATTCCGCGTAGCTCCGATCCGAACGAACGATCCCCAGTACGTCTTCTACTGTACCCAGCAGCATGTCGTTGACTAAAGATTTAGGGACGTAACCAGTTGCACCAACGCGGAGGGCTTCGGCCGCCAATCGTTCCGAACCATGGCCCGTCACCAGCACCGCCGGGATATCCGGAAAATCCGCCTGCATCTTCTTGATCAATTCCAGCCCATTCATCATCGGCAATTCGAGGTCGGTGACCACTAACTCGCAAGTACCGCTGCTTAGATGTTCCAGGGCAATCGTCCCATCGTCGCAACAGGTGACTTGATGCGCTGCGGATTCGAGTAACAACTTCATTTGCAGCGACTGGGTCGGACTGTCTTCGACGAGCAGAATACTGGACATTGCGATACCTTATATCACAAGAATTAACGCTAGCATATGTGTGATTCACGCTACCAAGAAACAGGTCTTAGGTCTACGGTCACGCCCTCCTGTTCACAGGAATTTTCAATGTATTGTTTCGACGATCCGCTGGGGATTTACCGTACATTTTGTAGGCATATCGGCGGCATTGCGCGGAGCGATATCATAACTCCTACACTGAATAGAATCTCTCTTCCATTTACTGGCAAGTTTCGCGAGAATCCGCAGTGTAAGCACCAACGCACAAGTTTTTCCGGTACTTGAACAACCGCAGCTAGTGGTCTGTTACAGCCTAATTCTAGGGTAGTGGGATTCGCCAGAATTCCTCTCAA
>JAGQPR010000546.1 GCA_020426625.1 Planctomycetales bacterium
GCGGTTCCGTCAAAAACCGCGTGCTAGCGCACAGCGGCTAATATTGCGGAAGGATTATGTGGAACTGAATTTCCAATCTTGACACTAGCGACTTGCTCCGTATCGCACAGCGAGTATTTAACGAGAGCAAGGGCTATGAAACTGAACGAATCGAGCGAGCGATTTCCCTCCCAACTCCAACGAAAAACATCAGTACTGGCTGCTGTGACGGTGACGACACCTCGGCAACAGTGGCGCTCGTTGGCATACCTTTTAGCTTCCGCGAGGCCTGACATGCAAGATCGATCCACCACGGAAACGGAATCACCACATCCTCTACAGTCACCGCGCATTGAACGTTTGCTATCGCTCGATGCCTATCGCGGCCTCATCATGATTAGCCTGGCCTTCGTCGGCTTTGGACTGGCAGACACCGCCAACAACTACTTGGAAGAAAATCCAGATTCGACCTTTTGGCAAGGTGTGCAATATCAATTCTCGCACGCGCAGTGGGTGGGCTGTTCCTATTGGGATCTGATCCAACCGTCCTTCATGTTCATGGTTGGCGCGTCGATGGCCTATTCCTATGCCAAGCGCCAGTCGCAGGGGCACTCCTATGCCCGCATGTGCTGCCATGCTTTCAGCCGGGCCCTGATCTTGATTCTACTTAGCGTGTTCTTAATCTCGACCTCACAAAGTCAGACGGATTGGGCTTTCACTAATGTGCTGGCCCAAATTGGATTGGGATACGGCTTCCTATTTTTGCTATGGAAGCGCAGCCCCACGGTCCAGGCGGTGGCAGCTGTTGCCATCCTCTTGGTTGTGTGTGGCATGTTTGAACTCTATCCGAATCCTGGAATCGATCTAGCAAAGGGTGCACCTGAACTGGGGGTCAGCCAGGAATGGGCCGAAGAAAATTTGTCAGACGTGCGCAAGCCCTGGCACAAGAATGCAAATATTGGGCATGCAATTGATGTGCGATTCCTAAATTGGTTTCCAACCCAAGAAGCTTTTGAATTCAACGCGGGTGGCTACCAAACCCTCAATTTCCTCCCGTCGATCGTGACAATGTTATTTGGATTAATGAGCGGTGAATTATTACGATCCCCTCGGAGTGCTCGATTTCAACTGTTGACGCTGTTCTTGGGCGGATTGGCAGCCTTGGGAATTGGCTACGCGCTGGATTATTATCACGTGTGCCCGTTGGTTAAAAGAATTTGGACACCAACGTGGGCGATTTTTTCGACAGGCTGGTGTTGTTTGATCCTGGGCAGCCTGTATGGGATTATCGATGTGCTCAAGCTTCGCGCTTGGTCGTTCCCTTTGGTTGTAGTCGGCATGAACTCGATCGCCATCTACTGCATGAGCATGACGCTCAAACCTTGGATTGGGCGGCAGTTGAAGATCCATTTGGGAACAGAGATCTTCAGTTTGTACGGCAACGTGAGTCCGGCGGTAGTGCCTTCGGTTCAGGCAACTTTGGTCGGCCTGATGCTTTGGCTGGCATGTTATTTTCTCTATCGTAACAAAGCGTTCTTGCGGATTTAGGTGCGACCGTCGTTTTGTTTCCCCGTTTCACTTGGCTAGTGTCAAGAATTGGAAATTCAGTTCCACATAATCCTTCGGCAAAATTTAGCCGCCGTGCGCTACTAGCACGCGGTTTTTGACGGAACCGCTGATGGGCATCGGAATTACGATTTGTGACACTAGCTTCGTTTGTAATCATACTCCTGAGTCTTATGAATCCAAATCTTGTAGTGGCGTCTCCAATCAATATTTATCCCATTCCCAATCAGCCTGGCAATTCTTCCAGCCAAAAAGGGAATTCTCGCTTACCAATTTTACTTTGGGTGATGCTCGCCTTGGTTTCTGGAGCAAATTGCCACCATTTAGTTGCGCAGACTGATGAATCGACCGCGCGCGCAGACGCCGCTCAACAGCCAGTTGAAATTGACAAGCCGATACTTGAATTCGTCAATACCTATTGTCTTGACTGTCACCAAGGTCGCGAAGCTGAGGCAATGCTCGACTTGGAACGCTTTAGAACAACCGCCGACCTGATCAGAACGTTCGACGTTTGGAAGAGAGTGTTGACGCGAGTGCAAAAAGGTGAAATGCCTCCGCCTGATGCCACTAGGATACCGGACAAGTCGGAACGGGACTTCTTGGTCGCTTGGACCGAGCAATTCGTGTCCAGCCACCTTGAAGAACATGCGGGAGCTCCTGGGCCAGTGCATGTCCGCCACCTGAGCAACGCTGAATATGATAACTGTATTCGCGATCTAACCGCAGTCGACTTGCATCCGGCCGCTAGTTTTCCGGTCGATCCAGCGAACGAGGCGGGTTTTGACAACTCGGCTGAATCGCTGACGATGTCGCCCGCACTGACTCGTAAATACTTGGAAGCAGCCAGATTGGTCGTCGATCACTTGGTCCTTACGCCAACAGGAATGCAATTCGCTCCGCATGCGGTAGTCACCGACACCGACCGCGATAAATATTGCGTCAAGCGAATTGTCAACTTCTATCAAAATCAGCCTACGCGATATGAAGACTATCTTCTGGCAACTTGGGAATTTCATCGCCGCTATCAACAACAGCCAGCGGCAACTCGCGCCAGCATCGCGGAACGCGAGGGGATTAGCGCCAAGTACTTGGAGCTTGTCTGGGACATTCTCAGCAGCCCTGAACATCCGGTTGGACCATTGGCTGCATTGCGTGCCAAGTGGCGAGATATGCTGGCTGTAGCCACCCGCGAGGCGGCTCAGGTGCAGGCGAGTGAATTAGATCGATTCATCACAGACACCCGTCGTCGCTTTGAGCCCAAGTTTGAAAACTTGGATATTGACGGCGTTCACAAAGGAACACAAGCGTTCGTCCTTTGGAAGAATGGTCAATACGCAACGCATCGCAGGCGGGGAGACACTGCGGCCATCGAGCGCGAATTCACAGACTGGCTAGCAGACGGTTCGCACGAGCCAACCAGCAGCGAAGCCGGTCAGCCAGCGACGCTCCAACCAACGACAGCCGATCGACAGGCATTTACCGCAGCTTGCCAGTGGTTTTGCTCTGTTTTTCCTGACGCATTTTATGTGTCCGAACGAGGCCGAGACTACGTTGGCAAACCGAAAGACGAGCAGGAAAAAGGGCGGCTGTTGAGTGCCGGATTTCACAGCATGATGGGCTATTTTCGCGATGATCAGCCCCTGCAGGAATTGGTCTTGGACGATGCGGCTTGTCAACAACTCGATGCGCTTTGGCAACAGCTGGATTTTGTGACGTCTGCTCCGATGCGCCAATACCAAGGCTTTCTTTGGTTTGACCGTACCGACTCGCGTTTTATGCGTGATGCGCAATTCGATTTTGCCCGCCCCGAAGATAAGCATGCGTTGGCCAAAGATATGATTGTGCGTCTCGGCCAAGTCTATCTTGAAAAGGCGACGGCCAGCGGGGGTGACTCAGTTGCCTTGCAGGCGATCGCAGACTACTTCGAAACCATCAATGCTCAGATCCGCTGGGTTGAACAAGCTCGCTTGCAAGCTGAACCGCATCACATCGTGGCAGTGTTAGAATTCGCCCGCCGCGCGTACCGTCGACCGCTGACCCAGTCCGAACAAGAGGAACTGCGCGAATACTATCAACGACTGAGACAACAACAAGAACTGACCCACGAAGAAGCCATCCAAGACGTCATCGTGGCTGTATTGATGTCGCCGGAGTTTCTTTATCGACTAGACCTTGCTTGCCAATCAGCGGAAATTGTTCCGTTGCGCGACTATGAATTGGCGACTCGCCTTAGCTTCTTTCTTTGGTCAAGCTTGCCTGACGATCAGTTGCTCGATCTCGCCGCTTCTGGAAAACTGCGAGAACCCGACGCGCTGATGGAGCAAACCCGCCGTATGCTAGACGACCCGCGAGTGCGGGGGTTGGCCACCGAATTTGGCGCCAATTGGCTGGATATTCGGAGATTCCTGTCGCACAACAGTGTCGATCGTCAACAGTTCCCTAGCTTCGATGACAACCTGCGTGCGGCGATGTTTGAAGAGCCAATCCATTTTCTGGTGGATCTCATTCAACAAGATCGTTCGGCACTGGATTTGATCTATTCAACCAGCACATTCGTAAACGCCACGCTCGCTCGCCACTATGGTGTTGCCAACCTGGTCTTCTCCGATGCGGACCAATGGTTGCAGGTTGATCGAGCTGGCGACTATCACCGCGGGGGTTTGTTGCCCATGGCAGTTTTTCAAACTCAGAATGCGCCAGGTTTGAGAACAAGCCCGGTCAAGCGGGGCTATTGGGTCGTCCGTCGATTGCTTGGAGAACAAATACCTGCCCCCCCACCAAACGTGCCCGAGTTACCTAGCGACGAAAGCAAGTTGGGTGAACTGACGTTGAGCGAAGCTCTGGCCCAACATCGCGCTCACAGCAGCTGCGCAGGTTGCCATGATCGATTCGATTCGATTGGGTTGGTGATGGAGAATTTTGGACCGATCGGCGAGTGGCGAGAGATCGATTTGGGTGGCAAGCACGTCGATTCGCGTGCGGCGTTTCCCGACGGAAAAGAACGTGTCGGCATCAACGGATTGATCGATTACATTCGCCAAGAGCGAGAAGCGGATTTCATTGACAATCTGACACGCAAGCTATTAGCGTTTGCTTTGGGACGTTCGCTGATACTTTCCGACGAGCCACTGCTGGCAGATATGCGTCGCTCGAACCAGGAACGCGATCTTAGATTTCGCTCGCTCATCGAACAGATTGTGATCAGTCCACAGTTTTTGAACAAACAAGGAGTAGATCGCTAGTGTCGCAAATCGTAATTCCGATGCCACATCAGCCTCTAGCGCGCTAGCGTGCGGTTCCGTCAAAAAC
>JAGQPR010000547.1 GCA_020426625.1 Planctomycetales bacterium
AACACGAGATTCCGCGCAACCCCAGGTTAGTAACAGCGCCGCAGACATAATCCTTCCGCAAAATTAGCCGCTGTGCGCTAGCACGCGGTTTTTGACGGAACCGCACGCGAGCGCGCTAGAGGCTGATGTGGCATCGGAATTACGATTTGTGACTCTAGCCAATTGTGATTAGGCAACTCGCGTTTGCATTCTGAATAATTCCACCCACTGACGAAGTTTCGTTGGGCAAAGATCAAGCCGTCTTCCGCCCTGGCAAACCGCGCCGCGGACGGCAATCGCCGAGGCGCCCAGCGGTAACAAGGCTGGCAAATCCTCTTGGCGGATGCTGCCCGCGAGCACCACATCGCAATGAAATTGTTGAGCCAACTCTATCAGCTCCGCAATGTCACTGGTGGTCAGAAAGTCGAGCAGGCCACGACCGTCCTTCGTAAACGTGTCAACCAAAAGATGTCGGCACTGCGAGAGCCGCGCGTATTCGAGAACAGCTGCAACTGTTGGAGCTTGGCAAATGTGGCTGTCGGCATAAATAACTGGTACTAGCTGGGTCTCAGGCAGCAGTTTCTGCGTGAGTTGCGATAGCTTGTCAGTCCAGTTCTCATCGTTTGCCATTTCCGACAGCCCGATCTTGGCTATTGGGTAATGACGAACCCAGTACGGCGGGCCGGAAGCTGGCAAGTCGGGAGCGCCCAACACTGGCAAGTCGTGCAGCTCGCCGAGTGCTACGCTTCGGCTTGGAAACCGTTGCAGCGAAGCGTAAATCTCCATCGCGGAGTCACCAGTTGGCGCCCCGAGTGGACCGGCCGTTGGGTCCTTGACGTCGATCCAGTCCACGCCTGCGCGCAGAGCCAAATCAGCCTCATCGCAGTTGCGAATGCTGACCAATAACTTGACTGATCGCTGGGCAACTGGAATTCCAGCGAGCCCGTTTTCCTCAAGCGAATCCAAAAAACTTCCCATCTATCTCCCATTCTGCACGGTAAATCCAGTTTAAGTCTTGGCACAGCACAAATTGCGTCAACAAGAAAAATCCAAGCACCAAAGCACAGTATTATGACACTTGGACAACCGTGCTAATGCCCGCCAGAGCGGCCAAGTATGCGGAAAGATCTCTGCGTGGATGCTTATTCAGCGTGGCGATTGAATGATTCAAGCATCTTGCGTCCTCGGTAAATCGACAGCACCAATTCTGGTGGAATAGAGCTGGGCCCCTCGTTCGTTGGGAAGAACACGACTTGGTTTTGGTCCACGACGGCGGAATGGGCAGTGTCCCCACGACTCGCTCTGCAAAGCAGTGCTGGCTCGCCGAGCATGAATGTCAAGGCAAGGAACTCAACTTGTTCGAATCCGTGCTCACGAAGTCTCAAGCCTAGCAACTCTGCTTCTTTGCGTTGGGCCGCGTTCAGCAATGTCGATGGTACCTCGAAGATCTCTTCATGTTCGGCATGCCAACCAGCAAAGGCTGCGTAGATGTCGTCGTAGCTGAATTGAGTCATGTCGGACTGAAAGGCATGGCAAACCGGCCCCACAATTCCTATGTTGTGCAATTCCCCTCCGGGGAAATCATACCAGTAGCGAAAAAGGTAACAGCAGCGAGGCTCCTCGTAGCTGGGCCAAAACTGTACACGAGTATCAAGCAACTCCAGGCGGGCTGGTGCGATTCCAAACTGACTCGGTTCCGCCAGCCAGCTCGCCAGCTCGGACTCTGCCAATGCGTGGGGTAAGCGCAGTTGTTCGTCGATCTCGTCGACAAATCCCAACTCATCCGCGTAGGCTACCGCTCGCTGCCGTGCCGCAACGTCCCCAGCTAGCTCGATCAGACGGCGTTTGCCTGAGTCGTCCCCCATTCGCGCAAGTGCGCTGGCCGCTTCGATTTGAATGCGGCGGTGCGAGAGAGTGAGCGCCTCAATCAACCCGCTTCTGGCGCCCATAAATTTCAATTGACCCAGCGCATCGCATAGAGCAACCACCAGCGCAACGCTATCCTGCAAGGACTTTTGAATGGTGCTGACATTGTCGCCGAATTTTCGTGGATCGCTTTCCAGTAGTCGCAATTGGCCCACGGCACTGCCAAGTAATTTATCAAGTTGCCTAGCCCGTTGCTGCCAAGGATGCTGCCGCAGTTTGCCACTGCGGATTCCGTAATTGGCCAGGTCCAACAGCACTGCCAGTGAGGCAGGATGCCACGTTTCCTCACCGAGACGTTCAAAAAAGAACTCTAGCACTTCCCCACCAGTGTTCCACAACGGACTGAGCGCCAGTCCAACAGACTCCCAGTTCTCAAGAGGCAAGGCATTCAGGTTGTCGGCCAGCGTGGCAATCGATTCCTCGTCCCCCTGCAAGGATAGCAATTGCAATGAGTGTGCTGCCGCGCGGGAATCCCGCGAGTGCGCCGCTACATAGCAGGCCTCGATGACGGAGGGTGCAATCAGCGCAAGTTCATGCTGTGCCGCGGCCAACAGTGTTCTCAATCGCACTGAAATCATCTGCGTGAGTAATCGCAAGCGTTGCGTGCTGATTTCCGTCCGCGGCATGTCTTCGCAAATCGCCTGCAGAAGTGCTTCGATCTCTTCCGCCGAAGCGTATTCCAAAGTGGCTAGTGGATCGTCCGTAACGTGCGAGTTGGATACAGATGCTTGCAGCCAACTGCAGGCATTCGCGACAAAAGAACTCTCGAACATGAAAAATCCACTCTGCAAATCCTGAGTCCGACGTGGAATGAGCCACATCCAGTGCAGTCAAAGAAAGCCAATTCGCAGGGCGCAGCGCGTCATCGACCATACTCCAAAACGGGCGAGTTCTACAGCTCGCATCCTGCTTGGACGCTCTAATCGGACCCAGTTTCCCGTAACCCTCACTTTCGGCAGGGCGGATTATATATTCCAAACTCTGAGTAGGGAATCACCAATAGGGAGTGACACGGACCTTGTTGGCGTTGTAATATAAGATGTCAACCGGTTCGCTGCGAGCTTCGATGCTTCTGTGGAAACGGCCATTGGACAGGCCTTATTCTCCACCGCAGTACGTGTTACTGGTCTTCATTTGTCGGCACGTCCATAGCAGGTGCCGCGATAACTTAGGATTCGGACTCCAGCTCGGAGCGCCAATACTGGAAAGCAGTATTCGCGCGTCGGGCTGGGGTGGTTCCAAGTCGCGCGTTGGGCCTAGGTTCACTAGGTCAAAGCGTTGAATGCGTATCCTGCAGCAAGCCACCTCTCAATTCAGGAAATCTATGTCCCCTTCCAACCTTCGGGCGCAAACTCCTCTCCCTTCTCCAGAGCAACCGGACTCCTCGATAGTCAAACCAGAAATCGAATCTTTCTCGCAGTTGGATTTGTCGCCAATCATGCTCCGCGCATTGGCGAAACTGAAATATGCGACGCCCTCTCCGATTCAGGCGAACGTGATTCCACCCGCCCTGGAGGGCAATGACATTCTAGGCCAAGCAAGAACTGGCACTGGAAAGACTGCCGCCTTTTCAATTCCGATCTTGGAGATGCTCGATCCACTGCGCGAATGCAGCAATCCTCAGGCGTTGATCTTGGTGCCTACGCGGGAACTTGCGGAACAGGTTTTCCAAGAGATCGAGCGGCTGGCATTCGGCTGCAAGACGAACATTACAGTACTGGCCGGTGGCAAGCACATGCAGAAGCAAACACGGCAGCTGCAAGAAGGAACGCAGATCGTGGTCGGCACTCCCGGTCGCGTGTTCGATCATATACGGCGAAAGACATTCAGGACGCAAGATCTATGGTGTATCGTCTTAGACGAAGCAGATCGGATGTTGGATATCGGATTCCGACCAGAGATCGAGAAAATCCTGCGCTCTTGCCCCAAGGATCGGCAGACAATGCTGCTCAGCGCGACACTCGCGCCGGAAATCCAGAAACTAGCCCAGCGGTATTTGATCGATCCCGTCCACATCAATTGCTCGAACGCCAACGTCTCAGTCGAGACCATTGAACAAAGGTACTTTAGTGTCGAACAAGAGCAGAAATTTCCCACCTTGGTGAAATTGCTGATTAGAGAAACTCCACGTCAGGCAATCATCTTCTGCCGGACGAAACGCGGAACCGATCGACTGCACCGTGCTCTCGGTTTCGAACTGGCTCAGCATCCCAGCGTGGCGGGCTTAAAGTTAGCCTGCATTCATGGCGACATGAACCAGCGAGACCGAGACCGAGTGTTTGGTGAGTTGCGAAGTGGCAAGATTGAGATCCTGGTCGCAACGGACGTTGTTGGCCGAGGTATCGACGTCTCAACGGTATCGCACATCATCAACTATGACATTCCGCTGGATTGCGACGACTACGTTCATCGCGTCGGCCGCACGGGACGGATGGGACGCGAGGGCATCGCGTTTACCTTTGTCACTCGTTCAGAAGGACCGCAACTGACCTCAATTGAATTGAACATCAATCGCTTGCTTCAGTTTGATACTTTTGAGATCGGCATTCGAAAATCTCCAGAAACGGAGCAAGTTTCAGAAGCGCCCGAGCCTGATGCACCACGGCGAAAACGACTGTTCCCCATGAAGCGCAAGCCGAGCGCCCGGTTGTCGCGGGTCGGCGCAAAGCGTTAGTCTCAAGAATTTGAAATTCAGTTCCACATGATCCTTCCGCAAAATTAGCCGCTGTGCGCTGGCACGCGGTTTTTGACGGAACCGCACGTTAGCTCTACTAGCGCGTGCTGCTGATGTGATACAGTATTTTCTAGTGGTTTGGGACAGCTAAAAATTAGGATTGATCCGTAGTGGGATTCGCCAGAATTCCCCGATTGAGAGGAATTCTG
This sequence comes from Planctomycetales bacterium, assembly GCA_020426625.1. Lineage (GTDB taxonomy): Bacteria > Planctomycetota > Planctomycetia > Pirellulales > Pirellulaceae > Aureliella. Next base: position 4,789 of record JAGQPR010000547.1, read on the forward strand.
GCGAATCCCACTACCCTAAAATTAGGCTGTAA
>JAGQPR010000548.1 GCA_020426625.1 Planctomycetales bacterium
CTGCTGCTGTTTTGCACGACCTGCATTGCAGGCGATGAACTCTCGTTCAATCAGGACATTAGGCCCATTCTGTCCGACCACTGCTTCGCTTGCCACGGTCCAGATGCTGAGCATCGCGAGGCCGACTTGCGGCTCGATCAGCGCCAGGCCGCGATCGACTACGGCGCCATCGTGCCGATGGAACCAGACGATAGTTTACTGACGGAGCGAATCTTCAGTGACGATCCCGACATCGTCATGCCGCCAGCCAAGGGCGGCAAGCAATTGACCGAGGACCAGAAACAGACATTGCGCAACTGGATTTCGCAGGGGGCCGAATACCAAAAGCACTGGTCATTCGAGCCGATTTCACACTCGATCCCAATCCCAGCCTCCGCAAGCAAGTGGTCGCGGAACAACATTGATCGCTTCATCGAGCAGAAGCATGGCGTGAAGGGTTTGGCTCCGGCTCCAGAAGTCGACAGATCGACCTGGTTGCGGCGGGTTACGTTTGATCTAACCGGTCTGCCACCAACGATCGACGAGCTTGACGCTTTTCTTGGTGATGAATCTGCAAACGCGTATGAACGTGTCGTCGACCGATTGCTCGAGTCGGAAACATACGGGGAACGAATGGCCAACATGTGGCTGGACGTGGCCCGCTATGCGGATACCTTTGGCTACCAGAATGACGTGGCAATGGAGGTTTGGCCCTGGCGAGACTGGGTCATCAATGCCTTCAACCGCAATATGCCGTACGACCAATTCGTAACCGAGCAGATCGCTGGTGATTTGTTGCCTGGAGCGACACAGGATCAGCGTTTGGCGACTACGTTCAACCGCCTCCACCGGCAAACCAACGAAGGCGGAAGTGTTGCAGAAGAGTTTCGGCTAACTGGTATCGCTGATCGGACGACAACTGCCGGAACTGCCTTTCTCGGTTTGACGCTGGAATGCTGTCGTTGTCATGACCACAAATTTGATCCCATCGCACAACGAGACTTTTATCGCTTGTCCGCCTATTTTTCGGACATTGACGAACTTGGTTTGTATTCTCATTTTACATTCTCGCAGCCCACACCGGCGATGCTCCTGTATCAGGGAGAGCAGCGAGAACAACATGACCAGGCAAAAGCTGCTGTGCAGCAAGCTTTGCAGCGATATCAGTCGGCTCTTGAGCAGGCGAAAGACCAGTGGATGCTCAAGTCTGAACAAACAGCTGGACCATTGCCAAGTGTTCGAGAATCTATCGTTCACTTAACGTTGGATGGAGACAGCGACGGCGTGATGGGAAAGGCGACGCAGTTCAACGGTGACGACGAAGTTATTTGTAAAGGTGCTCCCGAGTTTGGACGAACTTCGCCGTTTTCATTCAGTTTGTGGGTCAATCCTCAGATACAACAGGCACGGATGATGGTGCTGCACCAGTCCGTCGCGGCCGAGGACTCGGGTTTTCGCGGATTGCAGTTAACGATTGACGACGGTCATCCACAGTTTTCAATGATCCACTTTTGGCCCGGTAACGCGGTTCGTGTAAACGGTCGACCGCAAATCCCTGTGGGTAGATGGTCCCATCTTGCTGTCACACATGACGGCAGCGGAACGGCTGCGGGGCTGCGGATATTTATCAATGGTAAACAAGTTGCCGTGGATGTGACGCGAGATGGTCTGACGCGGGATATTCGACATCGCAAAGAATGGAGCGACATGAAAGCCGGTGACGTCCAGCTGGCGCTTGGCGCACGTTTCCGCGATGTGGGCTTTCGCAACGGCTTGATGGACGATTTGCATGTTTTTGATGTACAGTTGTCTAAGGCGGAGATTGCTAGCCTTTATCAGAAGGCGCAAGCCGCTGGCCAGACGACCGGCGACGCGGCCAGCGATTTCTCAGACGTTTCCGCTGAGATGTGGCTCGATCATCATCTTCTTACAGTCGACGACTCCCTGAGTGAAGCGCGCGCATTGCTGCAAAAAGCCCGAGATGATGAGAACGAATTGGTAACGGGCATCCGACAAATCATGGTCATGGAGCATTCCAATCACGCTGAGTCCACTCATCTGCTTGGTCGGGGCGAATACACGGACAAGCGTGAGAAGGTGTCTCCAGGCGTGCCGCAATTCCTGAGCGTGGGGGCAGTCAATGGAGGCGGTCGTTCGCAACTAGCAAAATGGATGACTGATCCAGAAAATCCCTTGACTGCCCGCGTAATCGCAAATCGGATGTGGCATTTGTTCTTTGGACGTGGCATTGTCGTCACCTTGGAAGACTTCGGCTCTCAAGGCACTCCACCCTCCCACCCTGAGTTGCTCGATTATCTCGCGCGTTCACTAATGGACGACAGCTGGGATCTAAAGGCTCTTTGCCGCAGCATTGTGCTGTCTGCCACTTACCGACAATCTTCAAGCGGAGCGGCTGCCTACCAACGTGATCCGCAAAACGTGTGGCTGGCCCGAGGCCCGAAGCATAGACTTTCAGCGGAACAGCTGCGTGACGCAGCGCTCTATACATCGCGTCTACTTGTCCATCAGATCGGTGGCCCGAGCGTGATGCCCTACCAACCGGCTGGCTTGTGGAAAGAAGCTGGCACTGGCAAGACATACAATCAGTCTACCGGAGATGGACTCTATCGTCGCAGCCTGTATACATTTTGGAAACGGACCGCTCCGCCGCCTTCCATGTTGACGTTCGATGCTACGAACCGTGAAAGCTGCACCCCCCGCCGTGAATTGACCAAGACACCGCTGCAAGCACTTGTCTTTCTGAACGACCCTCAATATGTTGAGGCGTCAAGGGTCTTGGCTGAGCAACTGGTGACGCGCCACGGCAATTCCCTGGAAAAACGTTGGTTGGATTTATTTAGAATTCTGGTTAGTCGTCCTCCAACCGAAAAGGAAATCCAAATCATTAATTTGACGTACGCCGAGCAATTGGAGTATTTCCGCGACAATCCGGACAACGCCACAGAATTGCTGCAAGTTGGAGAACGCCAGTGCGACGCTGCGCTCGATGCCCTGGACACAGCCGCGACTTCGATCGTTGTGCAAACAATCCTCGCGTACGACGAATGCATCATGCTGCGGTAGTGACTCTCTGCCGTTGAAATCGCGACTTGCAGTTTGCGGTTATCTAGAATCAAAAGTATTGACCTCTGTTTTCGACAATCGCTACACGCAATAGTGTTCAGCTAAAACCGCTGAAACGAACCGGCCAAGCAATTTACATGTAACTACAGCCTGGGCACAGCGCCCCCTGGCAACTAAGGAATCAGCAATGTTTCGACGACGATGGCTTTGGCAATCTGGCATGGGCTTCGGCAGCCTCGCACTCATGCATCTGCTGCAGCGAAATGCCGTGGCAAGCGCTGAGGGAAGCGGTGTGATCCATGGGGGGCATCATGCCCCCAAAGCTAAACGGATCATCTATTTATTCCAGGCGGGCGGACCATCCCAACTGGAAACCTGGGATGACAAGCCGTTGCTGCGCGAGCGTCAGGGTGAGCCGCTTCCGGATTCAGTCCGACAAGGCCAGCGTCTGACCGGCATGTCTGGCAATCAGGCCGTCCTGCCCATGGCTGGATCGATCTACAAGTTTGCAACGCATGGCCAGTGTGGTACTTCGGTCAGCGAGTTGATGCCGCACATGGCCAAACAAGTGGATCGCATCGCGGTGATTCGTTCCATGCATACCGAGGCCATTAACCATGATCCGGCTATCACTTTCCTGCAAACTGGCAATCAAATCTCAGGGCGTCCCAGTATCGGAGCATGGTTGCACTATGGGTTGGGTAGCGACAGCGAAGATTTGCCAGCTTTCGTCGTCTTGATTACCAAGGGCAAAGGGGGACAGCCACTGTACTCGCGATTGTGGGGTGCCGGTTTTCTTCCAGCTCGCTATCAAGGCGTGCAACTGCGTTCTGGCAAAGAGCCGGTATTGTACCTGTCAAATCCTCCTGGCGTCTCGCGTGAAAGTCGTCGTCGGATGCTCGATCGGCTGAACGATCTCCACCATCTAGAAGGCGAGCGCCTGGGGGATCCTGAACTGGCCGATCGCGTCCAGCAATATGAAATGGCTTATCGCATGCAAGCCAGCATTCCTGAGGTGGCAAATCTCATGGACGAACCCAAGCATGTTGTCGACTCCTATGGTCCAGATGCAGCCAAGCCTGGTTCTTTTGCAGCAAACTGTATCTTGGCGCGTCGGCTGGCCGAGCGTGGCGTCCGCTTCATCCAACTCTATCATCAAGGCTGGGACCAGCACGGCAGTTTACCGTCGGGAATCAAGAGACAATGCGAAGAAACGGATCAACCTGCGGCTGCTCTTTTGCAAGACCTCGAGCAGCGAGGCATGTTGGAAGATACGCTTGTCATTTGGGGTGGTGAATTTGGCCGCACCAATTACTCGCAGGGAACGTTGACAAGTAAGAATTACGGTCGGGATCATCATCCGCGATGCTTTAGCATGTGGATGGCCGGTGGCGGCGTGCGCGGAGGAATCGTCCATGGAGAGACGTGTGAATTCGGATACAATGTCGTTTCCGATGGTGTCCACGTTCGCGATTTCCATGCCACGCTGATGCATTTAATGGGTATCGATCACGAGCGATTCACGGCCAAGTTCCAAGGTCTTGACGCCAGGCTCACGGGCGTCGAACCCGCCCGCGTTGTACAAGAAATCTTGGCGTGATCTGATTGATGATTCGTAATCACTGCACTTGCTCCGGAACGAAAAGCTCTGTCAGAACTGCGCAGACCAGTTTATGGGATCGGGAAGAAAGCTTTGTTTAGGAACTGAGGAAAAATAAC
>JAGQPR010000549.1 GCA_020426625.1 Planctomycetales bacterium
ATCGGGGAATTCTGGCGAATCCCACTACGGACCAATCCTAATTTTTAGCTGTCCCAAACCACTAGTGTCACAAATCGTAATTCCGATGCGACATCAGCCTCTAGTGCGTTAACGTTCGGTTCCGTCAAAAACCGCGGGCTAGCGCACAGCGGCTAATTTGCGAAAGGATGCACTACTACCATCGCTGATCAGAGCTCAGCGAACAAAATTCGGGGTTGGCGGGCGGTAATGGTCCAGGTCGATCGAGCGAAACCAATCAATCGTCTTCTCCAGGCCCTCGCGGAGTGTGATCGTTGGCTCCCAGCCAAGCTTTTTCTTGGCGAGCGTGATGTCCGGCCGCCGCCGAGTTGGGTCATCCGCTGGTAGCTCGCGTTGAACCAAGTTAACTTTAGCACGCGTTAATTCAATGACCAATTCAGCCAATTCGCGGATTGTAAACTCACCCGGATTACCAATATTCACGGGGCCGATGAAGTCGTCGGGGCCATTCATCAGCCCCATAATTCCCGTGACCAAGTCATCTCGATAACAGAACGCACGAGTTTGGCTGCCGTCGCCAAAAATTGTGATGTCCTGGCCGTTGAGCGCTTGTCGAATAAAATTTGATACTACGCGGCCGTCGTAGGGATGCATCCTTGGTCCGTATGTATTGAAAATCCGGACAATGCGAATGCTGACGCGATTCATACGGTGGTAGTCCATGAAGAGCGTTTCTGCCGCCCGTTTGCCTTCGTCATAGCACGCGCGAGGCCCGATTGGATTCACGTTTCCGCGATAGCTTTCCGGCTGCGGATGCACTTCTGGATCGCCATAAACCTCGGACGTGCTGGCTAGCAGGATTTTCGCTCCACATCGCTTGGCAACACCCAACATATTGATCGAACCCATCACGCTAGTCTTGATGGTCTTGATGGGATTGAATTGGTAATGTCCCGGAGCCGCCGGGCAAGCCATGTGGTAGATCTCGTCAACCTCGAGAAAGATAGGCAGAGTTATATCATGACGAATCAACTCGAAATTAGGTTCGCCCAGCAGATGTGCTACGTTGGATTTCTGGCTAGTAAAGAAATTGTCCAGGCAAATGACATCATGCCCAAGTGCAACCAATCGTTCGCAAATGTGGCTACCTAGAAAACCAGCCCCGCCGGTAACCAGCACCCTTTTGATCACAGTCATTTCGTTCCCTAGAAGAAGGTGATGTCTCGAGAACTAAGCATTCACGCAGGAGCTATTCCGCATAATTAGCCACTTCGGCGTTAACCACGGTTGTTCAAGTTTCAGAAAACTTGTGCGTTGGTGGTTACTGCGAATCGTCGTAGACGTACGTATGCTGTTCCTTAACAACTCCGACGGCAAGATTCATACTCGATAGCTGAGCTTGCACGACTTGAGTACCAGCTCGCAAATGCCGGACTTCGAATCGGAAGATGCGATGCTCGCCGACCGGCAACTCTTTGACCGGAGCAAAACTGATAACATTCTGATTCACAGGCGTGCTTGGCGCGACACCCACCAAATCAGAACCTTGAGGCAGCTTGACTGCCAATCGGACATCCCGATCTGGCATACTGCCCACATTGTGTACCGTGACCGTATAAGTCGTGGTTGTGCCTGTTTCGATGGATCCATCATCTTGCTCGATGGTGAAATCGAGTTCAGCGTGACCTTCTACCGTCAACTGGGTCGTGGCGTCGGCTGCCATCCCCAAGTCCGCTGCCACCTTCAGGCTAAGCGCTTGGTCTCCTTGCTCAACGGGCAGCACCGTGACTTCAATCGGTGCTGGTTGACCGTTGGCTGGCAACTCAGGCAGCAATACATACAGAGCATGAGTATTCTGGTCATAGTCAGCGGCGGGGACATTGGAAGACAAGTACTTAACTCCTGGCGGCAAACGGATTGAGTACTCTAGGTTTGTGGCAGTTGCGGTACCCACATTTTGCACTGAAAAGACAAATTTAGCTGGCCGCTCGAGCGCCTTTCGCTTGGGGCCGGAAATCCCTGCAATTAACTTCGGAGACGTAATCTCGATTGGAATCGACTCTTCCACCCGCAGTCCGTCTTGGGAAACTGCGCGAAAAATGCAACTCGTCTTTCCTGGCCCGACAGCGCTGAGCGCCAGATTCGTAATTCGCTTGGACTGGCCTGGATGCAAGTCACCGATATCTGCACCGATTTTGTCCATCCCCGACTCATGCTGGAGCTGTGGGGGAAGGTCTACCTCCAGTGTAACTCCATGTGCAATGCCGGAACCGTTATTCTCGATGTTGACGATGATTTGCTGCTGAGCGCCAATCAGTACGCTGGGCAGCGATTCCAGTGAAAGCAACAGCTTGGGTTTGGTAGCAGTGGTTCGCACTGATGCTTGAGCAACAAAATGCACCGAAGCTGTACTGCCCATCTCCCCTTCAACCTCCGGCGTAATATTCATACGGATGGTTTGAGAGTCTCCCGCTTCAATAACTCCCAGGTTCCACACCAGCAATCCGTCCGGCGTCGGGTTGACAGCCGGTTCCGAACCTGAAAACACTGCACCACGAGGGATTTTGTCGACCACAGTTACCTCATGCGCGGCGGCATTGCCGATATTCCGCACTACGATGACAAAGGTGGCTTTCTTCCCGACCTGAATTTCCTCCGGTGCAATCTTCTCTATCTGCGGGTTGGGACTCTGCGAACCGTCCAGTTGCGGGTTTCCAGGTTCATCGCTGACGAACCTGGTTAACATCGAAGGTGCTCCCAGCGCATTGACGGCCGATGGCAAAGCTGCCTGTGCGGGGCGGCGTGTGCCTGTGGTCGGTGTCGAGCCTTGAGTGCCCATGGAGCTTGAATCCATTGCAGTGTTTCCAACCGGTCCGCCCGCAGTTGGCGGTTGTCTGTTTACCGATTGCTGAGGAGGCGCAGCGAAACCTGGGCCGCCAATAGTCGGCGAATGATTCGGACCTTCGGCGGCCGCGGAGGACAACCAAGGTGACTGACCAGTTGTTCCTTCTTGAGCCCAGGTCGGCACACCCGGCTGAGTATTGGCGACAGGCTGCGAAATGCCAATCTGCGATGAATCAATCTGCGACAAATCGGTAGCTTGCATGGCAGCCCGCTGCGTATCGGACATGTCCGAAGACCGTGGCGTCAGCGGCTGTCTTATCGTCGGCGGCGAGGCAATATTGGGTGCGTTGGAAAACGCGGTTCCGCTTGCACCACTGCCATTCGGCAAACCGTCGCGCGCGGCCGTCTCGGGCAAGGCGGCTACCGGTAAATGTGGTAGTGCCTGAGCGTTTTCCCCAGTCGTTGGTGCAGAGTTTCCGCTGAAGTCGTAACTTGTACTTGCGTCGGAGATACCTGCAGCGGCAGGAAGGGATGCGGGCAGCGCTGGCCCTGCTGGTCCCTCTCCTACTGAAACATCTGCCGTTGGACTCGACGCAGTTGGTGGGAATCCCAGCGATGGCAAAGGTGCCGTAGGGAATGGCGCAGCTGGCAGTCCGATTTGTGCCACCGCTTCCGATGCCAACGCTGCCGCTGAGGGTGGTAGCCCCTGACGAGAAGACGCTGGCGGAGAATCATTTCTGCCGGGCCATTCCGATGGAGAGCTCGGCAATCTAGCTTGTGGTAGCGCAGGTGGAGCGTCGGCAGATTCCTGCGCTGAAGCTGGCACCACATCGAATGCATCCAGTGAAGGCAATGCATTGGCGCGCAGCGGGTTGTCGCTTGCGGGATTCTCGTATTCCGGTAGCGGATCGTTGTTGCCTCGCACTATGGGCTTGGCGAAGGCGCCGACAGATTCACCAGCGGTAACCGCATCAATCGAAATAGGAGTAACCGGTGAAGCAGCGGGAGCCTGTGCAGACGACGAATCTCGTTGGTGATTCCTGAAATCGTGTTGGGCAAATGCAATTGCAAACGCCCCCAAGACCAAACTCACGCCGATCACGGCCAAACGCGTACTTGTTTTCTTCATCGTGACGACATCCATGTCGGCAGAGGGAGTGGGGCATGCGCTCTAACAAGTGTGGATTGCTAACCTCCAAACTTGTAAAAGCTGGGCGAAATGTTTTGTTTTGTTCGACAGCGAGACTTTCGATTAGCCGTTCTTGGGCGTTTGCCCCGGTCCTCGAAGAGGTTTTACATCGATTCTCCATAAAACCTTCAAGGACAGACAATCTAGGATTTGCCAAGTGAATCTTCGAAAGTGGTGCCGTCCTACTAGGATCTGAGGAAGAACAACTTGGCATCTCCATTGCATGCCATCATGCTCCGCCGTGATGATGGACTGGGTAATTGCCAAGGTACTTTTCCACAGGCCCTAAACTGCTAGTTAGCAAATCGCTCCGTGCGCGGGTAGGTCAAATCTCATAAACGCAATGCAGTCAATGCAGAAATCAGTTCCATTTGAGTCAGCTACCAATTCAAGATGCAAAAATTGATTCAGACCATTCGGGAACCAACTTCCTCGCCACGGGCGCTTCAGTGGGACACTTAAAGAGGCATGACACACAGGAGTCGTTAACCAGCTGGCAACGTGGAACAGTAATGAAACAGAAGTCCACGGCCACGCTTCAGAACCGCCTCGCAGCGCCAATTCATAAGAACTACTTGCGTATTGTCAGATGTAGTTGGCTCTATCACAATAACGAATGCCGGGGCCCGCCCACAGTAGACCGCTGAGAATTGTTATTCCCGCGTCAGAATTTGCGAGCTCCCCGCAACCCCTAGTGGTCTGTTACAGCCTAATTTTAGGGTAGTGGGATTCGCCAGAATTCCTCTCA
>JAGQPR010000054.1 GCA_020426625.1 Planctomycetales bacterium
TTCCTCTCAATCGGGGAATTCTGGCGAATCCCACTACGGACCAATCCTAATTTTTAGCTGTCCCAAACCACTAGTCCCCTTGGCATATCCATCGCCAGAGTTGCAAAGTGGCTTGCCTATCTGCGTATGCCGGGGCTAGCCCTACCTCCGGCGAATCATAGTGTTTAACTTCAATTGGTTTGATCGAATGTTTAAGACCCGTTTTTCGCTTTTTCTGCTTTTCCTGTCCTTGCTCAGCTTTACGAGAACTGAAGAAATCAGAGCTCAAGAATACTCGGTCGAGAAAAAGGATGGGCCGCCAGTCGCCGACGAACTGAGTGCCGATTTCCAGAAGGTCTTCGCCGAAAACGGCATCCGTGTCAAACGTGGTTCGCGAACCGCTTTGGAATTATGGTTGTGCAAAGAGTTGACCGTCTCGGAGGATTTTACGGCGACGACTGAGATGCTCTACCCCTTTGAACCCGGGCAGTTAATTGGACTGTTACATCTGCCGCGGAGAGGATCCGATTTCCGCGATCAAACAATCTCCAGTGGTTGGTACACGCTTCGTTTTGGCCTGCAGCCGGTCGATGGCAATCACGAAGGCACGTCATTGACGCGTGATTTCCTGGTTTTGGTGAATCTTGAAAAGGACCAGGTAGGCAAGGAATGGGACGCAAAGACGTTGGCGACTGTCAGTGCAGAGGCAGCAGGTTCGACGCATCCGGCGATGATGTGCTTGCAGAAACCAACCGAGGGAGACGACACTGCCATTCGGCACAACGAATCGCGCGATTGGTGGATATTGCACACGATCGGTAAGAAGGCAGGTAAAGGTGAGCCACTTGCCATCGATTTGATAGCCGTCGGTCACGCTGACGAGTGATCGACATCGAACGATAGAGAAGTTGTCATGCCACGCCAAGCCTTCTCAAAAGAGCAAGTTTCAGTGCATAAGCATGAAAGCTACGTGCGGGACTCGTGCCTCCCTGCAGTCCATGCAACGGGTGATCGGATCTGCGTCCGTTTGCTGCTCGGACCGATTTCACGTTGTTGCATTGCCTGGATGGCCTTGTCTACGATTTCGATGTTGACAGGTATAGGACATACCCAATCGCAAACGGCTGTGTCAGCGAGCTCCACTGTTTCTTCCAGCTCCGGCGAGTCCTCGGTTCAAGGCGAAAGCGGCACAGTGGCTTTGCAGGGCACTGGTTCCGCAGATGAATTTCGCGTGGAACGCATTCGTGGCCGGGTAGTGTGGCTGGCTACCGCCCTGAAAGATCGCTTTGGTATCTCAACCGTGCCGGAAGTTAGCACAAACAACCTGGCTCTACTGAGCGAGGACGGTGAACTGATTCCGCTTGTCGAGAACGTCCGAGCTAGGGCATTCAGGAAGGACAAACGCTTGGTAGAAATGGACTTGGAATTAGTCGTTCGCCGCTACCAGCGTCAGCCATTCGTGCCCATTTTGAGAATATACCAACTGGAGAACGGTCACCGCTTCGAGATTGACTATTGGTGCGACGTATGTGCCATACCCATGTATGAGAGCGGCCCCTGTTCTTGCTGCCAGGACCACAATCGCCTGCGGAAGCAGGAGGCAACTGAAGAATTCGACGAATCCGACATTCCAATCCGACCGTGAGCTGCCCCCACACTAGGGCCAATCTCTAGCCCCTTGCCTGCCATGAACGTGAAAATGGTCGGCACAATTTTCCTACCCTTGTTGGAATGCGGTTGACTTCGCCCTATACTCACGTCATTGCTTTGGTGCCGAGCTTCTGCTGCAAGTATGCCGAGTAACTACTCAACGGCACGTTCATTCGCTCCGAACTTCGCGGGTTGAATTATGTCAAACCATCACTCCCAGGGCTTCAGTCGGCGAGCGTTCCTAGGTGGAACCGGTGCCGCCGCTGCGGCAACCGCCGTAACCAATAAGGTCGCTGCACAACAGGTTAGTACTCCAGTTGTCGATGGGCCAACATCGATAGATTTGAACGTCAACGGCAAGGTCATGTCCGCTAAAGTTGAACCGCGGACGACGTTGTTAGACGTGCTTCGCAACCAACTCGATTTAACGGCGGCAAAGCCGGTGAGCGCAGATGGCAGCAGTGGTGCCAGCACGGTATTGATCGACGGCAAGCCCGCGATGGCGTCGACAACGTTGGCTTTGGCAGCAGTCGGCAAACAGATCACTACCTGCGAGAGCTTGCTTGATGACGACGTGCCCAAAGCGTTTGTTCAGCACGACGCCCAGCAATGTGGCTTCTGCACGCCGGGGTTTGTAGTCGCTGTACGAGCGTTCCTGAACAAGAATCCCAACGCAACCGAAGAAGAGATTCGCGCGGGTCTGAACGGCAATATCTGCCGCTGTGGAACCTACGCCAACGTAATCCAAGCGGTCATCTCTCTGGTGAAAGGAAACTAACATGGCTGAAGTACAGTATAGTTGGCCAGAAAATCACAAAGCCAGATTGATTGGCAAAAGAATCACTCGTGTCGACGGTATGCAGAAGTCGACCGGCACTGCCAAGTACACCTATGATGTAAATCTTCCGAAGCAGCTTATTGTTCGTGCGCTCGGATGCCCGCACGCCCATTGTCGCGTCCTGGAAGTTGACACCAAGTACGCTGAGCGGGTACCAGGTGTAGTGCTGGTACATCTGATTAAAGCCCCACAACCTGGCGGCGAGCCGTTGGAGATTCGGGCCGATGGTACGTTGATTGCCGCTGTTGCCGCAGAAACGGAAGCAGCCGCTCAAGAGGGCGTTTCTCAGTTGCGAGTCCGCTACGAAATGCTGGACACTTTCACGGACGACCAGGATTTGGAAGCGGCCCAAGCGAAAGGTCGCACGAAGCCTGCCGGAGGCGGAATCCAGTTAGATGATGTGCTGGGCGAACCTGGTGACGATGATGATGAAGAAGAGTGGGAAGAGAAGACGCTACAGTCTCTGTTCGACAAATCGGCATATGTGGTCGAAGGACAGTACGGCATCGACAGCATCACCCATTGTTGCCTGGAACCGCATGGTGCCACGCTCCACTGGGTTGATAACAAATTGCACGTCTACCTCTCGACGCAGAATGTTTCCGGCACAGACGATGGTTTTGCCGACGCCCTAGGGATAACGGCTGACGATGTCGAAGTTCATTGCGACTACATCGGTGGCGGGTTTGGTAGCAAATTCGCACCCAATTATTGGGGAATTGCCGCAGCTGAAATGGCCAAGAAGACGGGCCGTCCCATCAAATTCATGCTTTCGCGCGATCAGGAGCTGAAGATCGCTGGTAATCGCCCCTCTGGCTTTATCAAAGTCAGACTTGGTGCTAACGAAGACGGAGTTGTGCAAGTCTGGGACTCGGAACATTGGGGTACCTCAGGGTTCAATGGATCGACTGTTTCCGTTTCCAATTTCCCGTATGTTTTCAATCCAAAGAATTACCGCCGCAAGGCAACGGGCATCGAGACCGACAATGAGCCCTCGGTCGCCTGGCGTGCGCCAAATCATCCTCAAGCATGTGCTCTCACGCAGACGGCCTACGACGACCTGGCCGCCAAGATGCAAGCGGACAGCTTGGATATCTTTCTCAGAAATCTTCAGAACATCGACTCACCGGAAAAGGCGCCCGTGTACGCCGAGCAGCTGAGAATGGCCGCCGACCTAATCAATTGGAGCAGGCATTGGCACCCGCATGGAAAGGGGCAGAAACGAGGCTCGATCGTCGACGGACTCGGCATTGGTATTCACAAATGGGGAGGCACCGCTAACAACTCAAATTGTTTGCTCAAAGTCTACCCCGATGGTGGTGTTGAATCCTTTTGCGGTACTCAAGACTTGGGAACTGGCACGCGAACGATATGCGGCATGGTTATCGCGGAAACGTTTGGTTTGCCCCTGGAAACAATCAAAGTTAATATTGGCAGTTCAAAATACCCCTTTAGCGGAGCTTCCGGAGGCAGCACAACGGTAGGTGCGGTGTGCGAGTCGCATCGGCGAGCATCACAAGACGCTCTGGCCAAGATTCTGGAACTGGCTAGCCAGAAAATGCAGGTTCCGGTCGAAAAACTCGAAGCAGCACACGGAAAGATCGTGGCTAGCGACTACAGCGGCAAGTCGATGACCTGGAAAGAAGCTTGCAGCTTGCTGGGTATCAAGCCTTTGGAAGTCAATACTAGCTTTGTGCGGGGAACAAAGAGCCCACTCTCGAGCCAGGATGTCGCTGGCTGTCAAATGGCCCACGTGATGGTAGACACCGATACTGGCGTGGTGAAGATCAAGAAGATGGTGGCCGTTCAGGATATCGGCCTCGTCATCAATCGCACTACGGCCGAAAGCCAAGTCTATGGTGCGATGATCATGAGCATCGCGGCGGCCATATTCGAGCAACGCATCAATGACCCTGCGACGGGTGCCTTTGTCAATTGTGAACTGGACAACTATCGGTTACCTCGTCTCGGTGACGTCGGTGAGCTGCTTGTGCAATTCTATGAACCTGAGAGCGAACGCTCTCGTGGCGTGATCGGTCTCGGTGAACCCCCAGCGATTAGCGGTGCCACGGCAATCTCAAACGCCGTGTGCAATGCACTTGGTGTCCGCGTGCCAACTCTGCCAATGACCCCTAAACGTGTGCTCGATGCACTTCGAAACGCATAAGGACCAACTCTCATGAAAAACTTTGAGTACGCGCAGCCACGCTCTGAGGCCGAAGCCGTTACGTTGCTGTCTGAACCAGGTCGAAAGTCAGCGGTCCTGGCTGGTGGTACAGATTTGATTGGACTGATGAATCGCGGCGTAGAATCTCCGGAGCGAATCGTCAATATTCGCGAGATCAGATCGCTGCAGTCGATTGATCTTGATGCCGATGGAAACCTCTGGGTCGGAGCTGCGGCAAGCCTGGATGATTTCTTCGATGCCAAGCAGGCCGATAGCTGTCCATCAGTGAAACAGATCATTGCCGGCATCAGTAGCCCGCAGCTGCGAGCGCAAGGGACCGTGGTGGGTGAATTACTCCGCCGCCCGACGTGCTGGTATTTCCGCAGTGGGCATGGCTTACTCGCCAGGGATGGTAAGATGGTGGTCGATGGTGACAATCGTTATCATGCCATCCTGGATAATCGCGGATATGCAAAGTTCGTAAGTGCTTCGCGCATAGCTCCCGCGTTGATTTCTCTCGGCGCCCACGTGCGGGTGCTGGGGCCTGGCTCGGGTGAATCCGAACACTACGTTGAACTGGAAAGATTGTTTCGCAAACCAGAAAAGGCTGACGATGTCGAACACGCTTTGCAGCCCGGTCAGTTGGTTACGCACATCGTAATTCCGCCCCAGCATGGCCGGTTGGCTGCTGCCTACGAAGTGAGGCAGGGTGAGGGACCGGACCAACCTTTGGCAGCGTGTGCTGTGAATTTGCAGATTGAGAAAGGGAAGGTCCAATGGGCAAGAATCGTGCTGGGACAGGTTGCTCCAACGCCCTGGATCGCACGCGACGCAGCTAGTTCACTCATTGGCTTTTCTGTAGACGAGCAAACCGCTGCCAGAGTCTCGTATGAAGCCGTGGCTCACGCGATGTCACTATCGCATAACGAATACAAGATCCAATTGGCTGCAGTAGCTGTCAAACGCGCGTTGCTAAAGGCCGTGGGGCAGGACGTCGGCGATTTCAGTTCATGCGCGGTTGAAGAGTATGACGTTTTAGCTTAAGCCGCACCCTTTGATAACAAACATATGTGAATTTCGATCAGGAGACTTAACGTGGGGTATGCGCGAGAGTTTAACAAGACAGAACGTACAACGCTGCCTCCTTGCAGGCATCTACGTAGCAAAGCTATTTATGTGACCGGTGACCCAGATCCGCAATCGCCCGCCGAAGAAGGCAGCACTCGCTTCAACTGTTGGTGCAACAAGACGCAGCACACGCTCGGTCCTGACGAAGAATTGGTAGATCGTCAGACATGCGTTGATGGACGCAATTGTTACAAGAGTCGAGCGTAACCCTTCACTCGCCTTAGTGAAGAATGGACAATTCTCCTAGTCGCAGCAAAAATTACTCTTCCTCTCTGGGCGCCGCGGGACAGTCGCTAGTGGGACACGCGCAGTGGGTCGGCGGCGGAGAGGAGTCTCCCCGTTGCTTCGACGCTTATCCTCTCCTGCGGAAGTCTCACTGAACTTCGAGAGACAATTAAGACCTGGGGAAAAATAACTTGGGCGCTTTCCATCTGCCACTCCCTTGCCGCGCAGCAGTAAGCACCTGCGAGGCCGAGGTGAGGGACAAAAATATGTTGCTGTAGCATTTTCCCCTGGTCCTTAAACGTGACTTTCTGCCTGTGCCTCAATGTCTCATAGTTGCAGCTGGGTACAGCATTTGGGTTTGTCGAACATACCAAGCCGAATTGCTCTTCCTGAGCTATTGGGTAGCTGTCCTGCTACTGCAGTTCAATGGAAAATGAGGTCACGAGTTCTCTGGAAGGTTCTCGAGATCTAGCCGATCTTGAGGGCGATTGGCCGCAAGCTTCATCCTTCGCAGCCAGTGTAGATTCGTGAATGGTCTTCCTAGCACGTTGATCGCAGACCCAATAACATCCTCAGGGCGAACGTCTGGTAGTCCTGGCACAAAATCAAATAAATCAATATACCCAAGTCTCGAACCGAGCATCATCAGATGATGGGAGGATACAAAATCAGGCGTGATCTGATGAGTCAGTTCGATACTCGTAGCAGGATCGATCTCGTCCCCAATGTAATAAGCTTCAAGTTCGTTTAAGACTTCGAACAAACGAATTTCTGTTTCAGGCCTTCGCAGGAAAATGATATCAATGTCTTCGGTTGCACGTAGATATCCATGTACGTTTACCGCATGCCCGCCAATGACGGCCAGGTGAATTCCTGCCGCCACGAGCATATCGACCGCTGCTAGGGGATCATCCTGGCTCATTGTTTCCCAGCATCTGCCTTTCTAAATGTCGAACTGCGGAATAACGTCGTTTGCGATGGTTGCGGGCGAAGAACGCCTGCCATCCGTTTGGATTCGCTTGCAGAGTTTGCGATGCAGAATTACGCAACCGCCTTGCCGCCTCCAAACGTTGTGCAAAAGACAATTGCTTGGCCATCGCCAGCCGCCTACGTCGCATGGCCTCAACTGTGCGTTGGTCGATGGTGTCGCCGGGGGAGGAGTAAGGGTTCATCAGCTCAGTCTAGGATTTGATAAAGTTACCGCCACTCGCGTTATGTTAGCAGCCCACCTTGGCATTGCGGAGCATCGTGGCGACCAAGGCGGTCCAACCAGTTTGATGGCTGGCCCCGAGTCCGCGACCGTTATCTCCATGGAAATACTCATAGAATAAAATCAAATCTTTCCAGTGGTCGCACTGAGCATAGCGTTTGTCTGTTCCATGGCAGGGGCGGTAGCCATCGGCGTCCGGCATGAACAGCCGCGACAGCCTGACTTCCAATTCTTGGGCAATGGTTGCTAGATTGCAAACTCTACCAGATCCAGTGGGATAGTCTAGTTTCAACGAATCGCCATAGAAGCAGTGATAGGTTCTGAGCGACTCAATCAAAAGATAGTTGATGGGGAACCAGATTGGTCCTCGCCAATTGCTATTGCCACCAAACATATAGGAATCGCTTTCCCCTGGGACGTAGCGGACAGTCTCTCGCGAGCCGTTGCATTCGAATACGAACGGTGTCTGGGCGTGTCGTGCGGATAAAGACCGAATGCCATGCGGCGAGAGAAACTCGTTCTCGTCCAGCATTGTCTGCAATATTTTGACCAGCCGCTCTTGGCTTGGCAGTGCCAGCATCCGCAGGCCCTGCGTCTGACCGTCCGGGCAGGTCCGCGTCAAGGAATGCATCTGGCTGGCCACATCCTGCCGATTGTTGAGGAACCACTCAGTTCGCTTCTTGAACCCCGGCAGTCGATCGATCTTGGCTTCATCAATAATTACCGGTGTGCATAGAGGTATCAGACCTACCAACGAACGAACTTTTAGTGGTATGGAATGACCGTCTTGTAACAGGTGATCGTAATAAAAACCATCTTCGTCATTCCACAATCCCGTCCCATGCAATTGATTTGTGGCATCTGCGATCGCAATGTAATGTTCGAGAAATTTGCTTGCCATATCGGCATAGGCCACACTCTCTTCAGCCAGCTCCAGCGCGATACGGAGCATGTTACCGCAGAAAAATGCCATCCAGGCTGTCGCATCGGCCTGATTCAGCCGACCGCCGGTAGGCAGCGGCTTACTGCGGTCGAACACACCGATATTATCCAAACCTAGAAAACCGCCGCTAAAGATGTGGTTTCCCTGCGGGTCTTTGCGATTGACCCACCACGTAAAATTCAGCAGTAGTTTCTGAAACGCTCGAGCCAAAAAGACTTTATCTTTGGGACCACTCTTGCCGGTTGATTGATAGACATTCCAACAAGCCCATGCATGCACCGGCGGATTGACGTCGCTCAACGCCCATTCGTAGGCCGGTAGAGCACCGTTGGGATGCATGTACCATTCCCGCAGAAAGAGCAGCAACTGTGATTTGGCGAAATCGGCATCGATTTGCGCCATAGGCAACATATGGAACGCCAAATCCCACGCAGCGTACCACGGATATTCCCATTTGTCCGGCATGCTGATCACGTCGCGATTGAATAAGTGAGGCCAGTCGTGATTACGGCCAAATTTTCGGCTCTCAGCGGCCAACTCATAGTTCTCATCGCCAGCCAACCAGGCGTCAACGACATAATGGTAAAACTGTTTCGTCCACAGTAGGCCTGCGTACGCCTGCCGCGCTATCTGCTTTTCAAGTGGACAATGGGAATCGTCGATATGCTCCGCATAAAACTGATCCGCCTCCGTTTGCCGTTGCTCAAATACTGCGTCGAAAAGCGAGTCTGAAGTATCCAGTTGGGTCAGCTCATTTGCTTCTGACATGCGTGCACGGAAGACGACAGACTGTCCTGGGGCGATCGTATGAATCGTATGCGACGCAGCTTTTGTGCCGAAGTTCTTTGGATTGATCGCCTGCGACTCTCCTTGAACAACGTACTGGTGGAATCCATCCTTGAAATGCTTTCCCGAAGCCGTGATTCCAGGATGAAGTACTGGGTTGGTTTCGTTGTCGGTGAAAAGATACTTTGGCGTCTGCCCGTCTGAGGTAACCCCGCAAGCCATTTGCCATTTGCCAAGTGTAACGTGGCTAGCGCAAAGTCCATGGTCAGACAGGAAGATACTTGGTTTGGGTGTACAGCCTTCGTGTGTGCATTCCCATGCCCAAGTATTTCGATACCACCACTGCGGCAGCAGATGCAAGCGCGCCGCCTGATCACCTCGATTGCTGACAGTCAATTGAATCAGAATGTCGTTGGGCCCTAGCTTCGCGTACTCGATCAAACAATCAAAATATCGCGACTGATCGAACACTCCGGTGTCAAGCAATTCGAATTCAGCGTCATTGTGAGTTCGAAAATGATTCTGCGTTACCAGGTCCGTGTAAGGAAATTCAGCTTGTGGATATTTGTACAGCGCCTTCATGTAGGAATGCGTCGGAGTACTATCGAGATAGTAGTAGCATTCCTTGACGTCTTCGCCGTGATTGCCTTCGGGTCCAGTCAGCCCAAACAATCGCTCCTTTAGAATTGGATCTTTTTCATTCCAAAAGGCGAATGAGAAGCATAGGCGGCATTCTCGGTCGCAAATTCCCAGCAGCCCATCTTCGCCCCAGCGGTAAGCCCGACTACGAGCGTGGTCGTGAGTGAAGTATCTCCAAGCGTCTTGGTTATCCGAGTAATCCTCGCGAACGGTACCCCACTGTCGTTCGGACAAGTAAGGCCCCCACCGCTGCCAATTCGCTTCCCTGCGCGCCGAGGTTTGCAACCGCTCTTGTTCAGCTTGGTGTGTGTCCGACATTCCCCATCCAGTATTTTTTGCGGTAAACGTGGGCCCCGCCGATTTTGAAACTTGCACGCCTGCTGCAGTGTCACCTAGGAACAGTAAATCATAGCTCTTGCGTCTCCGCGAGCGTAGATCATGGCCGAGTGAGATGCTAAGCCAATAAACGCCCAGTCGAAAGAGCTAAAACTAGTAGGCGTTGGCGTCCCTGCTGCAAAATCAAATGGGGACGGCGAGGAAAATCATGTGAGAGTAGGCTGCAAGTTGCCAGGTTCATCGAACTGAAGCCGAACTCGCCAAGCCTGCTGAATCTCGGGATACTCGCCATAAAAGCGCTTGATGAAATGGCGCCCGGACCATTGTAAACAATGTTGCTGCCAACCCCAGCGGGCCATCAATCGATCGCTGATCCGAGAGTTTGTTACATGGCAAACTATCGCTTTAGAACCTTTCAGACGAGCTATTTCGTCCAGCACTAGTGTTGCCGCGTAAAAGGTCGCCAGTGAAGTTGTCGCGCCCGAACGCGTATAGCTGAGAGTAATAAACTCTGAGGAGCCGAGCGGCTGGTGGTAGAAAAGCTCACAGCGATCGCCACGCATGGTCCGCAATTTGGTGTCCCACAAGAACTGGAGCATGTTGCCACAATAAGGCAGCCAGCGACCTGATACCATCCTCAGGCTGCCCTCTTGCGTGACAATCTTGCCAGCGCGGCGCCTGACCAACAGATCTCGATCAGCTGTGAAATTTGTAACCGGACGAAGGCCAATGGACCAAAGAGAAAAATCCCGTAACCCGCTGGGAGCTAATACATTTCTATCCCCAGCGCCTGCTTGATCAAACGCCATATCCATAACAACGCTCCCATTAGCACTACGCAGGACACACCGATGCCTACAAAAAACATACCGCCGAGATCGAACATCCGCTCTGCCCAGTTCGTCCACAGCGAATCCCAAAACACCAGTAGCACTACAGTGGCACCACACAAATAGGGACCATAGGGCGTGGTTGATTCTCCGGTAACCAGTCTACGCACCAAAACAAACATCAGCGCAATCAATGGTCCAAGAAAAAACACGATCAGACTTGCTTGCCAACCGAGGAAAGTTCCGATCATTGCCATTAGTGTGACGTCGCCAAATCCAAGTGCCTCGACGCGCAATCCCCAGCTTGCCGACAATCTGACCGCCCAAGTGAACCCACCGCCGAAGGCTAGGCCCAGAAGGCTACTCATCAAGTATTGCCAACGTGCCAGTCCGGCGAACCACACACAACTTATTGCAACAAGAAGCCCAACGGTCACGCACAATATCGGCAGCCATACTGCGCGATTGCGCAGTAGCCTTGCAAAGAAGTATTGAATAGCCTTTCGGAAACCGCGTCGAGTGATCCAACGACGATCTAGCAGTGCAAACCCCCACACGCAAACAATCAACAGAGCGATGGCTAATCCCTGCGAACCATTCAACGCGTTGGGCCAGCCAAACGGCGCATTACAATGCATCTCTTCAATAGCGTTGAAACCCGCTGCCGGAAAAATCCTAAACGGTAGCCAGGCGAGTGCAAAGGTAGCTCCGGCTAAGCCTATTACCGTGCCAGGAACTGTGATGTAATCGGGTATAGAGTGCTCGTCGAAGTCAATAAACGTGGCAATCGTCATCAGCGTAAACAGCACGAAATGCCCCACAAATTGGCAGTGCAACTGAGGCTGGATTTTCAATTGCGCCGCCGGAATATCGAGTGCACCGCCGCCGACATAAAAGTAGTAGTACCAGGCAATAGCGGCTGGAAAAAGCAATTCGATGAGAAGGGGTCGGATCCAAAACGATTTGCCTACCTGGTCGGACTCACGTCGCAGCGCGTACCATCCCCAAATCGGAACGTGATCGAGCATCGTATGAGGTCTGGCCCCCAACGGCGGCTTGGCCCATGGCCCTAAGGCTCGGCGGTTGTAGGCCCAATTGTAGATTGCCCAGTTGATGAAGCGCGCGGCGACAATCGCTACGAGGGCAACTCCAGCGATGCGGACTGCGATCGGCCAACCTAAGAAACCTGCAAGCACCAGCGGCCCTCAACAAACGACGCTTGGAATCCATGTCCTGCACTCTATCATACGATACAAAAGCGAAACTCTATCACGTTTTGTATTGCTAGGTGTTGACTAAGACCCTGGGGCTCTTCCCGCTTCTCGACAGGCGAGGGGGTAGGTAGAAACCGCCTTGATCATTCCAACATCCACCAGGTGTAGGAAGTACAGCGTCCATGCACCGCTAGTTGGCATCCATCAATAATCTCAGGAAGAATAGCGTCAGCCTGTAGTTTTGGCAATCATCACGACTGCTAGCGCTGTCCCAAGAATACCGAAACTAATTGTTAAACAATCCCTAAGCCAACGATTTTTCCCAATCCAAAATCTCTTCGACTACTTCATCGGGGCTTTTTTCGTCGGTGATGACCATCTTGCTGGCAAGTTTGCAATAAATCGGTTCGCGAACGGCCAAGACCGCCTCAACTTCGGCGTAACCGCCAGAATTAGTCAGATTCGGACGCAATGTGGGAGAATTCTGATCAGCACAAATACGTGCGAACAGCTTGCCCGGACTCGCGCTCAACCAAACGCAATAGCCGGAAGTCTGCAAGTTCTCGCGGTTGGCGAGGCTGAGAATAGCTCCGCCTCCCAAGGCAACTACTGCTGGTAACTTCATGTTGGCCACGCGGGAGATCTCACGCTCCTCGAGCAGACGAAATGCAGGCTCTCCCTGCTCGGTAAAAATCTCGCGGATCGTCTTGCCTGTGATTTGCTCGATCTGCGAATCCGTATCGATAAAAATTCGGTTCAGACGGGTAGCCAAAGTCTTGCCAACTGTCGATTTACCCGAACCGCGATACCCGATGAGGTAAAGATGCATCTTAGTGTTCCTTCTCTAGACGGATCCAAGATCGTTGTGAGTCTCGGCTAAACTTCCGCATCCAATTCGCGGGGAAGCCAAAGGGCTCGCAGTTCCCAGACTCCTGCTGCTGCGGCACCAAGCCAGCTGTCGATCGGTGAAGTGAGCACGGCTACCGCCGCCGTGGGCATCTCCATGTGATTACTGGATGCGAAAGAAAGAAATGCACTCAAGCCGGGGTTATGCCCAACGACCATCGCTCTAGGCCAAGAATCGTGTAGGGCTTGGATGTGCCTGCCGACTCGAGATGCGTCGGCCAGATAAAGATCTGCTTCAGAAAGTACCTCGGCTTGCGAATCCCAGTGAGGGAGCATCAACTCCAGTGTTTCCTGCACTCGTAAGGCAGTGCTGGCCAAGATTACGTCTGTGCCAAGCTTTTCGCTACTCAAGTGTTTTCCCATGCGCACCGACGCCTTGCGGCCGCGCTTATTGAGCGGTCGATCGTGGTCGGCCAGTCCCGCCTGCGCCCAGTCACTTTTCGCATGTCGCATCAAAATTAATTGCCGCATGGCTTTACTCCGGTTTCAAACCGGGTTGGTAAACGTACTGCGGGATCCGTTCTCGCAACCGAGTTGCATCAGTAGGCACGCGCGATCCAGGCAAATTAGCTTGAGATGCCGTATTTGAGAAGCCCAAGGGAGTCGGAATTGCCTGTCCAGCCACTGCGCGACCGCTGGCCAGAGCACGATCTCCTCGCTCTGCTGCGGCGGCTGGCAATTCCGCTTGCCATGGCAAATGTTGATGCAGTTGCATGTAATGTGGCTGAGAAGCCAGCGTACCGGAGTTTTGTATTTCGTTGCTAAGCGCAGGTGGCAGACTATCCCTTTCCCAGGGTGAACTGGGAACAGTCGATGTGTTGCCAATGGCTACCAATTCCGGAATCTCACCTACACCTGCAAGATACGCTGGAATTGAGCTCGATCGGCCGTTGTCCTCCTGCGGTGGAGTCCAAGCTTGCATGTCTGCTGGATGGTACGCATTCGTTGAATATTTGCCAGCCGGTGCAGGCGCCACACCGTGCGCGATCAATTCATCTAGCTGAGATCGTGGCCTAGCCCAGTCGGGCATGTTCTCCCCTGATGCATGCGGCGCCTGTGTACTCGGTAGTATCCCGGAAACTACTCGCACCTCGGCCGTCGCTGGATTCCCACCAATTATTTGGGACACCGCCGAGTGCTCCGACGCCAATCGGTAAGAATTGGCAGAACGCATCTCGGGACCGCGCAAAAACGGCGACGCCAGTGCGGCCCCAAGTAACAAAATGAGCACCGCCCAGCCGCGTGGGCCAATTGCAAGTCGATTTTTCATGGCACAGTTCATTCAGCTTGGATGGCTGAAACACTAACCCGCTGTGCCACTTCCCTGCGAATAGCGGATAACACGAGACAGACAGCACCGTCGAACCTTCGGACGGCGCACGCTGAGAATCTTCCGAGAGCATCGGAACATACTCGTACAGATCCCTTCTTCGTCCTCAAAATCAACAAGCAACAGAAAAAACACTCGTTTCTGGTTAGGCGAATCACGCAACATCTAGGGGCAGTGATTTGGTCGCCAAAGGATCCACTCGGGAATTTTCACGTTCTCGACGGTCCAAGAAATCCACTCGACGGTTCGGCATCACATTCTACGCAATCGACTCAAATAGGGAATTCTCGCGTCCTAGTTGGATTCTTCTTCTACGTGAGCAACCTTTCCCCAACCGCAAAACCAGAATAGCAAAATGCCGATTGCAAGCATTACCCCACCGGCAATCAGCCAGTGCGATGGCAAATGCGATTTCTCCTCGACGAAGATCCCCATCTCGATCAGTTCGTCTTGATAATGAGCCACGGCTAACAACAAACCGTTGTGGCAGCAATGCACGACCATACCGGGCCATAAAGAGCCGGTTCGCAGCGCGATCCACCCCAAGATGAGTCCCATATACGTTGACGGGAGAAACCTCTCGACCGCCAAGACATTCGATGTGAGTACGTGCATCAGGCCGAATACAACTGCGGACAGGACGATCGCCGATAGAGCTGATCTCCGGTGCATCGAACTGAGGACCATACCACGAAACAAGAATTCCTCGCAGACAGCTGGTGTAATGGCCAATGCAAATAGAACAAAAGCCAATGGTACTTGTTGCAATTGTTTCGACATCCGCTGGACAAACTCCATCTGCTCTTCGCCAATCGTGCCAATACCGGCGCTTTGTCCGATGAGTACAAGTTCATGAGCGAACATCCAGGCTGATGAAGCGACTAAGAGTGTTGCCGGCAGCAGCAATGGCCAAGTCCATGCGCGAGGCAGCCCGAGTCGAAAGGCAGTAGTAAACCGGATCTTGGCGAACCAACAAACGGCCAATGGGAAGAAGAGAATGAGCGCAAAAGACACAGCCACCGAATAGGAAAGTCGCGTTTCAAAATCCTCACTAAGTCGGGGCAGCAAGCTTGAAGCGACAAAATAGAGCGGGAACATGACTGCCATGGTCATGGCCATTTGGTCAATTCGTGGCATATCTTGCCAGAATTTAGGACGAGATAGCAGATCACGCCAGCTGCCTTGACTGCCATGCATGGATGCGTCTGAACCGAATAATTTGCCAGCAACCGCCAGCGCCGCCAGCGCGTAGAAACCGGTGCAAGTGACCGATATCAAGGCCGTATGCCATTCGGCAGAACCAACCAGCACTTGCCGAGCAAGCAGGACGATGTTGACAAGCGGGACGGTTGCCAATAGTCCGGAAAATTTCACGTCGGGCAAGAGGCTCATGATACCCGGCGTCAACGCAAGCAGCATCAATGGAATCAAGTAGGCTTGCGCTTCTTTGAAACTCTTGGCGAAACTAGTGATAGCCAATAGCAAAGCTGCGAAGAACATCGTGAAGAGCACGAGCAATGCCAACACGGTTCCAATCACTCCGGCAGACAAGATGCCATCGCCGAAAATCAGCTTACTGATGCCGCTGACCCAAAGGGTCAATGTCATTGCTCCAAGATTTGCCAACGCCGTCAGCAATGCCACCGTCACTACCGCTACGTACTTGGCGAACAATACGGCATGCAACGGGGTAGGCGAGACGATCAAGGCTTCCATAGTCCCTCGTTCGCGTTCTCCGGCAGTAAGGTCGATCGCCGGGTAAACCGCGCCAGCCATGGTCATCAGTACCAGCACAAGCGGTATCATGGTAGCCAGCAGGTCCGCGAAATCGCTTTTCATCACAACCGGCGTGGCTTGGAGTCGGAAGGGTATGCTGTAGTGTCGGCCGACCACTTCTTGCGTAGTGCGATTGTTGATGGCTGCTAGAACTCTCTCGACGATTTGCAAGGCTCGCTCGCTGCGCTGGTCATCTTTGCGATACCGTACTTCGTACGTGCCTATTAGGTTGAGATAAGCTTTGATCGCTTCGTCATCGCCGAATTGAGACTTTGCCGATCGCTGATCCTCGGAGTCCTGTTCGGATTCGTCGGCTGCGCGACGTGAGATCAGCAGGTCAATCGAACCATCACGCAACGAGCTGCGACCATCGTCGGACAATCCGATGGCCTTGAGCGAAGGAAGCTCCGTACCGCCATCTTCGCGACCTGATGAACTGAGTAACTTTTGATCTTCAAGAGTGGTTTCCAGATAAACGGGTGACAGCTGGCGGTCGTACAGTAATGCCTGACCATCGACAAGTATGCTAGGCAATCCACTGTCTCTTAACTCGGTCGATACCCCAACAATTATTGTTGACCCTTGGTTGGGTTTCATGCCCGTCAGCAAGACTCGATTGAGCACCAAACTCAATAATGGATAGACCAGCAATGGCATCAGCACCAGCGTGACGATCGTGCGACGGTCGCGCAGAGATTCTCGCAGCTCTTTTAGACACAATCGCAACAATCGCACAGGCGTCAAACGGTTGGACATGCGGTGTCTCCCGATTTTTCCTGTTCGGCAGATTTCATCATGCACAGAAACATATCGGTCAGGTGTTCCTGTGAAGTGTCGGCCCGGATTTCATCTAGAGTCCCGGTATACATCAAATTGCCTCGGTGCAATAAGCCAAATCGATCGCAAACTCGTTCCGCCTCGTCCAACCGATGCGTCGAAAGTAACACAGCTTTGCCTAGATCCTTGAGATGGGAAATGAATTCAAAAACGGTTTGGCTCCCGACGACGTCCAATCCACGAGTCGGCTCATCCAACAACATGACTGGTGGATCATGCATCAATCCTCTCGCCAAAATGACTCGCTGCTTCTGTCCCGTGCTCAACGTGCAACACCTTTGATCGACAAAACGACTCAAATCCAGTTGTTCCACCAGCAAATCCAGACGCTTGCGGGCGGTCGACATGGGCACGGCGTAAAGATCTGCGAAATAGAGCAACATTTCTCGAACGGAAAGAAACGGGTAGACTCCATCGTTGGTGGAGACCATCCCTATATTGGCTCGAACTGCGGACGAGTCTCTCGACGTGCGGACTCCGCCAACCTCGACGTAGCCGCTATCGGGTCGCATCAGACCCATGATAATTCGTAGTGTCGTGGTTTTTCCGGCGCCATTTGGCCCTAGCAGCCCAAAGACCTCTCCGCCACTGACATTAAAGGTGACACCATTGAGCGCATCGATGGCTTTACCAGCCCACTGAAATCGTTTTGAAAGGTTTGATGTGACGATCAAGCAAATGACCAATTCAGCTAGAGCAACTTGGAACCAACAACAGGATGAATAGATACCTTCCAGCTAACGCTTGGCAGGTGGAGTTCCGCGAGGCTCCCAGTTTGGATGGTGTACGTGAGCTTGATTCATATATTCCGTAGCACGCTGCACTAATTCTGCTTGCTGTCCAGCCTGATCGATTCGCTCGCCAATATCCTCTGATACATTGTATAGTTCGACGCCGCCGGTCAACATAGGCTGACGGATCGCTACCCAATCCCCGAATCGCACTGACTGCCTGGAGCCTTGTTCGTAGAATTCCCAATACAGATATTCATGTTGATCTTGAGAGTCAGTTCCCATCAAAGTCGGCAAAAAGCTAATGCCGTCCGTGTTATCAATGGCTTTCGCGCCAGCTAGATCTGCCAAAGTGGGCATGATGTCGGCAAAATACCCAATATGATCTGACACTCCAGGATGCACCTGTGTTGGCCAGCGAACGATCATTGGCACTCGCACGCCACCCTCTGTCAACGCGCGCTTGATGCCTCGCAACGGCCCACTAGGATTGAAACGAGTCAGATCATGCTGTGCTTCGTCGTGCGGGCCATTGTCGCTGGTGAAAAATACGATTGTCTTGTCGTCGATACCTAGATTCTTCAGCAAATCCAGTAGGCGGCCAATATCGCCATCCATGCGGGTGATCATAGCGGCCTGACCTTTATCCTGTTTCGGCCAATCTTCGTTGGCGTATATGCCATATGTGGGGACCTCCGTACCGTCACCAATCATGCGACTGGCCTCGTTGTTGGCGTGGGGAATCGTCAATGCCAAGTACAGAAAGAATGGATTCTCGGCATTCTGCTCGACAAACTGCAAAGCTTCATTGGCAAACAAGTCGTGTGAGTAGTCGACTCGTTTGGTGGCCGAACCACCCAAGAACGTTGCGTCCCTGCCTTCGGGCTTTTGTACTTCGTTTCTCAACTGGACCCGTTGGTCGTTGCGGTAAAGAAATTCTGGATAATAGTTGTGCGCATGCACTTGATTCAGGTAACCAAAGAACGAATCAAATCCCTGTCGCAACGGGAAACCGGGCTGATCCACTTCTCCCAACCCCCACTTTCCAATCAGGCCAGTGCGATAGCCTACTGATTTCAAGACTTCGGCGACTGTCACGTCTTGGTCTCTTAGCGACTGAATTAGCGTATCACCGCTGGCGTTGCCACGAACATGCGTGTGCCCCGTATGCAATCCGGTCATTAAGACGCTTCTACTGGGCGCACACACCGGGCATCCAGCGTAGAACTGCGTGAATCGCAGGCCCTCTTCGGCCATCTGGTCCAAACGCGGCGTGTGAATGACTTGTTGGCCATAACATCCCAAATCACCATAACCCAAGTCGTCGGCCATAATAAAAATGACGTTCGGCCGTTCAGCTGCCAGAATCAAAGGTGACGAAACAGTGAAAAATGTTACGGTCGCCAAAAAGCAGATAAGAAACGCACGATCGCGCACAATATTTCTCCAATCGCCAAAAGGGCGTAATAAAAGTGGGTAGTAGCTCGCATTCGCTGCGCACATCCCGGGCAATTCTCGTCAAGAGAATCCATCCCAGCCAGCAATCAAACGCAACATCAGTCACGTCGTCTTGAGCATTCATGTGTCTCAAGGCCCCCGCTATTGTACAAGCCTTAGGTGCTGCCGCGCTACGTGTGATGCAAAAATCGTATTCGACAGAAAACGCAGCTCGATAACATATAGGCTGTTTGCTGAATGAGTAGCTTGGTGTGCTCTTAGCAGCTCACAACTCGTATATTCCTCATGACCTGCAATTCTTGAGGAATCTCGCGGCTAGATAAATGTGCTTTTGCCGCGAAGCTCATCGTAATCGTGCTAGATTTCCCCAAACAACCGTGGACGCCCGGAAAAATGCATTCCGTTTGGCAACTGTTCGCTAGCTCACACTTCGTTAGTCGGTGCGACTGTCGGATCCGCTCTGGCGCCAGTTGCTGAATTAGAGAATGTCTCGCGTCAATTCAACTGCTTACTTGCTTGGGGACAGACATGTCAAACATTCGCGGCAAAGTCTACGTCGATCGTGCGGTTCAAGGTACTCTTGCTCGCCGAATATGTGCGCACTGGTGCTTGTTCTTCGTCATGTGCTTGGCATCGCTATTCGCCATGAACTACTTTCTGGGTGAGCCTCACCTCACCCTATCTGAGCGACTCGGGCAACTTTGGACACAGTACGCGTTCTTCGTCGTGCTAATGGTCGCCACCATTCCGGCCTTTGTGTACGACTCAGTCAAATTGAGCCATCGCTTCGTTGGTCCAGTACTGAGGCTGAAACAAGGCTTACGCAAACTCGCTGCAGGAGAAGCTGTTCCGGAAATGCGATTTCGCGAGGGAGATTTCTGGAAGGAACTGTCAGATGATTTTAACCAACTGGCTGCACGTATGGGAGCTCTGCCACAGCTTCAGGATGGCGATGAGCATTGTACCCCCTGCGAATGTCCGAATCCCGCTCCAGCACCAATCGCAACACTGCCGACACCGTCGACGAGCAATGCGGATACAGTCAGCTAACATCCAGAGAGCAACGCAAACGGAAGTCAAGTAATTTCGGCCTGAGTACATCAAGCCTCACACAACTAAACAGTGATTTTCAATATCCGTAGGATAGGATTTTCGTATGCGTTTCCCCGTTTGGTCTGCAAACGCGCAATCGTCGACACAACGATCTGCCTACAGAAAGGCCACAGCTACAGTTGAGCTTGCTGTCTGCCTACCGCTGTTGTCGTTGTTAGTGTTCGCTGCGCTCGAGGGCGCCAATATGATGTTCTTGCGTCAAGCAGTCGTTCAAGCAGCCTATGAAACGGCCAAATCAGCTGCAAAATCCAACGGCGATCAAGCGACGGCCACAACGCTTGGCACTCAAGTCCTGGCAGCTCGCGGAGTCACCTCGCCCACCATTAGTTTCTCCCCAAACAATGTTGCCAACTTGTCCCGCGGCCAAGCCTTTACCGTAACCGTTGCCGTGCCTGGCGATTCTCGATCGATTACCGGTATCGGTCCCTTCAACGGACTGACCATAGACGCTCAAGCTACGATGCTGAAAGAGTGAAGTACATGTCAAAAGCCAGAAATCGACGTGGCGCCATGATCATCATGGTAGCCATCGTCTTAGTAATCTTGGTCGTTGGTGCCGTGTTCAGCGTGGACGTTGCATATATGCACATGATCCGGGCTGAGCTGAGGACCGCTACGGACGCGGCAGCGCGCGCTGGTTCGGAAACGCTAGCCCGCACTCAAGACCCCAACCAAGCTCGCCTGGCAGCAATCGACATAGCCAGTCGCAATCTGGTGGCCGGTCAGGGGCTGACCATCCCTGCCGGAAGTGTTGACGTCGGCAGAGTCGAACGCGCGGGCAACGGACGGATGACCTTCGTCGCCAACCAACCACCGCTGACGGCAGTACGCGTTACAGGCATTCGCAGTGACGCCTCACCCGACGGCGCTGTACCACTGTTCTTTGCCCGGTTCTTTTCCGCAACACAATTTCAGCCGGAACAAGTTGCCACTGCTGCAGCAAACGTACGCGATGTGGCTTTGGTGCTCGATGTGTCTGGCTCAATGAATAGTTCTGCTGGATCGGTGACTCGACTGCAAGCGCTCAAGCAAGCGGTATCGCTATTCTTGGATGAGGTCCAGCTGCTAAGTCCGCATACCTTAGTCTCACTTTCGGTTTACTCCAGCTCCGCAACCCAACTGGCTCAACTGACCGACAACTTCACTGCGATTCGCGCTACAGTGAATGGCTTGAACGCAAACGGCTCGACAGCCATCGGTCAGGGTTTGCTCACCGGAAGCAATTCGCTGGTCAACGATCCGCGGACACGCGATTTTGCAGCGAAAACAGTGATCGTTATGACCGATGGCCAACACAATGCTGGGGTTGGCCCGGAGGTGACTGTACAAACGGCTGTCGCCCGAAATCAACAAGTGCATACAGTCACATTCAGTAGCGGTGCAAATCAAGCGTTGATGAGGCTCGTGGCACAGTCTACCCAAGGCGGTATTCACGTGCATGCAGACGATGCAGCTGCATTGGTCCAAGCGTTTCAAGATATTGCCCGCACACTGGCTGTAACATTGGTTGAATAGCAAGTAGTTCCTTTGATGATTCGTACATTGGCAATGCCCGTCTAGCTCTGAGTCTGAACCATGCAGAACACCCGCAACAAACGACTGCGCCGTAAGGGCGCTACTGCCGTAGAATTTGCCCTAACCGCCCCCCTGTTGTTTGCAATTCTTTTCGGCGCACTGGAGTTAGGCCATGCCAACATGATTTCCAATGTTGCTGAAGCCGCTGCGTATGAAGGTGCCCGTCAAGGCATTGTGCCTGGTGCAACTGCCGCAGATTGCATCAATGCCGCCAACGGTATCTTGCAAATATCTGGAGTGCGCAATGCGGCTGTCACCGTAGTTCCGGCCAATCTTGCCACATCTTCCAATTCGGTGAGCGTGCAGATTTCGATTCCCTATGCAAGCAATGCCATCGCTGCACAGGTTTTTACGAACTCCCTCGTTGTCAATCGCCGATGTCAGCTAATCCGAGAATCGCTGTAACTCAGACGCAATTCGTCCTAGAGATGTGATCGGCGAAGCAGTCGATCCAGCGCGTCGAAAGACAATAACATAACTTTCCATATCTTGACTCTGGCAACGTGGGGAAGTTTACGACCCGGCTGTCCAGGTAAGCACCAACGCAAAAGTCTCCCAATTCTTGCAACGAACGTGGCAAACGCCAAAGCGGCTGGTCGTGCGGAAAAAACCTCTGCGAGGATGCTTATCTTTCCGCTTGCACTGCTTTGCCTCGGTAAAACCGACGTCGCGATGCGAGCATACCCTTTGTCATGCCCGATAGAACTGATCTTCCATCACTCCCATCACGAATTGCCAATCAACGATAGAGCGAGCCGTTTTGATAAGCTGCGTTTTCTTGCTCAGTGACAGGAATCGAGACCACCCCGCTTTTCCCCTGGATTTTCGCGACGCGCAATACGTTTCGGGAATACTGATGGCAATTGATGCACGTAGAGAGAGTATGCATGTACGTGTAGGCTGCACCCTCGAGATTCTCCTCGCCCGCCTGCGCAACCAGCTTCATGGCCGAACGCTTGAGTTCGCTGCGATAGTGCCCAACCACTTGGTCCTCGGCATGACGCCACTGACTGGAGTCGCAGATCTTCTGCATTTCCTCTCCACCCTGACGAATCATGGTGAAGTCGCCCGCCATCAGGCCTTCAACGACCTTTTGTGAGCTCGATAATTTCGCTCGCATCAAGACGAACAATTCATCGTCAACCTTGGGGCCGAGCAGCGGCTGCTGGCCAACAGCGGCGATCGCGAAAGTAGCAGCGATGGTTGTGATCGCAAAAGCACGGGTTCGGCCTGTCATCTTTATCCCCCCTGGCAGCAGGTATATCCAAAAGAGCCCACGGTGGATTATCGTCTGCTGGAATGTAACGGCTTGCGATGCTTCCTTGCCATTTCATGTTTTCTTCAGTGTTCGTGCCCGAACGTCACAGTAGTGCGCGTATCGTCGCGCGTCGAGGATATGCGCGCAGACGCACACCTAGCAGCTAGCTAAGCCAGGTTGTCTGCGGCAAGGAAATTCGACTAGTAGTAGCTTTAAGACAGCCTCGTATGAAGCAGCGACTGGCATTGCCAGTCACTGATCATATTTGCGCTTGCTGGCATCATTTTTGCCTTGCTATGGAAGGGTGTTGAAGCAGTTTGCGAAGTGTAAGCCGCAACGTCAAAAAACACCTACGGATTTTGAATTGGCCCAAAATCGGCGTTGCATAATCAACGCCGATCAAATGCTTAGCGAGATTCACAGCGACTGCAATAGTTGATTGTTCCAGTCCCCTCTTCAGACCTTTTTAGAAAAACATCCATGAAAAAGAACGAGCCTATCAGCAAGATCATGACCCGGGAATTACTGACCGTTCACGAGGGGGAGCCGGTTTCGAAGCTGCGCTACATTTTCCAGAATGACGGCGTGCATCACATTCCAGTGGTCAGTGGCACACGGCTAGTCGGTATCGTCAGCTGGAACGATCTCTTGCGAGTATCGTTCGGTGAATTTGGGAATCAAGACGGAGCTAGCCTGGACGCTATACTCGACCACACCTACAAACTAGCCGATATCATGAGCAAAGACCTAAAGACGATTGAAGTGCATGGCACGATACGCGATGCCGCTCACATGCTGTCCAACAGCAACTTTCACGCGTTACCGGTTGTTGACGGAGAAACCTTAGTTGGCATCGTGACCACGACCGATCTAGTGAGGTACTTAGCCGACCTTTGAGATTCACCGCATTCTGCGAATGCGAAAGGTTCAGCGCGGGGCGCATCTGTCGCCCCGCGCTTTGCTCGTAACAGCTGAGATAGGTTCCTCGGAGGGCCAGTGCCTGCTGGAGATTGGCCAACTATTCCGCGTCGACCGTCACCCCAGGCCAATCGTCGGTTCGAAACGGCGTTAGCGGCAGCGTCGCGCCGTCGTACATGTTGCACACAGGGTTGTCAGCCCAAGCGTAGCGGACGGCGACCGGTTCTGCCACTTGGCTGCTAGAGACCTCGATCTGCCCTGTTTCGCGAATAATCTTTGCATCGGCCCAGACAAATTTCTTGTCACTAGCAGCGATGGCGAAGCCAATGGGTTCAGACTTGTCAAAGGGCCGCCAGCCGTTGTCAACGTGATCGAAAGTCAAGGTGATTTTGCCGTCGCCGACCTCCATCGACTTGTAGATTGGGCTGTGATAGGCGATATCGATGCCATATTCGTTCGCAAGAGCCCACCTCGCGAGACGGCGTCCCACATCGACCTTATTGCGCGGGTGAATGTCTTTGTCTTCACCAATGTCGATAATCACTGCTTCCCCCGTGTGCTTTAGCCGAGACATAGTCATCGTTTGAGCTTCGCGGAGTTCGGCCCAAGCGCTATCGCTGGGTTCAGGCTGTTCGGCTCGGAAGTCCGCCAACTGGACCCAATAGAACGGAAAATCACCTTGCCCCCATTCCTCTCGCCAGCTGTCGATCATAAGCGGAAATAGATCGCGATATGCGTAAGCGCGACCGGCGTTGGATTCTCCTTGGTACCAGATTGCGCCGCGAATTCCGTAACCCAAATGCGACTTCAGTATTCCGTTGTACAGATTTGCTGGCCGTTGGTTTCCCCGTAGATTACCGTTTAAGCGCGCTATGGCTCGCTTTTGTTCTTCACTTGGATTCTCCACGCTCGACAACTCTACCAGCTCCTTGGCCTGGTTATCGAACATGCTTAGACGAGCGTCGAATTTGCCAGACGCCTCCATCACTTCTCGGCTGATCCAAGCTTCACAAGCAGAGCCACCCCATGAATTGTCGATCAAGCCGATCGGCACATCGATCACTTGATAAAGCTGACGACCGAAGAAGTAGCCAACCGCAGAAAAACCGTCGACCGTTTCGGGGCTGCACACTTGCCAATTGGCTCCCTCGTGGGTCCACACAGGTTCTTGAGTTCCCACGTTGGGAAAGCTGACCATTCTGATTTCTGGAAAGTAGGCCGACACGCGTTCCAAATCAGGATCATTTGAATTGGCTACTCGCCACTCCATATTGGACTGGCCCGAACAGATCCAGACCTCGCCAACCAAAACATCTTCAATTGTCTTGGTCGAAACGGCGTCCTTTCCCGTAGAAGACTTTGCTTTCACCCGTCCGGTGATTACCAATTGTTGTGGTCTACGACTGGCGTCCATTGGGGCCAGCTGCAATGACCATTGACCATCCTCTCCTGCCGTGGTCGTGACCTGTTGATTTCCAAAAACACAGACGATCACTTCCCCCGGTTCAGCGCGTCCCCAAATCTTGTTGGCTTGATGGCGTTGGAGCACCATGTGGTCGCCAAAAATGTTAGGTAAAGTTACAGCGGCTTCAGCTGGCAACGATGCCCAGACGGCAACGAGCAGCATAGAGCAGGACAGCAGGGAACGAAAACGCATGATGCATTCTCCTTGGCGAGATGAAGGTGGGAAGAAAACTAGACGAAGAAAGTGAGCAGCCGAGAGCTCGAACACATTCAATGGAGGTCAGTGCGCTAGTCACACTAACCGGCAGGGAACGAGGATCAGATTTGGTTACCTTTCCAACGCGTGAATGCTTCCAAGGCGTAGAATTCTGGCAACCCGACTTGATTGTATTTTTCTGCGGTACCTTTATTTCGATCCTCCGCTCTTTGCCAAAATTCGCGCGGATCGGATCCAGGGAATAGCGCTTCGTCTTTCTGACTTTCGTGCATGAAGATTGCTTGGCGCTTCAATTCGATATCACTGGGGCTCAGTGGAACGGCTATTTCAATTTCGTGCAGGGCGTATTCCTGCCAGGCGCCACGGTAAAGCAGAACTTCCGGTATGGGCTTGCCTTCGTGCTTCATTTGGCCCAGAACCCTGAGAATCGCTTCGGCGCAAACGCGGTGCGTGCCGTGTGGATCTGCCAGGTCGCCTGCCACGTAAATTTGCGAGGGCATAACGCGGTCGAGAATTTCACGAATGATATCGGTGTCTTCGGTACCCATGGGTCGTTTGGCAATGGTACCTGTTCGATAGAATGGCAGGTCCAAGAAATGCAGATTCTCGGACTTGCAGCCAACATGTAGTGCTCCGGCGCGGGCTTCACTCCAGCGAATCAGCGCCTTAATCTTGAGCATGGTTTCGTGGTCGGGTTGGCCGGGAATCTTATTTGCCAGCCCTGTTTGAACTTGTTCCTGGACTTCCAGTGACTTCTGCTGGTCAATCGAGAAAAGCCGGTTGTACTCGGTCACCAATTCCGCCACCCGCCGTGCATCGTGGTCAAATACGGCGATATTGCCACTAGTCATGTAGGCGATATGCACTTCGTGCCCATCTTCCACGCAGCGAATCAGCGTGCCTCCCATGCTGATCACGTCGTCGTCGGGATGCGGGCTGAAACAGATGATGCGTTTCGGCATCGAACCGGCGGGATGATAGTTGATCGTGTCCATCATCCAGCGGAATACCTGGTGAGCCAATTCCGGGGCATGTCCCTGATG
>JAGQPR010000550.1 GCA_020426625.1 Planctomycetales bacterium
GAATTCCTCTCAATCGGGGAATTCTGGCGACTCCCACTACGGACCAACCCTAATTTTTAGCTGTCCCAAACCACTAGGCTTTCAAGTCGATTTTTATAGGTCGCGTCCAGTTGTAATGCTCTGGTCAAGCGAGCCATTGTTGCGCGAGCCTCATCCTGTACCGGGCAGAGAATAGGCGAGAGAGATGAGCTGGAATTCTGATCCTTTACAAACCTGTCCAAAGACAGGAATTCGTGCTTCTCAGACGCGAATTGAGTTTGGAATTACGGGAATGCAGCCGTCTGTCGCTGCCCTGCCGTCAGTTGGCGGGCGATCTGGCTCACTTGGCAGGCAAGTTTTATTCGCTTTCGTGCTGTTTTCATTATGCAGCAATGCTACCCGCGTGGCGGGCCAGGGCATCATCGTCTCCGCTGGAGGAGCGGTGAATCGAAGCATGGGTGGCGCCGCGACGGCAGCGCCACTAGATGCAATGGGGGCAATCTATTGGAATCCGGCCACGATTAGCGGTCTGGCGGACAACCAAGTTGACTTTAGCTTGGATCTGCTGGTCGCCAACCACAGCGTAGCGTCGTCGGCAGGTCCCTTTGGCGGCTCCACCGATGCGGAAGCTGGGGCAGTGCCCATCCCCAACGTAGCTTGGACGCACCGCGCGAAAAATCCTGCCATTACTTTCGGGCTAGGCGTAAACGGAATTGCTGGGTTCAAAACCAATCTGCTTTCTGACCCAACCAATCCCGTGCTGACACCGCCGCCAACCGGACTGGGGAGAGTTAGTGCCGAAGCTACTTTTCTCCAGCTTGCACCCGTGCTGTCGATCGCATTGACTGACCGTCTTTCGGTTGCTGGAGGTCCCACGGTCACGACAGGGCAACTAGGTGTTGAACCCTTTGTGTTCGATGCTCCAAATACGAATGGCTACTCAGCTGGCAGAGCAACAAGGTACCACTGGGGAGGTGGATTTCAAGTCGGCGGCTATTACATCTACAGCCCCACCCTTCGCTTTGGTGCATCACTGAAAAGTCCCACCTGGATGGAGCGCTTCGAGTTCTACGGTCAAGACGCGGTAGGAGGTCCCAGAATCTTAACGGCGGACATCGACTTGCCGCTAATTCTCTCTTTGGGTGCATCTCTCAAGGCAAGCAATCGGTTGCTGGTGGCTTTGGATGTCCGCTTTGTCGACTTCGGAAATACCGCAGGGTTAGGTGACCCAGCGACTTTTGATGCGACAGGAAAGTTGTTGGGCTTGGACTGGAGCTCGGTGTTGGCAACCGCGCTGGGCGTCCAGTACAGCTTAGCACCGTCATTGGACCTGCGCGGTGGTTACACGTTCAACCAAAACCCGGTCAGCGATAACGAAGCGTTCTTCAATGTGGCCTCGCCTCTGATTTACCAGCACATGCTGAGCGGCGGTAGCTCGCTACGCATTTCCGATTCGACCTCGCTGAACCTAGCCTACAGCTACATGCTTGACAACTCGCGGACGGGGCCGATTTTTGCACCTGGGGTTGGAGCGGTGCCTGGGACGAGCATTACCAACTCTCTCAATGCCCACTTCTTCAGTTTTGGTATGTCGATTCGACATTAGCCCCACCGTGCGGCCCGTGCGGCTCAGATTCGCTGGAAGTTTGTTCAGCTGTCAGAGAGTGCAATTCCTCACTCAGCCAGTAGATCGGCCTGGCCGTTTCGCTGAACCATGTGGACATACCGCTCGTCCCGTCGTGAGCAAATGAAACCAGCAGTCCCACTGCGGCCAGATTGGCTGCGGGCAAGAACATCCAACAAAACAGACTTCCCAATTGTTTCAGGTCCAATTGGTCGCGATGGGTTTCCCGATAGGTGCTAACAAAGTGATACGCCAGCGCAACTCCCAGCAAGAAACTGCGCCAGGGCAGACCGGGAAACGGCAGCAAGTAGGCCAACAAGAACAGAATGAGCGCTGCAGTTGGAAAAAAGTAGGGTGCAGCGGTTATTAACCAGTTCCCCTGGCCAACATAACGGACTTCGCCGCCGCTCTCCAGCGTTGCTCGAAACCCAACGATTCGGTGACAGCACAGCGCGGCGAACAGTGCATGGGTGGATTCGTGTTCCAGCGTGATGGCGAATTGGCCAAGTCGGCTTTTGCCGAGCCACCGCCGCCAGATGATGAGAAAGGCAGCAGCCCCTGCTGCAAACGGTACCAATGGCCACGGTGATTGGGCAACTCTAGCAGCAAGTGGAATCAAGGACCAGCAAACCAAGGGTGTTGCCAGCAAAGCGATGAAGGCAGCAGGCCACTTGAACGCGTTTATGATGAAATCGATTCGCTGTGGCAAGTTCATTGTAGGTTCCGAGTCGCGCGACGGCAGGTCAACTCGAGATGCTTATTTAGGTCGCGTCCAAATTGTGGTGCTCCGGTCAAGGGAGGCATTGTTGCGCAAGCTTCATTCTGTGTCAGAAAAAAGTTCTCACCGCAATGGAAACGCTCAGACGCTTGGCAGTGGAAACACCTCAGGGGCTAACTCCATCGTCTCGACTGTGCCGAACAGCGTGTGAGCGTTGGCGTCGTGGACTACGATGTTAAGCATTTGACCGATCTGCCTCTCGTTGCCATCCCAAACGACGATTCGATCGCATTGCGTTCTTCCGACTAGTTGCCGTAGGGGGCCCGGCTCACCGCGTTTAATGGAAGCTTTGCTGGGCCCTTCAACAAGCACTTGCACCGACTGACCCAAAAAAGCAAGATTGTCCTCTTGGCTGATTTCATTTTGGATCGCCAGCAACTGGTTATTGCGCAGGGCTTTGATCTCCTCAGGTACATCATCTTGATAGAGCTCTGCTCCGCGAGTTCCAGGCCGCACTGAGTACTTGAAGAT
The DNA here is from genome assembly GCA_020426625.1 of Planctomycetales bacterium. Lineage (GTDB taxonomy): Bacteria > Planctomycetota > Planctomycetia > Pirellulales > Pirellulaceae > Aureliella. The sequence continues at coordinate 2,853 of JAGQPR010000550.1, forward strand.
AAAGCTATTCTTAAAACGGCAACGCCGCACGAGCTCCACGGTTTGCTGAAAATCGTGGTCGGTTTCGCCACAGAAGCCGACGATAAAATCGCTGGAAACCGCTGCGCCAGGCAGAATGTCATGAATGCGATCCATCATTGCGTAATAGTCGGCAACGGTGTAGCCTCGTTTCATGCGTTTGAGAATTTCGTCGGAGCCGCTTTGAGCTGGAACGTGCAGATAAGTAGAGCACTTGGGCAAATCGCGTACTGTCCGCAAAAGTTCCGCGGTCATATCCTTGGGGTAACTGGTTACGAATTTCAAGCGTTCGATTCCGTCAATTTCGTGTACCATCTCCAACAGGTCAGCCAGACGCGTTGTCTTGTCTTCGTTGACGTATTTGTAGCTGTTGACGGTCTGGCCCAAGAAGGTGATTTCCTTACAGCCTTGATTGGCCAACTCGCGAGCTTCGGCAACGATCAACTCAGGTGAGCGACCTTGTTCAGGGCCGCGCGTCATGGGCACGATACAGTAGGTGCAAAACTTGTCGCATCCGATCTGAATTCGTAAGTAAGCCTGGAAAGGCGTAGGGCGCATGGTGGGATCGCGCAGTGGATCAAAAGTCTCATGGCTTCGTCGAATGTCCTCCTGAGACCCATCGCGTCGTCCAAGGCTAACAGCCATTTGCTGCCCTTGCCCTGCTTCGATGCGCTGCAACAGTTCTGGAATTCGATGCAATTGCCCGGGGCCGACCACGAGATCCACGTAGGGCGCCCGCTCAAAAACTTGCTTTTGGTCTTTTTGCGCCATACACCCCATGACGCCAATGGTCTTTTGGGGAAATGCCAGTTTCATTCTTTTCAGCTGCGCCAGGTGGTTGTAGACCTTTTCTTCGGCATGTTCGCGGACACTGCAGGTGTTGAAAAGAATGGTGTCTGCGCGGTCGATGGAATCTGTCAGGTCATAGCCGTGTCGGCGAAGGCTGGCGACGACCATTTCGCTGTCCAAGACATTCATTTGGCAGCCGACGGTCTCGATGTACAGCTTCTTGGTTTCGACGGAATTCACAACTTGGCCCATTTTCTGTGGCGGTAGTCCGGGATGGACACCTGAGAAGTCCTGGCAATCGGAAATCTAACGCAACGCAGGCTAAATTCTCTTGTTAACTAAGTTCAGTAGTTTAACGTGGCTTGCGAGAAAGCGAAGCCCGAAAAGCAAGCTTTCGCCTTAGAGTTCCAAGCAGGATCTATGCCAGAAATGTCCTGCTTGCATGGCCAAAATCGAGACAGACACTCACATGAAATTATGCTGTTGACGGAAACCGCAGCAGCTGCGGTTTCCGACATTGGGTGGCAGGAAGTTGCAGGTAAGCTTTTATTGTGCGGATTTTGGATTTCCGCTATCCTACCCGCCACTAGGCCAGAATTGGGCGCGTACCGCTAGTGTCTCTTTTCCGAGTCATTGAAACACGAGTCATTGAAGAAATTGTATGACAACCGAACGCAATCATTCCAAGTACCAGCAGAAAGTCATTAAACGCTACTACGACAATCGAGACGCGATTGGGCTGCAGCGGGCCCAGGAGCTGGTCACGGAACTCTACCTGGCAGAGGGAAAGAAACGCGAAAAAGTTTGGGATTCCTTGGCCAACCACTTGGAAAAAGCTGGAATTCCCAAGTCACGAATCGAACATCTGCGAGCCCAAGATGACCCAGAATTGGTAGCCAAACTGATCACGGAAAAAATCTGAGACCCGGGAGTTGTGGCATTTCTCGCTGATTGCCATTCATTCAACTGACTCTCAATCGGGCCCTCGAGAGAGTCGCGAGCGGGCACAATTGAAGCGGATCGGAGAGGGGAATTTCCCTCCCGTCGTTGGGGCTCCGACCCTCTCTTCCGGCAG
>JAGQPR010000551.1 GCA_020426625.1 Planctomycetales bacterium
TCCACGCCAGATCAATTGCTCCATTCAGCCCTTCGGCGAATATTTACAAACCGTGGTGGCGATTAGCGAGAAGTGTCGAATTTTGAAGGTACAACATGGACGATCTGATTCTTCGTTTGACATCACTGTTTGGGTTGTTTGCCCTAATTCTGATCGCTTGGTTGGTGAGCTCGAACAGGAGATTGTTTCCTTGGCGAATCGTTGTCGGCGGACTCCTTCTGCAGTTGGCCCTGGCGGCGCTGGTCATGTTGACCGATGTTGGGCAAGCATTTTTCAATTCCGCCAATAACGCCGTTGTAGGTTTCCAACGGTTTGTGTCTGAAGGCAGCGGGTTCGTTTTTGGACTCTTTCAAAACTCAGCAGACAAAGTCGACGGAGACCGCCTGTTCCCTTTAGCTTCTTTTGCATTTGGCGTATTGCCAACGGTCATTGTTTTTTCCAGCCTGATGGCCGTTCTGTACCACTTGAGAATCATGCAAGCTGTCGTTCAAGTGGTTGCTTGGTGCATGCAGCGTACGTTGGGAACCAGCGGACCAGAGACCCTCGCCGCTGCCGCCAATATCTTTGTCGGTCATACGGAAGCCCCGTTGGTTGTGCGACCTTACTTGGAGAAACTGAGCAAGAGCGAACTGAACGCTCTCATGGTTGGTGGCTATGCGACGGTAACTGGAAGCCTGCTGGCCACGTACGTTTCGTTCGGCGCAGACGCTGGCCACCTCGTCACGGCCAGCGTGATTTCCGGCCCAGCTGCGCTGTTGATTGCCAAGGTCATGCAACCTGAAATGCCTGACTGGCAGATTGAGAATTCCTTGGAATTGAGTGCTGCAACCAATAGTCCCAATGTGATCGGCGCTGCGGCTCAAGGCGCTAGCGACGGCCTAAAGCTTGCTTTGAATATCGCAGCGATGCTAATTGCTTTTTTGGCGTTGCTTGCCCTGGCCGACTTTGCCGTTGGCTGGCTGGGTTCTCTAGTTGGGTTTCGGGATGAAGCTGGCAATCCGACCCTGAGCTTTCAGGTTCTGCTGGCCTACCTCTTTACTCCCGTAGCTGCTTTGATTGGCATCGACTGGCATGAGGCCTTTCAAGCAGGGCAGCTGCTCGGTGTAAAAGTCGTCGCGAATGAAATAGTCGCTTATGAGCAGATGGGATCGCTGTTGCATAGCGACAACAACCCTTTCAGTGACAGGACGCGCCACATTCTGACGTATGCACTTTGTGGGTTTTCCAATTTCAGCGCCATCGGAATCCAAGTAGGCGGAATTGGAGGGTTGGCTCCATCGCGAAAAGACGATATCGCTCGTCTCGGCTTGCGAGCCATGATTGGCGGAGTCATTGCATGCCTCATGACTGCCTGCGTTGCAGGAATATTCATTTGATAATGGCCATGTCGATTACGACTCACCACGCACTCACGACAGACTTGCCCCAGCCTGCCTAATCGCTACGTTCCGAAAGGCAAGATCTCGCGATCGCTCTAATTGATTCAAACCATCGCCTCGATTGGTCGAATCCATAGGGATAGTCGAGACGACTTGCTTTCTGCGATCAGGGAGGATCCAACGTGCCAAGAATTTCGCTTCGAGTTCTCTGCTTCAGTGCAGCCCTGGTGGCCTACGGTTTGGCGGCAACATCAGCTTGCTCGCAGGAGTACGATTTTCCGGTATTGAATTCAATGGGCCGCTTTCTAGGGGTCGGCTACTCGCGTCACGGCTATCACTCGGCTGCAGACGGTCGACCGAACATCGTGACACGAATCCACGCACCGCAAAAATATGCGAGTGGCCAGTTGATGTATCCCTACTCGCCCGGCTATCAGCCCGTATCGACCACGTATCAAATGGCTCCGACGATGAGCCATTTCCATTCTCAGCCCGCGTCTACTCCGCCTGCGGCAGTCGCAAATGAGGAGACGTTACCCGCTCCACAGGAACCACCGCCCGTATGGCTGCAGCCCTATCTGAGGGAAAAGGCGGCAGAACCAGCTGAATCCAGTGGGGCGAATCCTCCGCAGCCACCTTCGGAACAAGAGCCGTTCTTTTTGGAAGAAGATCAGTTGCCCAGTCCCAGCGATCGTAACATGGAGATTGGCCCTGATCCGCTGTTACTTGAAGAAACTGATACCTCTGCGAGGTACAATCGATACCCTCAGGCAGACCAGATGTTACAACGAATACTTCGCACAGCACGAGTGAATCGCTACTTGCCGCCAGCTGGATTGCAAAACGTGAGATGAGCGGTTGCTGCACTTCGCGCAATCGGTTGCAGGCGTAAGATTCTCGTCCGTGCGCGAAATGTCGTAGATCGCGATGGTTCCTTGGATAATGCAGTGACTCCTCCTGGAAAAGTGCCCTGAGGTTCCTGCATACGAAATCGGAGAAAAGTGTACATGTTGCAGCGAAGTTTGGTGTTATTGAAGCCCGATTGCGTAGAGCGTCGCTTGATGGGCCAGGTTATCAGTCGGTTTGAGGCCAAAGGGCTGAATATCGTCGCGATGAAGATGTTGCGAGTCTCTCCTGAACTCTCCAAGCAACATTACCAGGAACATGTCGAAAAGCCTTTTTACCCGAGTTTGGAAGAGTTCATCACATCGGCTCCAATCGTCGCGTTAGCCGTGGAGGGGTTGGACGTAATACGCTTGATTCGCGATATGCTTGGTGCCACCAACGGGCTCAACGCGGCTCCGGGAACCATTCGCGGCGACTATTCCAGTTCGCGGCAAATGAATCTAGTACATGCTTCTGACAGTCCTGAGAGTGCGAAGCGAGAGTTGGCACTTTATTTTGCCGACGCGGATTTTTGCGAACACGAGCTGCTGCTCACCAAGTCGCTACGCGCCAAGGACGAAGCCTAGGCCGCCGCCATGTTCATCAGACGCATTTCCAATACGATTCACATTCAAGCACCTGGCAAAGTGAATCTGTTCTTGGATGTGCTCCAGCGCCGCAGCGATGGATATCACGAAATTGATACTGTCCTCTGCCCCATCGGCCTGTTCGATGAACTTTCGTTTGAGCCCACTGCTGGCAAAGCTCTCAACCTTCAACTCGACTTCCCGGAACGGCAGGTTGTCGCGTCTGTTGACGAACAGGACGAAGCTTCTGAGCCTGATAGGGCATGGGACATCCCTAGCGATCAGCGAAACCTTGTGTTGCGGGTCGTTGACCAGGCTCGCCAGCGGTTGGGAATCCAAAGTGGAGCTAATATCCGGCTAGTGAAACGCATTCCAGCCGCAGCCGGGCTAGGAGGAGGCAGTAGCAATGCCGCTGCGGCCCTGGTCGCTTGCCTGACGGCCTGGCATGGCTGGGATCGAGCCTTGGCAACCTCAATCGCAGCGGATCACGGCTCGGACATTCCGTTCTTTTTGGGTGATGAACGCGGGATTGGACTGTGTCGCGCGACAGGGCGCGGAGAAGTGTGTGAATTCTTTCAGGAAAAGCCGCACCTGCCGCTGGTTGTGCTACATCCTCGCCAGGGTTGCAGTACTGCCGCCATCTACGAATTGTTTGGTCTGCAGGCAAACGATTCAGATGCACCCCGTAAACATCCAAAAAGCCAGAAAATAATTGACGCTTGTCAAAATGGGCAAGCACAAAACGTTGGCCAGTGGCTGTTCAATGCTCTACAATCGTCTGCGGAAAAACACAATCGTTGGGTTACAATTCAATTGAATTTAATGCGCGAGTGTGGTGCCCGGCACGTCGTCATGTCAGGTAGCGGCTCCAGCTGTTTTGCTTTGGTTGCCGACGAACACGTTCGAAAACAAATAGTGAAACGCTCTAAACAGATGGGGATTGATAGGGCCTATGCGGTTGATTCGTGTTTCTGCCCTTCGGTGGAAAGTCAAGTAGATCGCTTAGCCAGCTTGTCGTAGGAATCAAGAATCAGAATAGGTAAGGCAGTGCAAACTCGCAGAATCGCCGCTGCTGACGGTTCGGGCTCTGGCATTGGCTTCGATCTTGGAATCGTCATTCAACAGATGCATGGGGGCAATGCTGTGGACATCACCGAAGTACGCATAAAGCTCATGGAAGAGTCCGAAGATCGTCTTCGAGCGTTCTGCTCAATAACATTCGATAACTGTTTTGTTGTTCGCGACTTGAAGATTATCGAAGGTACTCATGGCCCGTTTGTCGCCATGCCGAGTCGCAAACTGACTCAACGTTGCGGCAGGTGTGGCAACAAGAATTACATTCGCAGCAACTATTGCAGCAACTGTGGTTCCAAGACGCGAGACAAACGCAATTCGTCGGACGAAGAGTATCCCAACAAGCTCTATGCCGATGTAGCTCATCCTATCAACCAGCATTGCCGCGATCTGATTCAGAACTATGTTGTGCAAGAGTATCACCTGGAATTGGAGCGGGCCAAGTTGCCTGGATACCTTTCTCGCTACGACGATGCCTACGAGAGTACGGACACCAGCCATACGGACAGTCCCAGGAATTCCTCTCTTGGCGCGAGCGCCGTTCCGCCACCACACCTGAACATGAACTCATCGCCAGCCAGTGGAGCAAAGGAACGTTCTGATCAAGTCCCTCCCGAAGATCAGAGCGTAGGGCTGCCGAAGGATTGAGCCAGCACGGCACCCAAGCGACTGGTATAAAAACAACTTGGCCTTTTCGGAGGTAAATATTCGCCGAAGGGGTGAACGGTACCCAGGAACCTTACTTTGGGGCTTTGCGGGATGTAACCTTCCCGT
>JAGQPR010000552.1 GCA_020426625.1 Planctomycetales bacterium
CAACCATGGGCGTATTCGTGCTTGGTTTTAGCTCGATTTTCACTGGGCTTAATTTCATCGTCACGATCAATACGATGCGTCCACCAGGGATGGAGTGGTTCAAGATGCCGCTATTTCTCTGGGCTACCTATGCGACGTCCATCATTCAAGTGTTGGCGACTCCTGTACTGGGCATCACCGTTTTGCTACTGGCTGCCGAACGCGTGCTACACATTGGAATCTTCGACCCCGCCTATAATGGCGACCCAGTGACCTATCAGCACTTCTTCTGGTTTTATTCGCATCCAGCGGTGTACATCATGATTTTGCCTGGCATGGGCATTATTTCGGAACTGATGAGCGTACACAGCCACAAGTCGATTTTTGGCTATCGGTTTATTGCTTACAGCTCAGTGGCAATCGCCTTGTTCGGCTTTCTGGTGTGGGGACATCATATGTTCACCGCCGGAATGGCGAACGTAACCACGATCGTATTCAGCGCCTTGACGTTCACGGTCTCGATTCCATCGGCGATCAAGGTCTTCAATTGGCTGGCGACCATGTATGGTGGAACCGTTCAATTGAACACGCCCATGTGTTATTCGTTGGCGTTCATTTTTCTGTTTACCATCGGCGGCCTCACCGGACTGTGGTTAGGGGCCTTGTCGACCGACAGGCCATTGCACGACACTTACTTTGTGGTTGCCCACTTCCACTACGTGATGGTGGGAGGAACGCTGGTCGGCTTCCTCGGTGGCGTGTTCCACTGGTGGCCGAAGATGACCGGGAAAATGTTTGACGATCTTTGGGGCAAGATTTCTTGTTTGATTGTGTTCCTTGGGTTTAACCTGACTTTCCTACCTCAGTTCGTGTTGGGTAGCCGAGGTATGCCGCGTCGTTATGCTCGTTACGTTCCTGAATTCCAAGAGTTGCACCAATTGTCCACGTACGGCGCTTTTCTCTTGGGGATCGGTTTATTCGTGGCTTTGGGAGTGCTCATCCACTCGTTGTTGCGAGGTAAGAAGGCTCCGCCGAACCCTTGGGGTGGAGCCACGTTGGAATGGCAATGCGCCTCTCCCCCACCCTTCTTCAACTTTGAGAATCCTCCTCGCGTAAATGATCCTTACGACTACACGCCGTTAGAGTATCGCGACGAAACCCGTGGGTGGGAGTACGTTCACCCCAGCGCTCCGTCAGTACCTGCTGCTAATCCAGAACCTGCTAAGAGCTAAGTAATCTCGAATGTCACATTCATCAGACACACACGGTCACGACGGCCATGGGCATGACCACATGCCATTCCAGGCGCATCATTTCGATGATCCAGAGCAGCAGTTCGATTCCGGCAAGCTGGGTATGTGGCTGTTTCTGGTTACGGAAGTTTTGTTTTTTAGTGGAATGTTCTGCGCCTACGCTTTGTATCGCAGTCGGAATCCCGAAGTTTGGCAGTTTTCCAGTCAATATCTAAATGCCACGTTGGGCGCTTTCAACACCGGCGTGCTTTTGTTCAGCAGCTTGAGCATGGCCTGGGGCGTGCGCTGCGCCCAGCTGCGACAAAGGACAGGTTTGGTAGTAAGTCTAGCGGTGACACTTGGCTGTGCGTCCATATTCTTGGGTGTTAAGGCAGTGGAATACACGCACAAGTGGGATATAGGCTTGCTGCCAGCAGGCACCTACGAATCCCAGTTTGCGCCGCTTCCTGAGCATGGCAGTGGACTTTCGCCTTGGCTGATCAATCTCAGCATTGTCCCAGCCTTGTTTGTGGTGGGTTTTGCAATTTGGTATGTAGTAACTATGGTCAAAGGCCAAAAGCGGGAATCTGAGGTTTCCGGCCCCATGCTAGTGACCGCTCTGTGCTACTTTGTCGGTGTAGGAGTTGGACTGGCCTTCCAAAACGCCGAAGCAAAGGACCATGGCAGCGAACATTCCGTCGCTGCCGTGAGCACGGACGCTGAGCATATGGACGACCATGGCGCACACGACAGTGAATCGCTGGACAAACACGACGAAGCATCCCATGAGGGAGATGATCGTCACGCTGGCGATCCGACCCTGGCTCTCGTTTCCACCAGCGTTCGTCACGATGTGGTGGTTCCCGGGGCGCCAACGCTTGCTGAGATTGATCAGCGTGGCGGGGCTGGTTTATTCTTTAGTATTTATTATTGCATGACCGGTGTGCATGCAATCCACATATTGGGCGGTATGGTCGTGTTGACTTGGCTGTTGGTACGCGCTACCAAAGACCACTTCAACGAACAATACTTTGGGCCTGTCGATTACGTTGGCCTTTACTGGCACTTGGTCGACTTGATTTGGATTTACCTTTTCCCACTCCTGTACTTGATCTAAACCCTTGCCGTTACTGTTCCCGGATTCTCTTTGGAATTGAATGCGATAGACATGTCAGACCACGCAACGCATGCCGTCAATGAACACCACGGCTTCGCCCATCCCGCACCAGTTTGGCAATTGCTCGCGGTTTTCTTTGCATTGATTGTCTTGACTTTCTTAACCGTGCTTCAATCCACGTTTGAACTCGGCAACCTGGAGCTTGGACTTTCGCTGTTCATCGCGACGATCAAAGCAGCACTGGTGATCATGTTCTTCATGCACATGCTGCACGACAAACCGCTGAATGCCATCGTTTTTCTCAGTTCGTTTATCTTTGTAGCCCTCTTTCTGGGTTTCACACTCATGGATGCTGGGGCCTATCGTGATTCAATCGAGTTGAAGGAAGTGGATTCTCCACGGGCCGTGCGAGCGACTGAAACCGAACACTCGGCTGAGGCGGAAGCAACCGCTGGTGATGCCGCGGCTGAAGAGGTGCATTAGCAGTTGCTATTCTCCAAGCTGTGATCCAAAGTTCACGAAGTCGCTGGCGGGTGGCGACTACGTTCGCGACGGGTAGCACCGTCTCCGGAAGGAAGTTTGATGCCGCAGCAAGATCGAAAGATAGACTACTTGGAGTTTCCAGCGCGTGATTTCCGCGCAACACGTGAGTTCTACCAGCGCTTATTTGGTTGGGTGTTCACAGCCTACGGCGACGACTATCTGGCCTTTAACGACGGCAAGCTGGACGGCGGATTTTATCTCTCAGAGCTGTCTGCTACCACTAGCCAGGGTTCAGCGCTGGTAGTTATGTACGCGGAGAATCTGGAGCAAGTCTTCGACGAGGTTGTTGCCAGCGGTGGGGCAATACTCAAGCCTATCTTTTCGTTTCCCGGCGGTCGCCGCTTTCAATTTGCCGACCCCAATGGAAATGAGTTGGCTGTCTGGTCCGACAAGTAGTTCAAATTAGCCGAGTGTTTATGTCGGGCAGTTGCATATACAGTTTGTCTGCTAAAGTACGGCCCCAACTCAAACAAGCTTTATTCATCATTGCCGTTTGTCAGTTTCACGGCAGCAGCGGGAGAGGCCACTGTAGATGGCAGCGGCAACCGAGTGCGTAGCCAATCTTGAGGCGAGAACGACATTTTTTCGTTGTGTTTATCGAGCTGAGCATTAATTTTCTCGACCAGTTTGGCATTCATATCTTCCAGTTTCTCGTCGACGACTCCTCGCAGCCCGTTTCCTAGGACTTTGGCGAAATCTCCGCCGACTTGGCTTATCCGCCGAACTCGATAGTAGGTTAGGTCCACATGGGCATAATCAACATGTGGTTTGATCGCGATGTCCGGTGGCAATTTCAGCATGTTCATTTGCAACGCGACGGTGCCGATCAAAGTAAGTCGGCAAGCCGCGTCTGCATTCGCACTGATGCTGATTACTTGTACGTCCCTGGCCCATTGGCTCAATCTTCCGTATACGTCCAAGCTGCAGTCGACGACAACATCAAAGGCAATCCTTCCGTCAGGGAGCATTTCTAGTCGGTTGAAGGTTACGTGCAAGCGGTTTTCTGGCTCGACGATGTCAATACGGTACTTGGTCCACGTTCCCGCATTGACCATTTTCTTTTTCCGCTTTGTCTCTATCCGCCCAGCCTCTCGCCAGATTTCAACACCGTTCCAGACCTCTTTTTGCTTGCCCCACTTCTTGTCATTCTCGTAAGAAGAGGGCAAATTCTCGTGAATCATTTTGGTTAGCCAGGCAACCACTTGAGGGCTGGCAATTTGACTGGTTGACGGCGAGGGAGCGCCGGAAGCTGCTGGTAAGGTCCCCGTTGGAAAGGACATCAGTGATAAGTGTGAAGGGGAGCTGCCTGGGCGTGAGGTGTTCCTGGTCGCCGTTATCGAATCGTTGGGATCGGAGCTCTGAGCTTGAATCCAGAGTGGCTGCAAAACAGAAAACAGAAAAAACATCCAGGAACAGCCACCTAGTTCGCGGCGACTTTGTTTTGTCTGGCGCTGCGGGCCTTCGGCGGTATCATGCTTGCTGGACCAACCAACCGCCCGATCTTTGAGCGCACAAAGTTTAATTCGCATGCCGAACTCCATTTCGCCAGCTGAGAAAGCGTGATTGCGGAGCGAAATCCACAGCAACACCAATGCCACTAGTGGTTTGGGACAGCTAAAAATTAGGATTGGTCCGTAGTGGGATTCGCCAGAATTCCCCGATTGGGAGGAATTCTGGCGAATCCCACTACCCTAAAATTAGGCTGTAACAGACCACTACCCTAGAAATTCCATTTTTCCTCCGCAAGCTTGATCGTGATTTTTTACAGCGCAGTTGAGTTGAATAATGCAGTTGGAGCGGTTG
>JAGQPR010000553.1 GCA_020426625.1 Planctomycetales bacterium
GCCAGGAGATACGTTGCCGCCGACGACAGTGAGATTAGCTGATCCGTTGACGGTGCCATTGCCTGAAAGGGTACCACCGTTAAGCGTGAGCGAACCGCCTGTGTTGATCGAAGAACCAGTACCCAACTGAATTGAACCACCCGCGTCAGAGAAATTCTGGAAAACGACGGATGTGTTGTCTGCCACGCTGATTAAACCACCATTCTGAAACATTCCACCGTTCAGCGAATTTACGTTGTACGTATTTCCATTGGTTACGTTGAAAGTACCCGTATTAGAGAACATCGAAGACGCGCCTTGAATGTCCAAGCGTGAAGAACCGCCTTGAACAGACATAGTGCCAGAATTGTTCCAGCTGGAATCGCCATTAATCAGCAAGCTTCCAGCTTCAGTCTTGATGGTGGTGGCTGAGGTCGTAAGAGTCGTTCCACCAGAAAGTGTCAAGAAGGAGTCATTGTTCAGGTCGAGAGTCCCACTTGAAAAATTGATCGCACCACCACCTGTGAACAGTCCTCCTCGGTCTATGTCACCACCGCCAGATTCCAGCACTACTCCACTGCTAACGGTCACCGTTCTTGCGCTGGTCATCGACATTCCTCCCGAACCAACATCTAGTCGATTGGAGGTAATGGTAAGGTCAGAGCCGAAGTTCACGGTCAAGCTTTGTGCGGACGCGTCGGCTCCGTTGATCGTTGCCGTACCAGAACTGAAAGCCAAAATTGCATCGGTCGCAGCGGTTGGTACGCCAGCGGACCAGTTGGCAGCATTAAACCAGTCTCCGCCACCGTTAAAGGTGGTTTGAGCACTGGCGTTAAGGGAGATAACCGTCCCTAAAGCCAAAGCCAACGGGACAGTCAAAACATGTAGCTTCATCATGAGTCTCCGAGCAGGTTTTCAAATCGCTGTGCAGATTTCTGAAAAGATCAGTTGATAAGATAGTCACTCTATAACGATTGGTCCACTGTTTAGCAGTTTTTGTCCGAAATTTTATTCAGAAAGCACTATCAACTGCCAGCGAGGCCTGATTTTATGGTTTCTGCACAGTTTCGGCGACATCATGTCCTATAATCGATAGTACTGGGGGGCGGCTTTCCCTAAGACTTTCTACAGATTCGGAAAAGACTGCGGTGCTAATGGCATGCAGTAAGTCGTAAAGGACGCATTAATGTTGCCACGCTTTAAAACAGCCGAGAACAGAACAGCTCAAAACCAAGTTAAAACCATCGGCAGCGATTGTGGCTTGAGGAATCCCCCTGGAAGGGTCCATGAACTTACGCTTCCGCTTGCGGGAGAGTCAGACGTAGTGTGGCCGAAGCGGGCCGTTTCGCACTTGCAGCTTTTTGCCAGCATTTTCGCTCCGCCTGCAGAGCGGGTACCGACTGCAACTATTAAAGCGGCTCCGGCAATTTCTTGCCTCTTTCTGTTCATAGTCTTGATGTTGGTATTCTCGCATCAGGCCGCTGGTGGCATCGTTTTAGGAAACGCGGGATTCACCAAAGAGGCCAGCCGAATTATTGAAACAGCCGAGAAATCAGTCCTTACGGGGGATACAGCTCGAGCTCTTAACACTCTGCAGCTTTTGGCGAATCAGCCGGATACGCTGGCCCCAGATGTGATGCTTTTCCAACTCATGGCGGAAGCGGGGATGCGCGAGCAGGCAAAGAAGCACCTTGAGCAATTCACTGTGCGATCGTCTCCCAGGTTCGACACTTTCTTGGCCTTTTCTCGAATGGCCGTACTCGAAAAACGATGGTTTGACGCTTTCGTCCATGGACAGCTGGCTCTCCGACAACCGACGCCCGACAATTGGTCGGAAGAATTCAGTGAGAAAATGAAACTAGAGGCACTACTGGTCCTGATGGAGTCCTCCGAGGCACGGGGCAGCTGGGCGCAAGTACGAGAAGCGATTCAGATGTGTGATGTCGAAAAGGCAAGTGATCCGCGACTGCTTCACTTTTTGGCAAAAGTGGAGCTCTTTGACGGAAACATGGAGAAAGCCGAAGAACGATTTCGCGTGTTCAGTCGTGCCCTGCCCGAGCAGCCCGCACCGCTGGTTCTGATCGCCGAAGAATATGTCATGAAAGGTGATTCACAGAATGCTGAGCTTTTCTTTCGGAAGGCCTGCGATGAGAAAGATCCGCAGGTGGCGGGTTTGGCAAAGCTAAAAATGGCGGCTTGGCTAATTGATCAGAATCGCATCGAACACGCCGAGCGGACGCTGGCTGATATCGACATTCCTGCATCCAAAGAGATCGATGCCCTTTTGTTGCGTGTAATCATTCATCGCTCCCGCCAAGAATTCGATAGAGCGCAGCAGATCCTCACCGGATTACGGTTGCGTACGAAAGATAATTTTGCCGTGAACAATCAACTGGCATTAGTGCTCAGTTGCAGCCAACTCCAAGAAGAGCAAGAGGAAGCTTTGGATCTCGCTGCCGCCAACGCAAAGCAATTTCCAGGGGTACCCGATGCGTTCGCTACCCTCGGATGGACAAATTTGGTTGTCGGCAATCTGCAAGCGGCAGAACGAAATTTGACGGCAAGCACCTCCACCGGCATCATCAGTCGAGACACTGCATTCTACTTTTCTGAACTTTATGAAAGGCTCGGTGAAAAGAACCAGGCTGAAAGAATGCGAAGTGCGGCGCGCGACGGTCAGGGACCCTTCATCTTTGCTCAACGAATCAAGTAGTTCCCACAACTTCAGACATCTCCGCCCGCGCCGCCTTAGAAAGCACGCCTAGAGTTTGAAACTCTGATATATTCGAGACTTCGGCAGTGCCAGAACCTTCCTCCCCTTTAGGTCGTGCAGCCTATAAGTTAATTGAGAGCAATGGTTTACTATCGCTCCCCTTCAGAATTCAAGCCGCTTGAATTGGAATTCTGCTGGGGCGGGCAATGCGGCTGGGGAGAGGTTTCGTATCAGATTCGCGACTGGGGTAAAAAAGTAGGGTTCTTGGAAGGGCTTCATTGCAGCATGTCTCATGTTAGCGACCATCTCAATCTGCTTGTGGTTGTTTGTAGCTTCCTGCAGCTTAGCTCCGGACTGCAAGCGCAAACGAAAGACACGCCCCGTCCTTGGCGATCAACGCCACCAATTTTTCAACAAGGACAGTTCGATTCAGTGCTATTCACCGACATTACGAGCATGATGCGGGGAGAGTTACCCAACAGCCGCGTCGCTCGATTAGACTCCCCCGTGGAATCGGTAACCAACGGCAATCCGCCTGACTCCAGCGTGAATTCGGGCTGGAGCAAGATCATTAGCGCGACAACCTTGGAAGATCTGGTCAAGGCGTCAAAGCTGCGTTTGGATCAAATCGTAACCACTCCACCAGCATTTGTGAGCGGCGCCTATGCGGACGCCCGTCAAGAGTTTTCGCTCCAAGCTGTGTTGTTTGCAATAATTGAACAGTATCCCGATGAAGTCCGCTGGAAGAAAAGTGCGACTGCGGCCCGAGAGTTGATGGCACGGGTTGCGGCCAACGCCAAGGTAGGCTCTCAGCCTGTTTTTAACGAAGCCAAACTCAGGTTGGCCGATTTGAACGACCTAATGCGCGGTAGCACACTGTCGCACAAGGCGTCCGATGGATTGGATTGGAGCAAAGTGGTTGATCGAGGCCCTCTGATGAAGTTGCTCGAATGGGCCTTTCATGACCATGTGACCAGCTTTAGCGCAAGTGAAACGGCATTCGATCAGAATCGTGATAGCTTGGCACAATATGCTGAGCTGATGGCCGTACTTGGTCGGGTGGCTTTGCAGGAAGGGATGAGCGATGCGGACGATGAGGACTATGTAAAGTTGGCAAATGCAATGGTTGATGCCGCGGTTGAGCTGGCCGCAGCTGTTAAGAACAATGACGCCGAATTGGCCCGGCGAGTCAGCGGTCAAATCGGTCAAACTTGTACGAACTGTCACGAGATCTACAACTAGCACGGAAGGAAAGACTGAGTGGGAATCCGTTTTCAGTGTCACCACTGTGAACATGAATTGCATGTTAAAGATTTTCAAGCTGGCAAACGTGGCCGATGCCCTGCTTGCAATGGCAAGTTTCGCATACCAGAAAAGGACTCGCATCGTTCTCTAGAAGTATCCCCAAATGATCGAACCTCGGCTGAAAAGATTTCATTAGCTGCGTCGAGCCTGAATGGCCGAGACGAGGACTATTCCCAAGGCGTTCATCAGCCGAGCGAGCGCAATAGCGCGGCCGGGCAAGTCGCCAATCGCAAACGACAGGTTTCCCGTAAGGATACCGAGTCAGGAAAGAGTAGCCCAAAAGATGTCTCTTCGGGCGTTAGCCCGGAAACCGCCAACGAGACCAAGTCGAACGCGACGGCGGAGCGCATGTCACAACGCTTGTCAGCTGCATCGAGTGCGATCCAGACTAGCGCGCCCGGGGCTTTGTGGTACATGCGTTCCGAATCTGCTGAACAGTATGGCCCAGTTGAATCGGCAGTCTTGATCCAATGGCTTGCTGAAGGTCGCGTAAGCGCCGCGTCGCTGTTGTGGCATGAGGGGCTCGAACAGTGGCAGACCGCTGCAATCACCTTGCCTGGCTTCTTCAACTCCGAAACGCTTCCCCCTGCGCCAGCCCTTCCCCCTGCGCCAGCCCTTCCTCCTGCGCCAGCCCCTCCTCCTGCACAGGACCTTCCTCCTGCACAGGACCT
>JAGQPR010000554.1 GCA_020426625.1 Planctomycetales bacterium
TTTAATCATGGAAGCCATTTCCCAAGCTGGATACGAAGCGGGCAAGCAAATATTTATCGCCTTGGATGTCGCAGCCACCGAGTTCTACGACGAGAAAACCAAACTCTACACCATTGATGGAAAAAAGCTGGCTGGTCCAGATATGGTCGATTTCTTGGCCAATTGGGTGAGCAAGTACCCCATCTGTTCAATCGAAGACGGTTGCTCGGAAGATGATTGGGAAAGCTGGAAACTTCTAACCGAACGCGTAGGTGACCAAGTTCAATTGGTGGGCGATGACCTCTTCGTGACGAACGTCGAGCGGCTGAAGCGTGGTATTGACGAAGGAATTGCCAACAGCATTTTGATCAAAGTAAATCAAATCGGCAGCCTGACTGAAACGATCGAAGCAATCCAGTTGGCCAGCCGCAACGGATACACCTCGATATCTAGCCATCGTAGCGGAGAGACCGAGGATTCAACGATTGCTGACTTGGCGGTCGGCCTCTCGACAGGCCAAATCAAGACCGGTTCGGCATCTCGTAGCGACCGTATGGCCAAGTACAATCAGTTGCTGCGAATCGAAGAAGAGCTAGGCTCAACTGCCGCCTACGGTGGACCATTGTTCCCGGTACGCAGCCGAAAGTAGCTAACTTGGTTTTGGCGTCGACTCTGCAAGCTGACTAAGCAACACGCCAGTCTTTTCTATCGCAGCCGGAGCGATCGTGTGTGGACCGTAAAATTCTACAAAGTCCACCTCAGCCCCGGCTTCGAGCAGCATATCTCTCAGCCAGATACCGGTCTGCAGCGGCAATACCATGTCCAGGCTGCCATGGCTCTGCAGGATTTTGGTGTCAGCCAATCGAGTAGCCACCGACCGCCAACGCGATTCACAAATAAGTGCACCTGAGTAAAGACACAATGCCGCCGGAGGGGATTTTAATCCGTGACAAGCGGTTTCCACCGATAGCATCGCTCCCTGGGAAAAGCCACCTAATAAAAGCTGTTTTTCATCCAAACGGTAACGCTGCAGCAATTGTTCAATGGAATCCGTCAGCTGAGTACGTGCTTCTGATATTCCCTCTGGTACTTCCTGGCGGATTTCATCGAAGCGACCGTCATCTAGCGCGTTGATCAGGCGTTGAATGCTGAGCAACCACCACGCTCGCGAACCAGGCATGCCTTGGCTTTCAAGGGAAATTGGGGCGGCCGGAAAGGCCAGCGCCAATGGATTTTCAGTCGCACTCATCTGCAGCAGTTCGCCCGCCAATCCGACCAAGTCGTCTCCGCCAGCGCCGAATCCGTGGCAAAACACAGCCAAAGCAACAGGTGGTACGAGATCGCCAGCCTCGTTCTCAGCTGTGACCAGGACGTGATTCAGTTCGCCAATCTTTTCGCGGTGTGCTCGGTAACGCAAAGAACTCAACGCTGTCTCCCTTGAAGTTTTTCTGCCGCCGAGTACCAACAAGTGCTCTGCCAATATTTGGAAGCGAGGTAAGCAACTTGCTCGCAATGAGCATCTTCACCTGGAATTGGCACGCTGGAAGCTTTCCCACGTAATCACTGAACATCAGTTAGCCGTACTTCCAGCGAGCATTGTCTATTGTCGAACGAGGCGGTGGAATGCGGCACTCAATTGTTTGGTAATCGGTCCGACGGCGCCAGTCCCAATCGGGCGGTCGTCCAACTTGATAACCGGAATCACCTCCGCGGCACTGCCCGTCAAGAAACACTCATCAGCGACAAAGATATCGTGTCGTGATAGTGGGATCTCGCGGACGACAACATTTGCTTCGCCAGCTAATTCAATGACTGCGTTGCGAGTAATGCCTTCCAAGATACCCGCATCGACTGGCGGGGTCAGCAATTCTCCGCGGCGAACGATAAAAATATTGTCGCCAGTGCATTCTGCAACCTCGCCGCGATGATTCAACATAAGGGCTTCCGAACAACCTGCCTTCATACCCTCCACCTTGGCCATAATATTGTTCAGGTAGTTCAACGACTTGACGCGCGGGTTTAATGCTGCCGGGTGATTTCTTATAGTCGCAGCTGTCACGATCTCAAGCCCCTTCTCGTACAACTCCGCCGGGTATAGTGAGATGTGGTCCGCGATAATAATGATTTGAGGATCCTTTGTCCGGGTTGGGTCCAGTCCCAGTGAGCCAGCGCCGCGCGTTACCACTAAGCGAATATAGGCGTCACTGAGTTGGTTGCGTTGAATCGTTTGGATAGTCGCTTGGGCCATCTCTGCCTGAGTCATTGGAATACTCAATAGGATCGCCTGAGCAGACTCGTACAGACGTTCGATATGAGTTTCCAAGCGGAAGACTTTTCCCGAGTAGGCTCGCATTCCTTCAAAAACACCATCTCCGTACAACAAGCCGTGATCATATACGCTTATTTTTGCTTCCGACTTGGGGAAGAATTTGCCACTGATATAGATCTCGATTTCCGCCATGAGCTGCTCTTTCGTTCCGACGCAGTAAGAAATAATTTGCAACAGCGTAACCGACACAGAAAACATATGCGAGGTGACGAGCAGGCGACAATTTTGGCCAAATTGACCGACCCTGCTGTCCGTGGGGCAAGTTTCCTAGAAGTGCTTTGCCAACACTTGGATTTAGGTCCGTTGGTTACGTGGGATAAGCTTCCAGCTTGTCAATTTCAATTAAAGATGCACATAGTTTGCCTGCACGCGTGGGAGAGCCGCGTGCGGCATACGCGACCTTCCGCAGTAAGCTTGTAGCTGCTGAGACAGCAACTACTCTTGGGAATCTTCTTTAGCCTCTTCACTTGCTTCTGCTAGAGGTGCAGGTTCATCAGCTTCTTCGGCTTCCTGCACAGCCAACGGCCCTAACTTGGCTTCCAGTTTCTCCATGATAAATGCGGAAAGCCCCTTTCCTCTTAATTGGCGGGTGTTCGCCAGAATTTCTCCACTATCGCAGTCAATCAACATTGCAAAGGGAATTGAGCTGACATCGTGCATGTCGCCGATAACACAATCCCAATATTTGCCCTCGTAGACTTGCGGCCAGGGCATTTCATTCTTGGCAAGAAACTCGCGGACATTCTCGTCCCGGTTGGCGCGGTCGAAACTGATACCGAGGATCTCGAAGCCGTGATCGTGGCAGTTAGCGTAAGCTTCTTTCACATTTGGCAGCTCTCGAATACACGGACCACACCATGTTGCCCAGAAATCGAGCATTACGATTTTCCCCGCAAACGACTTAGGGAAATCAATTTCATCACCCTCCATCGTCGTTGCCGTAAAACTCAACGCCTTCTTGCCAATTCTTAGATCCGGCGGCAGAGGCAGCTGCTCGAGCTCCTCCGATGATTCTATTAGTTTTAGCGAGCCGTCTTCAAGTTCAAATTGGTAAGTCGTCCCAGTGAAATTGAAGGGTTCCCCAATCACTACGGATTCAAAGTTGCTGCTCATCCTTCCATTGCCATCGCGGTCCACAGGCAATCGCAGTTTTTCCGTTGGCAAGCCAGCAACAAAAGTGTTGAATTCTTTGCCGTCTAACCAAAACGAGTACTGGAATCCATAGTCACTATAGAACATCAAAGTGTTCTTGAGGGTAGCCCGCGTCTTGTCGTTTGGGTCAAATCGATAGAAGTTGATAGCTCCGACATGATTGTTTCCCAGGTCGATGACACCGCTGCCAGAACTTCGTCGCAAACCGTCCCTCTCGGTAGTAACCCAGCGAGTCTCAGGATCATTCGTCAAATCGCCGTCGCCGTTGGAATCGAGGTAGAGTTTCGGCTCGCCCATTTCAGGTTCATCCAATACGAATGCCCATTTTTTTTCGCCGATTTCAATCAAACCATACTTTGGTAATGACAGATCGTCCGGCCAAATCTTGGCGATTTCGTCAGACTTGTCCATTTCAGCACGCTCAGGGCGGTAGCCACCAACTTTTCGAGTCACCCCGCTGTCCAGGAAACTCTCCTTGATTTCCTCAGCACGCAGGTCGCTGCCCAACAGGAAGGATGTAAGCACGAACAAACTTAAATATCTTCGGTTCATCATTCTTGGCACACTCTCTCCAAAAATAGACTCGCCCCAACTTACATGTTTCGAACAACCGCACGCGCCAATCGTAACTTAGTTTTCTGAATTGCCTTCTTGGTGCGTAATGCCGAAGAAAAAACGACGGATGGGAACCGCATACGAATGCCGCCTACAACCAGCACACGCTGGCCGCTACTTCGCAACTAGGAAAGTTATAGTCTGCCACGGATCGAAGGACAACGTTCCAACGAATTCTCAAGCGACGCTTTGTACAGCATGGACATGCGCTTTTGCATCATGAATCACTTACTTGCGATAGCAGGAAACTGTCTCAGCAGAGTCAACGCCAAGGAAACGCGGACACAGCAAGGAAACGCGGACACAGCAGCCTGGCAAGGAAACGCGGACACAGCAGCCTGGCGGAAGGAAACGCGGACACAGCACTTGGCGAGTGGAAGGAAACGCGGACACAGCACTTGGCGAGTGAACTATCTTAGAAAAAAGTGGGGATAGCGTGTAAGCTTCTTCTGGGCTCCTCCGTCTTATCTACATGACTTGAGCCGACGCGTTGAAATCGCTCGGTTCAACCAAGTGGCAGGTGAGGAAAATCGAGGAGCTGGCCATGGTCGATATTGCTAGAGAAGAAGTGTTTTCCC
>JAGQPR010000555.1 GCA_020426625.1 Planctomycetales bacterium
ATGGCATCGGAATTACGATTAGTGACACTAGCACGCGGTTTTTGACGGAAGCGCAAGCGCGCTAGAGGCTGATGTGGTTTAGGAATTACTATTTGTGACACTAGTCACCTGATATTTCGAGCCGCTGGATCGGCGGTTTGCTAATCAATGCAGAAACCCCATGGAATGGCGCGGTTTTTGCCCACTTATTAGTTTGCGGTGAGACTTGCACAAACATTGTTTCTTTTTGAGATTATCGTCTCAAGCTGAAGCAATGCCAGTCCGCGCGGGCAAGACTTGTTTTGAATCGAACTCGGCTGGAGTATTTCAGTTCCACTGCTCCCGAGTTCAAAATGCTTTGTGCAGAAAGCGGTTGAGGCTGCCATGGTGCAATCAATAGTTCTAAGACCAGCGTTGCCCCGCTACCGGCCAAGCTTTACGTTGGTCGAGTTGCTGGTGGCGATTGCGATCATGGGCGTTATGGTAGGGATGGTGCTTTTCTC
The DNA here is from genome assembly GCA_020426625.1 of Planctomycetales bacterium. GTDB lineage: Bacteria > Planctomycetota > Planctomycetia > Pirellulales > Pirellulaceae > Aureliella. Next base: position 483 of record JAGQPR010000555.1, read on the forward strand.
ATTGGCGGGGGCGCAAACAGATGCCAAGATCAATCTGACTCGCAAGACGATTGAAAAACTGAATTCGGTGATATTGCAGGAGTGGGAAAGTTTTCGATATCGCGCTGTACGGATTGATTTGGATTCAGCGGTCTTGCGTCCTTATCGTTCTGCTGGCATAACGAATGGCCAGCCGCCGCTCAGCCCCCGTGAGGGGGCTCGCCTGCGTATGATCGTTTTGCGAGATACGATGCGGATGGAGATGCCGGATCGTCTGACGGACATTTTGTTTCCGCCTTCGATCTATAAAGTGGCGCTGTTTTCGGCGAATAACCCGGCCAACCCAGGTGATGACCTACCTTATTGGGTTGGCAGCTGGAATCCGGCAACCGGCACTTCGTCACCCAATGGCAGTCGTGTCGCTAGTCCCAAGTTGAATTCCTACCGGGCAGCGCTCAACGAATCGCTCCGTCGTCTGGGTGCGCCAGTTACCGCCCCGCCGTTTCCATCGCCATACATCGGTCCGGTAGCCGCCAATCCGGCGCTCGATGCCATTCCTCCGGCTGTCAGAGACGTACTGTTTGAGAATCAGCCCGCTGAAATGCTATATCAAATCGTTGCGTCTTCGACATACGAGGGTGGGTCTGCCATTGAAGCGTTTCGTCCCTCGGAGATTGGTGACACCGACAACGATGGACTGCCAGAGTTCCTGGACGCATGGGGAACTCCCATTCGTTGGATTCGTTGGCCTTCGGGATTCGCCAGCCCCCTGAATACTCCCTTTAACGAGGCGAGCAACTCGGGGAATTCTGATGCCTTGGATCCCATCCGCACCGACTGGCGTTGGGCTAGTAACAGTTTTACACAGAAGCCCTGGCTGCTGGTGCCTTTGATTATTTCAGCTGGTCCAGATCGTGTGTTTGATATCGCTTTTGACCAGAGCACACCCGTCGCATACGCCAGCCAAACTTGGTCCGGCACCAACTCTGCCGCTCACACCAGCGGGAGCCCCTACTATTACCCAGATCCTTACGTGGGATCCTACGATACGAACGGGAACTACGTGGGTCTGGGCTTGGGCAGTGCCGTAGACACGGACGATGATTTGACGACTGCCGGGACGTCCGACAATATCACCAACTACAGTCTAATCCTTGAATAACCGGGAGGTGCAGAACATGGTCAGCCGCAATCATTCTGCCGAGGAGCGTGTCAAGGGCTTTACGCTGGTTGAGCTGTTGATCGTGATGGCTATTCTTGTCGTGTTGGCGGCCGTAACTCTACCCACAATTCGTGGTCTGTTGGTTGGCCAGAAAACTTCCGAAGCAGCTCGCCTGGTCAAGTCATTCGTGGAAAGCGCCAAAGCGCGGGCCCAAGCTACGGGACGGCCGGTGGCAGTGATCCTGGACCGCTCCCGTTATGACGGCAGTGGCGGTCTGGCTCCGATCAACATGTGTACGCGACTGTCAATGGGCGAGGTCTTCCCTGCATACACCGGGGATTGGGCTGGTGCCAGCGGAACGTTGCTGGATCTAGTTGCCACAGAAGCTCACGAGATTGGCTTCGCAGACACCTTGGATATTCCCCTTTCCTCGGTAGCCAGTTTGATCGACGTTTCGCAGAATCCTCCGGTGGCCACTTCCATGGTCCAAGTGGGTGACTTGATCGAGATCGGTTCTCGCCGCGAGAAGTTCTTCATTGTCGCGGAGCCCACGGTGGTTACGGACAGCTCTGGCAACAGCTTTGTCAGGATCCAATTCAACAACCCATCGACGACCACCGCAAACCTGCCGATGCAACAAGGTGCTCTTCCCGTTGCGACCAGTGTTTTGACCAATGTGCAATTCCGCATCTATCGCCGACCTAATAAATCGTTGTCTGGAGGTATCTCGTTGCCGCGCGGTACCTGCATCGACTTGCATTTCTCTGGATTTGGTCAGTCGGGGCGACAATTCAGTTCCGACATCCTGCACAATCCTACAAACTTGAACAATCCGCCGACCTATCCACCTCCTTTTCCACCAACGACAACCAGTGAAAACTCCAACTATGGACCGATTTACCTGGTGTTTAGTCCAACGGGATTGGTGAGTGCTTGGTATTTTCAGAATCGCGAATTCAGTCATGCAGAACCGACCATCCAACGTGGTTACCCATCCGGTTTGATCCACCTGTTGGTCGGTGGCACAGACCAGGTTTCCGAATCTCCACTCTTGGCGGGCGCGGCCTCGATGGTAGATACCGAGGATTTTAAAACGAATATCATGGATTCAAACAACTCGTGGGTCACGATCAATCCGTACACCGGGGGAATCAGCACTACCTCCGTTCAATCCACGACGACGCTGATGACTGAAATTTACGCGGATGTCGTCCAGCAGCGGATTGCTCAGTCTCGTTTGCTGGCCACCAATGCGTTGGCAGAAACGACACAATAACAAACAGAAGCACCTAAATCGTTCCGCTGTTCACCTAGTGTTGGGTAAGTGGTGCGAGTTGATGAAGCAAAACCTTTTTGCGGATTATCCGCGCCATTCGCCGGAAAGTTTGATCCATGTATTTTCAAACCAAAAACGAGCAGCAGCTAACATGCAGATTGCGATCTGCTGCTGACTGTCTTGGTGCGACCCGCCGCGGCGTGACGGTTTTGGAAGTTCTTTTCGCCACTGGCATCGCGGTCAGTGGCATGTTGGGCATTGCTTCGCTGCTGCTGATGGCTGGTCGCAACGCTTCGCAGGCGAATCGAGCAAGTGAATCGCAGGCTCTCTCCCAAGACTGGTACAACGAATTCTTGACGCGAGGCGTCAATCGCCCTGAGAATTGGGTGTGGTATCAAGATTATCCGTTTACGGTTGGCGGATCGACGGTGTCTCCCCAGTTGCGGAACCTGAGCAAGAGTTTCTTCGCCGCTCCGGACGCACGACTGACCAAGTCGGTGGGGTCGACTGGCATGGCTCAGATGCGTCCCAGTGGAAAGATATCGGTTTGCATCGATCCGGCTTTTTTCTCCAATAGCACGATACGCGCTTCGCTGTCAGCGTTTAATCAAACGCTGGCCGGTGCGCACTGGTACCGACCGGCGGTGTTTCCGTACTACCAGGACGGCTTCAATCCGTTAACGGACTCGGATTATTCCGTAAATGCATCGTCTGGCATGGCCTGGAATGACCAACCTCGCATGCTGCGGGCAACGCTAGGCACACCGTCATTTACGATGAATGAGAAACAGGTTCAAAGCCTGTTTGCTACGCAGGACGATTTGAGCACTTTCGTTTCGCAGCAAGATAGTACGCTGCCAGCGGTCCGCGTATTTCAGACGATGCCTGACGCCTCAGGACAAACGCCGATCATCGCTGCAGGTTCCAGCAAAACCCAATACTCTTGGATGGCCACGCTGTCACCATTGGATCAAAGCGATACATCGCTCGAGGATTATTACACGCTCTCGTTGATCGTGATGCATCAGCGAGATCGGTTGTTTATTGATCCTTCGCTGTTTGCTTCGCGGTCGGCGTCCGTTCCATCACCTGAAACGAAGCCGCAAGGTGAGAGGTTGACTTGGGTTTATCCGCTCTCTGGGAATTTCTTTGGCGGCAGCGGTGGTCGAGTGAGGATATTTGCCTCCGAAGCGACCGAGAGCACGATTGTGATAGGTGATTGGATCATGCTCAGCAAGCATGTCTCCGGCAGCGTAGTTGCCACCAATACCGTGCAACCGTTCTCGGTGTTCCGCTGGTATCGGGTAGTCGGAGTCGATCCAGAACCCACAGTAGGCAATTTGGCGACGATGGGACCTGATCCTTCGTCGAATGTTCCTTTCACAGACCCCTACGGCAACAATCCCGGCGGACCGCCCAGCGATGCCGTTTGGTCTAGGGATGTAGTGCTGGCCGGGCCTGATTGGGATTTTTCCGCGACCATCTTTGTCGCCCCTGGGGTACCCTTGATCACACCGACCACCGGTACGCTCGTCAACGGCGCGGTATCAGTTTACGAGCGAGTGATCACCGTTCCAGAATAGTTGATTGAGTGTCCCCAAGCCTATGAGATTTAACGCACGATTGGCGACTGGATTGGATGAGCAGTCGCCTTGGAGATTGATGAGATGATGAAAAAGGGAAATCAGCGAAGCGGCCTAATCCTGTTGGTCGTCTTAGGCATGCTGGCGCTTTTCAGCCTATTG
>JAGQPR010000556.1 GCA_020426625.1 Planctomycetales bacterium
CATCGCCAGGGCCGGAATGGGCCGTTGACGATACGCTGGATCTCGTGATTCGACTGCGGGAAGGCGATGCCGCGCAAGCGCTGCGTGATGTGGCCGACGGACGTACCAATGTCGAAGGTGCTGAGCAAGACCTACGTGAACTGTTAGATCGGTTTCGGCTTGTCCCGGACAACTCGCCTGATAGGGTCCGTAGGCTGCAATCACGTCCACCGACACTGGATGAAGCTACTTGGTATCGGCAACATACCGACTGGGCGAGCGCTCAGTTACATCGGACGCTCGTGGTTGGCTTCAATGACCAGCCTAGGCGTGACAAGGCGCTCGCAGCGCTGGAGGCTCACGAATCTGTCGAATCGGTCAGCATTCGCCGCATTGACGTGCTCCGCTACCCGCCGTCGAGCACTCGCACGACTGCTGCGAAGGGACACCTTTCAAACCCGTCTCCCTTCGTGCCTAAAGATCAGTCAATGGCATCAAATGAACGCGGAAAATCTACAGGCAACACTGTTCCGCAGGAACATCTCAACCAGCTTCGAATTGGCCAAGCTTGGAAGATCGCAGAAGGTTGGGGACTGGTCGGAACCGCTGACTCAGGAATCTATCGAAATCATTCGGAGCTCAAATCATTTGCAGGCGCGGCATCAATCGGTGGCAACTTCATACCGGGGGGCAACTATCTACCCGCCTTGTCCGAGAATGTTGCTGGTCACGGACAAGACCCGAGTAACGTAGATGAGTTTCAGTACAGCAATTATTCCGGTTCTGTTCCGACGGTATGTGACCCGAATCAAGACGGATGGCTAAACACCGAAGAAACTTATCCTGGCGAAGGAACGGGCCATGGCACCCATGTCGCAGGGCTCATAGCAGCTAACGCTGAAGACAGCCAAGGTGTTTCCGGTGGTTGTAAGCACTGCGGACTAGCCATCATCAAGACGATGTATCACTTCTGCTTCCTTGGGAATAACCCGCCGGCCACTGCGTCGACGGCGGCTACACTCGACACTGTTAGTGGAACAAACGCTGCTCTGGATGCTGGGGTGCAAGTCATCAACATTAGTGCCGGCAGCCCCAACATAGTATGTGGTTCCAGCAACTCGAACGTCCTCTGTACAACTGTGAAGGCGGCCTTTCAAGACGATGTGTTTGTGAGCGCGGCTTCTGGCAACAACCGAACAAACATTCAGGCGCCGGCAAACGGCACTTGGGCCGCAGCTATTGGAGGTATTCAGGAAAGTCAAAGCCAGCTGACTCTTTGGGACAAGTCACCTGGATCAACTGTCGATTGTCCATTTGATCCTCAAGATCCCGGCAACGAAGCCGAATGCGGCAGCAACTACGGGCCCAATGGACACCCAACAACCTATCAAGAGTTGATGACTCTCTCTGTCGATGTCGTTTCCACCGTTTATCCGGATCGTGAGTGGAACGCGTTCTTGGGTTGCGGCGACACATACGGTGATGGCCCTGCCAATGACGGCTTTGGTGCATGCACTGGGACTTCGATGTCGGCCCCGCAAGTATCCGCCGTTGTAGGTCTGATTCGTTCCATCAATCCGCTTGTGCCGGTAGGTGCAGCAAAAACGACAGCACCTTTGTCGGCCGGCGGAATTCGCAAGCTTTTGGCCGACACTGCCAGTCGAGCTCAATCCGGCCAAGCTTGGGACTGGAAGTTGGGCTTTGGCCTACCTAATGCCGAAGCAGCTGCAAGAGGAATGCTCGGCGTAAAGCGCGCCGAACGGGTGCGCAATCGCGCCATTCCGCTATTCAGTCTGCAGAACACTTCCACTGGCGACACCGCAGCCGTCGCAACGCCACAGATGGCGATGAGTCTTAACCAATACGGCTATACCGCCGATGGTGTCAGCATCCCGCCCTATACAGCCTTCCCCAACCCGGGAAAAGGCATACCAAGAGCGCGTGCGTATGTGCTGAGCACCCAAGTGCCCCCCGATGTAGGCACACCGGAGATCATCCCACTATTCCTTATGGTAAGAGTGAATGGAAGTTCCCGTGACTACATCTTGTTGAGCGATTCGGCCCAAGTGCAGAGCGCTTCTACAAACGGCTATACCTATTTGGGTAGGCAAGGATATGTGTATCGTCACTGCGCTGGAATCTCAGGTTGTACGCAACCCACTGGGACTCAGACATTAAACTTGCAGTGCAAACCAGGGGGCAGTCCTTGCGCGGTTTTTCCGGAAGGAGACCGGACGACATTCCAGAGCCGCGGCTTCACAGAGGTATTCTCCAGCATGGCAAGTTCTAGACTCGGCTATGCATATGCGCGTGGCGCCGGCAATGGCGATGCAGATAGCGATGGCCTGCCCAATGCGTTAGAAGTGGTGCTAGGCACCAGAACAGACATTGCTGATACCGACGGCGATGGCATCAATGACGGTGCGGAATATCCTTTTGCCGGCATCCCCGTCAGCGATCCCTGCGACGGACCGTTAGAACAGCGCTGCACACGATCATTGCGCCTATTTGGGAATGGATTCGAGGAGTAGTCAGATGAGCATCGTTTCGCTTCGTGAAGCCCGATTGCGGTTGGCATTGCTCTTGCTGGGCCTTCTCGCTTTCGTGAACACCTGGGCACAGGACGCAGATATCAACTTTCCCAGCACTCCGATTGCGGGGCAACCCGTGACAATCGAGATGTACTGGAACTCATGCACCGGACCACTTTTCGGCAGCGACTTGTACGACGTACAGATTGTTGGAAATGACATACAGGCAACCGTAGATATAATTTTCCTAACAATCGGGGTCTGCCCTCCTGGAACCGTGATGGGCTGGCAGGCATTCCAGTTGCCACCGCTAGCGGAAGGCACCTATACGATTAACATCGAAGGGTTGCCGTTCCTTGGCGATGATCCCAATCCAACCGGTCCAGCTGCACCATATGCCACGGCCACTTTCACCGTAGTGGCGGCTCCCTCAGCACCAACCTCCCACCGAATTCCCGCTCTTTCCGGATGGAGTGCCCTTCTGCTGATCTTGCTTGCGCCGCTAGTTGGGTCGCTTGCCCTTCGACGCTGACGCGGTGTCTCGAGGTCTGGCCCTGATTGTGAGTTCTCGAGTCCAGCGTCAGCTGGTGCTGGTGCTACCTGCCGGCATGTAGACCATTGACGCTAAGAGCTCCTGTACCTTGGAATCGCACTTGATTGTCCAACGCGAGAAAGCAGATCCTTACTGCCGAAGGAGATGACATGGCGTGGACCGCACAGTTTGGAGTGAACTCCGATCCGACCGCGCTTGGCCTCACCTGAATAGTCGACTTCGCGAGAATCTTGGATCTGAGTACATCTTGCGTTGTTGGTGAGCGTCAACACCCTTGCAATAAAATCGCGCCCCGTGCTGACCCTTTGGCTAACGCTCACTCCATGCGATTGCATCAAAGTTGCGATGTGGGCGTCGGGGCTCGTTGTGATTTCTTCTTGACAGTCCTTAGTACCCCTTTTACGAATTCAGCCGGAACCTCGACAATTGTCACCTCGTTGACGCCTGTATCGCCTTTCGTTTCCACAACCACGCGATGGTTCGTCCTGAGCAGCACCTTCAGTTGTGTCGAGCGGCTGTGATCCGCCGGATCACAAATCGTTTCGCATAGGAAGTTCGGCAAATCTCTGTCGAGAACCAGCACGTTCTCCTGGCCGCCGCCAGCGCCTAACATTCCAAGAGCCACCTTGCATACGGCGGTACCAATCGGTGTCATGCCAATCAGGCCAAACCCCAGGACTAGCGTTACGAACTGAAGCTTTCGATAGCGACTCCGTTCGCGGACTTCGATGCTCATCGATGTAATGGAAGAAGTTACGAAAGCCAGGCCCAGAGGTATCAGCAGCAGCAGTACTGCGGCGGTAGCGTCCGATGGATTTCCCAAGAGCTCGCGCGATACGAGAAGCGTAGCCCCTGTGGCGATCACCAAGAGGCAGGTATGGAACAAGATTCCGAAGGCAGTGGCAATGAACGCCCCTGACCGAACGGGCCTGGTTCCGTACTTGCGAAACCCCCAAACGGCAACCAGCGTGCCGGCGGTGAAGGCGAGCAGCCCACTGAACCAGTAGCCATACCCGGTGGCGAACATTAGAGCGAGCAACCCGTAACACATCATTGCTGCGGGAATGCCCATCGTGACGAAGCTTGCTGCGAGACTGCGTCTAGCAGCTACTCTTTTCCTGTCAGCCTCCCAATCCACCTGATCGCTGCCGGTGAGATCAATAGGCCAGTACCGGCCGTCTACCCTTGTCGTGAGTGCGATCGCGGGCGCTGCAAAGAACAGCAAGAGCAAAGCGAAGAGAACAACGCACACCATGAATATCGCCATCAGTAGCATCGGCAGGGAGCTGAGGTCGACTGGTACTGGCGAGCGATACGCTACGCAGTAGAAAAAGAGGTAGATGGCTCCAATAATCAGCGCCACAGGTGCCGCTGCCTTTGAAGCCCTTGGAATCAGCTCCAGGTCATCGGTCAGCTGTTTAGGGCCGGAAGCATCCGAAGTAGTACTCCGACGCGTTGTTTCATTGTGTTTGTCTGACAAGATATTCCCCAAGAGGCTAGAGCTTTCTGCGAAGCAAGCAGAAAATGAGCCTAGTGGAGGACAGCGCGATGTTGTGTCAGAAAGCTCTGAT
>JAGQPR010000557.1 GCA_020426625.1 Planctomycetales bacterium
CAATTTGCAGGGTATGTCGTTCGAAGAAGTTGCTGAGCAAATGGGACGTACATCGGGAGCGGTGCGAATGCTCTGGCTGCGAGCAATTGACCAGTTCCGATCAGTATACCGCCCATCAGGTGGGTGACTTTCCCGCAAAGACGGTCTATAAGTAGACTAAGGAAAGCTCTTTTCTGACAGGCTCATCTCGTGGTCCGACTTTGATGCAAGGACAACTTATTTTCTGCTAAATGCGAGGCTTGCCCAATGCGACGTGTCCGTTGAACGCATCAACGCTAGACGAGACCTATGTTAAGTGCCGAATATTAAATGCCGATTTGAGAACCGGAAAACTAATGGCTCCGCTTCCGGAATCCAGTGACAACGAATCGCATTCATTCCTAGGTAGATTATCTACCCAGGAACAGTTGGAACTTACAGAGATTCTGGACAACTATCTGCAACAGTTGGAAGACGGTCTGCGTCCGAGTCGGACACAGATTCTGGATGGGCATCCTGCATTAGCCGATGTGCTGGAATTGTATCTCGACAAACTGGACCAGCTGTATCGCGTTTCGGAAGTTGCGCCCTCCCGCACCGACCTTCGCGGCAAGATATTGGGCGACTTCCAGCTGGAATGCGAAATTGGCCGCGGCGGCATGGGGATCGTTTTTGCCGCCCAAAATGTGCGATTGAATCGCAAGGTTGCAGTCAAGCTCCTACCGATGGCCGCACTGCTGGATGACAAGCACGTTGAACGATTTAAGAACGAGGCTCGAGCGGCTGCAGTGCTAGAGCACCCCAATATCGTGCCTGTCTACGCGATCGGGGAAGAAGGCGGAATCCATTTCTTCGCGATGCGGCTAATCGACGGCAGCTCCCTGGATCGTCGCGTTGCTGAGCACCAAGCGGCAGGTACAAAACCCCCGACAGTAGCCGCATTGCGACAATTTGCGGCGATCGCCGATGCGCTTCACAACGCCCATGAATATGGGATCGTACATCGCGATATCAAACCGTCTAATCTCTTGCTGGACCGCAATGGGAAACTGTGGGTGGCAGACTTCGGGCTGGCCCGCTGCCAAGCTGATAGAGCGATCACTCGTACTGGCGAGATGATCGGTACGATGCGATATATGAGCCCCGAGCAAGCAAGTGGTCGCACCGAATTGGTAGACCATACAACTGATATCTACTCTTTGGGTGCCACGCTGTATGAGTTCTTGACGTTGCGACCAGCCATCGAGGGGCAGGAGGGCCCGAGTCTGCTGACCAGGATCATGTCGCAACCGCCTGTGCGACTGCGCAAGCTTCGCTCGGATTGCCCGCTTGATCTGCAAACAGTGGTCGAAAAGGCGATGGCGATCAACAAGGGGGATCGCTACAGCACCGCCGCAGAGTTTGCCAACGATTTGCGAAATGTTGCTGAGGGGAATCCGATTACAGCACGCCCAGTTTCAGTTGCAGTGCGTTTGGCGCGGTGGACGGTTGCTCATAGCGTGGGGTTTGCTACCGCCACCATTCTCCTGTTGATTGCTGCCATTGGTCTAGTCACCTCCAATCTGCTGATTTTACATGAGCGCGACCGAGCAAATAGTTTTGTCACGGACAGCCGGGCCGCCGTGGAGGAATTGTCGATGGTTGCCGACGACCTGGCTGCCATTCCAGGAGCGGAGCAAATTCGGCGGACGGTGTTGCAGACGACGCTCAAATACTACGAACGTTATACTGAGCAGTCGTTGGAGAATTCTTCTTTACGCGCAGACACGGCGAATGCCTATACGAAAATTGGTGCCATTCTGGAAGAATTGGGCAAGCCAGCTGAGGCGGTTACGCAGTACCAATCTGCCGAGGCAATCTACGCGGCGTTGCACGAAAGAGAGCCCGACTCAGTACGCTACCAGATTCTCCGCAATCGCAATTTAAATCACTTGGGCTTGGCCTTGGCAACGACTGGCCAGACTTTTGTCGCTATTGAAACTCTGCGGGAAGCTGTCGAGCGTCAGGAATCGCTAGGCAGTGAGGAAACAACTTCGCTGGCACTTGCTGTCAACAACTACGGGCTGGCCTTGCAAAAGGGGCATCGGCGGGAGGCTGCCAAACAAGAGTATCAAAAGGCAATCGGTCTTTTGACCCAGGCACGACGAGATGCGCCCGAGGACCAGGAAATTGCCCGTGGTCTGGCAGCAGCGTTCCAGAACTTTGGAGCGTTGATCGGTAAGGACAAACCCGAGGAGGCGGTGTCTTACCTCAAGCAGGCACTGGAAATCCAACTGTGGCTTGCTCATCAGGTTGATAATCGACTGCGTGTTTCCCGAGATCTGATTTCGACTTATCTGAATCTTGGCAATATTCATTTGGAAAATTCACATTTCAAGTTAGCGATCGACAACTTCCGCGATGCGGCGTTGCTAGGTCAGAAGCTGGTCGACATTTCGCCGGAGGTCGCGTCATACCGCCGTGACTTGGCAATCAGCTTGAGCAACCTGGGAATGAGCCAGTACCAAGACGGGGATGCCAAGTCCGCCTATGACGCATTGGAGGAATCGGAGACGCACTATCGCGAACTTCTGAAAGAACATCCCGCGAACGTCGGACTCAGATCCAGTTTAGGAATTGCGCTGAACAATCAAGCTATCGTGTTGCAGCACCTCGGTAAGAGCCAGGATGCAGAGAGCGCATATGTTGAAGCGGCTGAGGTGTTGGAAGCAGCGCAATTGGCGGAACCAAGCACAGCGCATGTGAATGCCCTGGAGCGAGTCTACGTTAATCATGCGAGGTTGTTGTATGCGGCAGGCAAAGAGCAGCAAGCCGCCGCAATTGTCGAACGCCAAATTGCGCTCAAAGATGCGAACACTCATGAGTGAACGGGCCCTATGATGATATCAATTTCAGGCGTCGCCAAGGATTCGCCCAGGAATCGCCGCCAGTGCCGTCGGCTGCGGTTAGACTCTACTCGCCAGATGCCGCGGCAGGCAACTCGCGCATTGCTTCTGGAACCGCTGGAATCTCGCAGTTTATTGGCCGCTGGATTCGGCTGCGCATTCACAGTATCGCAATTGGTTGGCGAAGGTGAACAAACTAGGGCATTCGCAGATGTTGGGATTGAAGAAAGTCAAAGAGTAAGTTCATCGAACTTTGGCAATCCGCGTGGTCCGCTCAATTTCCAGCAGCATTTTCGATCGGGACCGCATTCGCTCGAGCCTCTACGGTCCACGCCATCGCGCGTGCACCAGCCTGGCCAGGGCCGTCCCGGACCAGCTCGATCCGACGTGAACTTCTTTCAGCCTTTGCCGGGCTTGGTGCCAACGCTGCAGCTTATCGATGCTCGTCCGCCATCGCTCGATGTCGATGCTTCCAATGAGAATCAGCGCGAGGAACGCGGCTCGAACTCGGCAGAATTATCAGCGAACAATACGCTGGCAATGGCTCCCGAAGTTGTCGATTCGATCCTAGTTATCGAAATCGATATCGAGTTACCCCGAATCATTGATATGGTTGGGGCAAGCTCAAGCACGAGATCTACTTCGCCTACTAATTCAGTCGTGACGGAAGAATCCACCGGCTTGTCGAATTCGCAGCGCTCCGAATCACTCGTTCCTGGCCGCCCGCAAGCTCCGCAGAACATCGTCGCCCCTAGCAGCCCGCGCGCGCTGGCTGCACTGACCGACGCTAGTCGGGAAGCGACAACCGCAGGACCAAGGTCACTGCAAGCGGTGCAGCCAACGGGCAATTTTAACCAAAACAAACAGTCTAATGCGTCAGACGTTGTCAGCGCCAATGAACCAGATGTTAACGATTACTTTTCTCCACAAGCACAAAAACTGTTCGAAGGCAGCCAAGCTGGTTTGAATCGGTCACCGTATTCACTGGCTGACGTGGTCGACGTGCTTCAATCGCAACGCGAACGCAATGACTACAGCGACCAACTGGACGAGTTGATCGAGCGATTGGCCGAGCAACAATCGGAAAGGCGGGAAGCGCATACATCGCTTGGTGAGAATAGCGAACTGCTTTCACTACAGCAATCGCGTGCTCTTGCCCCCGCGAATTCTTCGATGCTTGTTAGGCCCGCGGTTCTGCCGTTGGCGGGCATGATCGCCATGCCGACAGTAGACGGTGATTTGCTAGACGCTGGTGAAGGTTCAGTTGCTGCTAACAACCAAGCCTGGACCTCGCGGATTGGTCTTTCGAGTCCCTTTGCATTCTCTACCGAGGAGACTCGAAATTCCGCGACTTATGGTAGTCGTGTTGATACGGAGTTAGCCTCCAAGGAATTAATCGCAATTCGCCTGCGCCCCATTTTGGCTTCAGCAACAGCAGCGATAGGTGGAGTATTTGTCGCCTTTCGTCGACGGGCAGCCCGCACCCGCGACAAGCAACTCTCGGACGAACAACTGTAGCGATAAGCGGGTCTGAGCGTCAGAGCTGCGCCGCCGTAAGGTACCGGTTTTCACAAATCGATTTCGAGTTCCTCAAGTCATGCCTGGATAAGATCGCCTGGTACAGGCATAACAAATTCAATGCCGAGCCCAATTACAGCGCCAAGAAACCTCCCTGTTGGATCAATGCCTTGTACGGGATCGCCGTGGACG
>JAGQPR010000558.1 GCA_020426625.1 Planctomycetales bacterium
ACAGGGTCCAATCTTCAGAGCATTGAAATGCCAAAATGCAGGGCTAGTTGCCGCAGTCCCTTCGGGACAAATTTAGACGCGCCCAAGCTACCAAGGCGAATAGCTCCAGGTTTCAACCTGGGGAATTGAAATCGCTCCATGAAGGCAAGTCCCGCAGGGACGACGGAAAAAGCACGTTACACCGACGCCCAAAACAGGGTCCAATCTTCAGAGCATTGAAATGCCAAAATGCAGGGCTAGTTGCCGCAGTCCCTTCGGGACAAATTTAGAGTCGCTCCAGCTGGCAGGAAAGAAGCCGTTTTCACCTACCTTGGACTTGCCAGCAAGCCAAAATCATGGCGGTAGCTTATCGCTTTTTCTTACCTCTACGATTCTGAGATGGCCGGCTGGTGGGACCGCGTTGGGTGGCTGACTTGACTGCGGGCTTTTCCAGCATTTTCAGCAACTCTTGCATCTTGCCGCTTGCCTTTGGGGGCTCTTCTTCTGAGTTTGGTCGTCGATTCTTCTTTCGGTTAGGATTCTCCCCTCGGGTCTGCTGGGGCTGTGGCGCCGGGGCTGCGTTGGGATTTCCCACTGGAATGTTGGCTGCAGGGGCCCAGCGCTTGACCAGCTGGCGTTCCACCAAAGACCATAGACTAGAGGTCACAAAGTATAGGCACAGACCACTGGGCACTTTGAAGAAGAGTACTCCCATAAACACTGTCATAATTTGCATCATGTTCTGCGTCATACGAGTCTGTTCGTCCGTCGCCTTGGGCATCAACATCTTTTGCTGAAGCAGGAATAGGGCCACGGTGACCATCGGCAGAATGTTAAAGTAAGGGCCCAGCCATCCGGTACCGCGCCCAGCGATGATTTCCGGCATCCAGCTGCTCCAGTTGATCAACTGGTCGGGACCGGCCAGATTCGAACACCACGATAGTCCTGGGATCAGTGGCTGTTGCCGCAGAGAAATGTCAACACTCAAGCAGCGGTATAAGCCGATAAAAATTGGCAACTGGATAAACATCGGTAGACAGCCAGCTAGTGGTTTGAAATCGTGCTTGGCGTACAACTCCTGCATCGCCTTGGCCCGCTTTTCCATGTTGTCTTTATGCAGTTCGTTGATGCGTTTCAGCTCGGGTTGCAACTCCTGCATACGTTGAGCATTCAAGGCGGCCTTACGTCCCAAGGGAAACATCAGCGCTCGCACCATGACGGTGAGCATCACAATGGCCAAGCCATAATTGCGAACGATTGCATAAAAGAAATGCAAAATCCAAGAAAGCGGTTTGGCGATCCAGGGAAACCATCCATATTCGATAGCCCGAGACAATTCGTGCGTGCTCAATAGCTCCGGGTCCTTGGGACCGAGGAATACCTGATACCGCTGGCTCGCTTTCCCGTCGGGTTCAATAGTCTGCTCCGTGGTGTCAAACCGAAAGGAGACGTTCGTTGCCTGGATCTGAGATTTCTGGATGTCGTCAATATCCGCAATGACACCAGCTTCTGCCTGGTACAAGTCCGTTAGCGAATCTGTATCGAGTGGATGGGCGGTCATCGACGCATTAAAGTACTGGGCATCGACGCCGATGTAATTCAGTGATCTTGATTCTGCGGGTTCATTGTCGGCGAACAGTCGAACGTTGGGCTTGGAGGGCGTCTTCTTGGCCTTGCTAAAAACTTGGCGAGTTGTCGAAATATCGTGATCGGTGGCCAAAGTGTCGAAGATAATGTCGCGGTTGCCAGCGCCAGAGAACATGTGAGGGCTTATCTTGACGGAATACCACCAGCCCTCGAGCGTCAAACCGCTCAATCCCTCTTGTCGAAAAGAGACATCGACTGCCTGGGGATTATGGTTCTCGATGACGGTCTCGAGATCCAGCGTATAGCCGTCGGAGGACTCGCCTTGCGGTAGCAGGCGATAGTGCTTCACTAAGTCGAGTTTTGCAGGACGGTTGGTGTTGGCCAGATACCCTTCCAGAGGTAATCGCAGGGTGACCCCCTGCCCTCCAGGAACATCCAGCGTTTCGACTTTCCAATCAACATCCAGCGACGGGCTTAAAGCTGGCAGCGATTGGCCGCCGGATGGGATGCGAGTTGCATTGATCGAACCCAGCGTTGTCAGCAGGCTGGACCGGGCGCGATTGCCCGCGACTTTTTCAGATTGCCACTCCTGGTTGCGCACAATATCTAGCGGCGTTTGACCGAGCACAACGGTAAACGTCACATTCGACTGACCGCCGTTAGACAATCGCTGAACCACCAATTCTACCGACGCGCCCGGCTTGAATTCGTCCAACCATTGATTCAGAGCACCGACGGTCGACGTTGGCGTACCGCCGATTGTCACGATCACGTCATCGACTTTCAACCCTACGCCGGAGGTACTCTTTGCCAGTGACGCTGGCGAGCCGTCAGGAACCGTGCGAACTCGCAGTCCAGCAACTGTCTCGACCAGTCCGAGGTAGCCCAGATAGCCTCCCTCATGCTCAAGGGCTCGGTAGCGAAATTGGCCGGGTGAAGTTTGACTTACCAATTCAACTCGTTCTAAGCCAGCTCCGCGAGTGGAGATCGTCGCCAACAAGTTGAAGCCCTTTTGCGGATCCATGCTGCCAAGCGTTATTACTTGGTTAGGAAACACCTTGGGGGCGATCGGTGCCTCAGCGTTTTCTTGGGGCTCCGAATTGTTCTGAAGTCCGGCGTCGCCCTGGTTCTCGCCGTTGCTCTGGTTCTCGCCGTTGCCCTGGTTCTCGCCGTTGCCCTGGTTCTCGCCGTTGCCCTGGGGCTCAGCACCAACTTGAGCGTCATTGTCTGGAGCCCGCAAGAGTGGGTCGGCCTCTTGGGCATTCTGGCCAACCTGCGGAGCATTGTCTGGATTATTGGGCGGTGGAACCTGCTGTCTGAAGCTCAAGTACAAAAAGCACAGGGCCGTCGTCAGCATCAGCCACGTAAAGAATCTTCGATCCACTTCGGGAGCCTTAAATCTGCTGGAGGTGCTCGGTTGCCGCGATGCCGACTAAGCAGTTTCAAAGAGGGCTCGGCATTTCTAATTTTTCTTTGTCGCAATGTGCGGGAGGTGGCTAAACGCCCCTTCTTGTGACACTTCTCGCCAAACGCCGTTGCCGCTAACTCTCCCCTCCGGGGTCGCGAGCGGGTCGGCGTGAGGGCTTTCCCTCCCCGTCGCTGGGGATCCGCCCCTCCCTTCCGAAAGCTACGGCGAAAACGACGTAACTTTCGGTGGGAGGGTGACTTGCGTTCAGTATTTTCGGCGTTCGGCGGGAAGTGTGCTTTTTAGCGGTTATTCTGCCGGTCAATCCCATTCTTGGCTACCCCGAATAACAAATGCTGACCGTCGATGCTGGCCGCTGACCGCAGTCATCAGGTAGCAGAACGTTCAGTGCTCGGCGGATGCAGACTCCTAAAGCGTCACCGCGAATTTCCGATAGCGATGATCAGTCCTAGCACGGTCACGGTGTAAACGGCAAGGACGATGTTCAGAATGGTTCCTTGTACTAGCGTTATCGCCAGGCACGTCAAGAAGTTGGCCTGTTCCATAGGAAGTGGCTCGGGACCGAACCAGCCCATTGCCAGCGTTACCAGGTTGATCGATAGCAGCCCGCAAAACATGTCCAGTATGCCGCCTATAGGAAACAAAATGGAAACGAAAATGCGAGTCCCATAGCCGATCTTCAGTGCTAGCGGAACGCCACGCCAGCACCGCCATTGGTGATTCTGCGAGACTTGATCGAGCAAAGTATAGACAACGATGAAAATCAGGACGCCAAGACACATCGCCCATGCCTGCTGAGTTGCGATGGTCGCCATACCCCATACAAAACTCGGGGCGGCACTGATCCAACAAACAGTCGACCAGATCAGCAGCGAACGAAGCCAAGAGCGGGGATTTGCCATCTTGGAAGGCTCGGCAGGCCGGTTGAATTCCCCCTCTAACGCAGGAGGGGCATAGGGGTTGGCATTCTCGGTCAACAGGGCAACTCCACGAATCGTTTGCTTCGCCAGGCTGGCTGTCATATTGGCAAGTCAATTGCAGCATTATCATGCACGGACGCTGACACCACAGGGATCGACCCGTTTTGCCAACGAAAACCAGCGAAAAAGGAAAGTGGCACAGTCTTTGCATTGCGAGCATCCATCTGTCTGGAAACTGCCAGACTGACTGCGCAAAATCTTTCCGGCCGATTAGGCAATTAAAGGCGATTGCAGGGCAAAAGATAAGTAATCACGAGCAATTCACCATGGCGTTGAGGGCCATTTGGGAAGCGCTCCTATCCATGTATTGGAGGATACTGAACGTGGCGAAACAGATGGTTTTCGATGATGACGCAAGACAACCGTTGTTGGCTGGTGTCTCGAAGTTGGCGCGGGCGGTTCGCAGTACCTTGGGGCCACGAGGTCGAAATGCCGTGCTAGACAAGGGCTGGGGTTCGCCCAAGGTTACCAAAGACGGTGTAACGGTCGCAGAAGACATTGAGCTGGATGATCCATTTGAAAACCTCGGCGCGCAGCTTGTGAAAGAAGCTGCCAGCAAGACCAACGACGTGGCTGGTGACGGCACGACCAC
>JAGQPR010000559.1 GCA_020426625.1 Planctomycetales bacterium
TCTTGACTCGACTCACGGTTCCTCGCGACGGACTTCATGAATAATCCGGGCTTGCAGAGCAGTCCCGATATTATGTGGTTTTTGTGGCTACCAACCAAGGCGTGGTCTAGGGGAGTCCAGAAATGCTTGGCAGAAGAGGTAGTATCAGCTCGCTCAATTGTCGCGGATTACGCTGGCCATCCAGGGCGACTTGATGATGCAAGACCCAGGTGCGATCGACCAAGGTTGAAGTGTTGCGCAGCGGAACACCGTGTTCGCACCTGCGAGTCGATCGGCGGTGAAAGCCTGGAAATCCGCTGCCGCCGGATATACCAGCTTGGGCGAAAGCCTGAAGGATCTTGGCTTGCAAGGGCTTCGTAGCTTCATGTCTGCTCGGCAGAAGGAAGCCCGCTTGGTAGAAAGCCGAGTTGGCGATGTTGCCCACCCACGGCGCGCACACTTCTTGGGTCTGCAGTAGCTCGGCCAAACTTGCAAAGTACCTAACGCAGGCTTCATTTGTCGAAGCAAGATAGTTGAGCTGCGGCAGCAGTGTTGCGGCTTGAAGCTCACTCATGGCGTAAGGTCCGCTACCAGCTCCAGCAGCGATGACCATGCGTTGGGCTAACATTGGATCGCTAGTAGCGAGAGCACCGCCGCGACCGGCAGATAACACTTTGCCGCCGCCAAAACTGAAGATGCCGACGTGTCCCCAATTGCCTGCAGGCCGACCGCCCACTTGGGCTCCGATGGCTTGGCAACTATCTTCCACGAAGAGCACTCCATGCTTTTCGCACAAACTCCGCAGGGCGGCCGCGTCCTGCAATTGCCCGTGCAAATGCGATGCGATCAAAGCCCTTGGTTTGGCGGGCGCTGAATGATCGAGCACATCTTCGGCGGCTGATACCGAAATGCGCCAGCCAGACGCTTCGACGTCCAATAACACGGGTCGCGCCCCGACGCGTTCCACAGCCCAGAAATTACCTGGGTAGTCATAGGCGGACAACAGAACGCGGTCCCCAGGTGAGATGCCAGCCGCCCGCAAGGCGATTTCAACGCCAGCTGTACCGCTGCTGGTCAGTAGGATGTGGGGACTATGGCAGATCTCCGACAGGTTGACACACAATTGCTCGCAATACCGACCAGCGTACTGGAAGTGACCGGACTTAGAAACAAGCTCGGATAACTCGCGAATGATGGCATCTTTGATTTCCGGGCTCAACATCGACGATATTCTTGGCCATTTTTATTGAGAGAGGCCGTTTGCAAGCGAAACTGGTGTTCCAACAAGGGACTTCAAAAGTGTAACCTCCGTCGAGCTGTCTGAGAATTTGAGTGCCGCAGCAACGCCTTCATTTCGAGGAATCCTAGCCAAGAAACACGTTGTCACCCCAGCAGAATGTGAGCTGACGCATCGACGCGTGCCCAATAAAAGCATTAAAATCTGGACTCGGCCTGTAAAAGAAACGAAAAGCGCCCTTGTTGCTTCGGCTGCATTTTTCGGGGCCTGCCGCAGGCCGGTATTTAGAGTAGGTATTTAGAGCAATTGCCTGCTAATACGAATAGCAGGGCAGGATGCCCGAAGACGAATATTCACTAAGGTTATCAGCATGGATGAAACAAGAGCTCAAGAGAAATCCGCCATCGAGCATGCATCGACAGCCGTAGATTCATCCGAAGGGGCTGGACTGCCTACCTCAATCGTCGATTCGGTGCAGGGGCTGATGCGGGGTGACGTCAGCGAGGCCGCTTCTACGCTGGTACTGCGCGCAGTGTTGCCTGCCGTGGTAGCGTTGCTCATGCTGGTCGTAGCGTACTTTGTTGCCAAACTTGTCGCACGGTGGGTTAGTACGGCCATGTGCGCGCGCGTCGACCAGACGCTGGGCAGATTTGCTGGTAAGTTCAGTTTCTACACCGTATTCATCGTGTCCGCTTTGGCGATTCTGCAAACAGCGGGTGTCAGCATCACCAGCTTCGCGGCGATCATGGCGGCTGCGGGTTTTGCAATCGGCCTGGCTTTTCAAGGCACGCTCAGCAACTTTGCTTCCGGCATTTTGCTCTTAGTCTTTCGGCCATTCAAAGTTGGTGATGTAATCAGTGCAGCAGGTATCACGGGCAAGGTCAATGAAATCGATATGTTTACGACAACTTTCGATACGCCCGACAATCGACGCCTGATTGTGCCCAACAGCTCGATTGCCGGAACTACCATCGAGAACATCTCATTCCACAAGCACAGGCGAGTCGATGTGACCGTGGGGGTAGCCTACAAAGCCAGCCTGGATGCCACTCGGGAAGTGTTGACGCAAGTCACAGAACGATTGGGTGATCGCATTGCTTCAGGTGAAGGTCGCGAAAGCCAGATCATTCTGACTAATCTTGGTGCCAGCTCTGTGGAATGGACTGTGCGCGTGTGGGCGCCCGCCGCTAAGTTCTTTCCGGTAAAGGAGTCTTTGGTGGAAGGCATCAAACGAGGACTGGATGACGCCGGGATCGAGATACCATTTCCTCAAATGCACGTCCATCTAGCCAACTCTGCAAGCGAAGCGAACGCGCCTGACGAGCCAGAGCAACCTGCTGCAGCAGAGGTGGTTCAGCATCCGCCTGAGGAGAAGCGAAGCGGACGCATTCGGCCTCGCATCCGCGGCGAAAGTCGCGGAGTATAACTGGAATCTCCAGTCATTCACTTGCCTAGCCAAATGTTTTGGCCCTAACTCCTATTTCGCGGGCCGCCAGTACGGCGCAGAAGTTACTTGGTCTGAGCGCGCGATCTTCGTTGGGGGCTCGGCAACTGAGCTCGAGTCAAAAATCTGCGGTCAATTCGCGAATCGCTTTTACGAGCTCCTCACATTCCTGGTCGAGTGGATCGGCCACAATAGCAGTGAAGTATTCGTCGGTAACACCCAATTCCCCACGGAGTGTCGCTGCCGATTCAGGAGGGCAATCCAACATCACCTGCATCTCGTAGTCTCGGTCCCAAAGGATGCGATCTAGGAGCAGCTCGATTAACTCGCGCCAACATTCGATGTCATCCTCTCGCACATCAATGGGGGCTTCTTCATTGGCTGGCTCGATAGGTTCGTCGATAGAACTGCACTCTTCGGTGTAGGCATCCAGCACCATTTGCCTCCAGTCAAATTCCTCTTCTTCCAAATCAATGGAGCTGGTGTCAATTTCTACCTCTATCCAGCGGACGATGTTTTCGTAAATTGCCGCAACCGTACCTTCTGCGTCTGCCGTCAACTCCAACGGTGCCGACGTCTCGCGTAGCAAATGCCGACCGACGGTTTCTAGAATCTGCAGCTTTTGGGAATAGCTCAAGCCGTCGAAGACGACCACGCCAAGTGGCATCGCATCCGAACCACCCAGGCTTAAGCTATCAACAATTTCATCGAGTAGACAGCCCAACGAGGCACGGACAAGGCTGGCCTCTGCGCCCTGCAGAACGCGAACTCCGCGAGATGTATTCCATGTCATTTTTCTGTCCTGATGAATAAATAGGCAGCTCACCATTGCCAATGGAGGCAGATGATATAACTAATCCAACGTAAGTCATAGCGCCAGTCGGAAACTCAATCGCAAAGTGTGCCCATCGATGAACAATTCCACGGCTCAACTACCGAATTTCGTGTCTCACCTGGAATGTGGACTGCAGGGCGATACTTACCCTGCACATCAGTTGCATGGGCTCTCAAAAGCTGGCAAGCCGCTGTTGGTTAGATATGACTTGCCAGCACTTGGTTGCTCACTGTCCAAGGCCGAATTGGCTCAACGGCCCGCTGATTTGTGGCGATATCGAGAATTCCTGCCGGTTCGCGATGCTGGAAGTATTGTGAGCCTTGGCGAGACGACCACCCCATTGATTCCCTTGGATCGACTACGCGCAGGTAACGGTGCGTTGATTGTCAAGGACGAAGGCCGCTTGCCGACCGGATCGTTCAAGGCGCGTGGTATTTGCATGGCGATTTCAATGGCTCGCCAACTAGGGGTCCAGCGAGTTGCCATGCCAACCAACGGCAACGCAGGCGCCGCGTTAGCTGCTTACGCCTCGCGAGCCGGTATGGAAGCATTCGTGTTTTGTCCGGCGGACACTCCGGAAATCAACGTCCGAGAGATTGCAGCCCAAGGTGCCAAGGTTTGGAGAGTGAATGGCTTGATCAACGATTGTGGACGCATTGTGGCAGAGGGCGTCAAGCACCTGCAATGGTTCGATTTGTCAACACTCAAGGAGCCTTATCGGATTGAAGGAAAGAAGACCATGGGGCTGGAGCTGGCGGAGCAACTGCAGTGGCAACTGCCCAATGTTATCATTTACCCGACCGGCGGTGGAACTGGGCTGATCGGTATGTGGAAGGCGTTCAAAGAACTTCAGCAGATGGGTTGGGTTGATTGCCCATTGCCCCGTATGGTCGCCGTCCAGGCTGAGGGGTGTGCCCCGATCGTCCGCGCCTTCGACCAGCGAGACGAACATGCGACGACTTGGGAAAACGCCAAAACAATCGCCGCTGGCATTCGTGTGCCTGCAGCGATCGGCGACTTTTTGATTTTACGCGTCATTCGCGAGAGCCACGGTTTTGCGAC